>NZ_CP029192.1:3083475-3391822 GCF_008642315.1 Streptomyces venezuelae | reverse complement strand
CTACGTTCGATGCGAGCGGCGACAGTCTCGTGCGGGGCCCCTCGCGTCGGTTCGCCGACGCCGAGGGCAAGGGCGCGCTCGACCTGAAGGACATCGCGCAGAGCGCCGACGGCAGGCGCATCGCCGTGGCGGACGCGGCATACGGCACGCGGCTGCTCGACGCCGGTGACCTGGCGGACGCCCCGACGGGCTACCAGCCGCTGCCGGAGGGCGCGAAGGCGTCGGCGGTGGCGTTCAGCGGCGACGGGAAGTACGTGGCGCGGGGCGCGGCCGCCACCGGCAGCGCGGCGGA
This sequence comes from Streptomyces venezuelae, assembly GCF_008642315.1. Taxonomy (NCBI): domain Bacteria; kingdom Bacillati; phylum Actinomycetota; class Actinomycetes; order Kitasatosporales; family Streptomycetaceae; genus Streptomyces; species Streptomyces venezuelae. The sequence goes on along the minus strand of NZ_CP029192.1, from coordinate 3,391,530 downwards.
CCTGCTGATCCAGCCCGCCGACCCGAAGGACGGCACCACGCCGCTGGAGTTCGCCTTCGAGGGCGACCTGGACGGGACGCGGGTCGTGCCGCAGGGGCTCGGCTGGGCCAAGGACGGCTCGCGGCTCTTCGCGGTGACCTCCGACGGCGGCAGCGGTCATTGGCTGCACGTCATCAAGCCGCCGGCCGCCCAGTACGACTCGCGCTTCACCGGCACCCTCACCACCACGCCCTCGAAGCCCGTCGTCGGCGAACCCGTCGGCATCCGCGGCAAGTTGGAGCTCGACGGGCCCGCACCCGCCGAGCCCGTGAAGGTCGCCGCGGTCCGCAAGGACGCCGACGGCACGCAGGAGGTGGCGGCCGCCAGGGTCGCGGCCGACGGCAGCTTCACCGTCCTCGACGTGCCGGACCGGGTCGGCGAGGCGACGTACACGCTGCGTTTCCTCGGCGACGTCACGCACCGCCCGGCCGAGGACGTCACGCTCACGGTGGACGTGGCCAAGGCCTCGACGGGGATCGAGCTGACCGCGCCCGCGGAGGCGACCCGCGCGGGCGGCGTCTCGATCACCGGCAAGCTGACCGGGCAGGGGCGCGCGCTGCCGTCCGGGATCGATCTGAAGGTGACGCGGACCGACCGGTTCGGCACGACGGGCGAGCTGACGTCGGCGGCGGTCGCGGCGGACGGCACGTTCAGCGTCAAGGACCTGCCCGGCAAGCGGGGCAAGACGCTCTACACGGTGAGCTACGCGGGTGACGCCCTGCACGAGGGTTCGTCCGCGACGGCGACCGTCAAGATCACCGCCTAGGCGGCCGGCACCCCCAGCTGTCGCCGTGGTGGGTGGCACCCGGTCCGTGGCCTCCCCGGCCGCGGACCGGGGCCGATCAGGAGGCGCCGACGAGGCGCGAGGCGTCCGCGTGGGCGTCCATGCGCTCGGCGGCCAGGATCGCCGCCGCGGTGTCGGCGCGGGACGCCGCCACCACCAGGGCGCGGCCCGCGAGGGCGTGGGCGCGCTGGTGCAGGGCGGAGATGTGGGGCTCGTGGACCGCGGCCGCGACGGCGGACCGTGGCGGGAGCGCGCCTCCGCGCAGCCGTGCCACCTGGAGCGCGAGGCGCTCGGCGGCGTCGTCGAGGGCGGCCGACGGGGACAGGGCGCGCAGCTCGTCGGTGAGGGCGAGCAGCGCCGCGAGGTGTCCGGCGAGCTGGATGTCCAGCTCCTCCTCGCGGGTGCGGTGCGGATAGCTCGCGTCGTCGGCCATCGTGTGGACCGACTTGGTGCGGATCGGCTCGTACATGGGATGGCCTCCAAACGGTTGCTTGAAAACCATCCTAGCTTAGATTCTGTCTAAAGTTGAGTCGGGGCCAGTCCTGGGCGATCGGTGCTGGTCAGAGCCGGTCAGGGCCGGATGTGGTCGTTCAGGGCTGGCTGTAGCCGTCCAGGAAGTTCCCGATCCGGGTGACCGCCTCCGCGAGGTCCGTCGCCGTCGGCAGTGTCACGACGCGGAAGTGGTCGGGCTCGGGCCAGTTGAAGCCCGTGCCGTGCACGACCATGATCTTCTCGGCCCGGAGCAGGTCGAGGACCATCTGCCGGTCGTCCTTGATCTTGAAGACCTTCGGGTCGAGCCGCGGGAAGAGGTACAGCGACCCCTTCGGCTTCACACAGCTCACGCCGGGGATCTGTGTCAGCAGGTCGTACGCCGTGTCGCGCTGCTCAAGGAGCCGGCCGCCCGGCAGCACGAGGTCGTTGATCGTCTGCCGCCCGCTGAGCGCCGCGACGACGCCGTGCTGGCCCGGCATGTTGGCGCACAGGCGCATGTTGGCGAGGATCGTCAGGCCCTCGATGTACGAGGACGCGTGCGCCTTCGGCCCCGAGATCGCCATCCAGCCGACGCGGTAGCCCGCCACGCGGTACGCCTTCGACATGCCGTTGAAGGTGAGGGTCAGCAGGTCCGGCGCGACGGAGGCGGTCGGCGTGTGCGTCGCGCCGTCGTAGAGGATCTTGTCGTAGATCTCGTCCGAGCAGACCAGCAGGTTGTGGCGGCGCGCGATGTCGGTGAGGCCGCGCAGCATCGCTTCGTCGTAGACGGCGCCGGTCGGGTTGTTCGGGTTGATGATCACGAGCGCCTTGGTGCGGTCGGTGATCTTGCGCTCGATGTCGGCGAGGTCCGGCATCCAGTCCGACTGCTCGTCGCAGCGGTAGTGGACGGCGGTGCCGCCGGACAGGGAGACGGCCGCGGTCCACAGGGGATAGTCCGGTGCCGGTACGAGGACCTCGTCGCCGTCGTCCAGGAGGCCCTGCATGGCCATCACGATGAGCTCGGAGACGCCGTTGCCGATGAAGACGTGCTCGACGTCGGTCTCGATGCCCAGGGTCTGGTTGTGCATGACGACCGCGCGGCGGGCGGCGAGGAGGCCCTTCGCGTCGCCATACCCGTGTGCGGTGCCGACGTTGCGGAGGATGTCCTCGAGGATCTCGGGCGGGCACTCGAAGCCGAAGGCGGCGGGGTTGCCGGTGTTGAGCTTCAGGATGCGGTGACCGGCCGCCTCCAGCCGCATCGCCTCCTCGAGCACCGGGCCCCGGATCTCGTAACAGACGTTGGAGAGCTTCGTCGACTGGATGACCTGCATGTCCGCGAGCTTACGGGCGGGTATCGCGTGCCGCCTCGTGTTTTCGGACACAAGGGATGTTCCGTGGGGCCTGGCGGAGCGTTCTGTTCCGCTCCATGGCGTCCTGTCAGCGGTCAGTTGTGTCCGTTTGTGGTCTTGTCCTGGCGGCGTGGCGCCCCAACAATGCGCATGACAACGCCGAAGGAACTTCGGTCACTTAGTCATCTGAGGGGACCCCCACATGAACAAGCCTCTCGTCGGTGCGTGCTTCGCGGCTCTGCTCATCGGAGCAACCGCGGCGCCCGCGACAGCCGTCGGCGACGAAGCGCCCGCACAGCCCAGGATCAAGGCCGTCACCCTCGCCGGAACGGTGGCGCTCAGCAACTGTTCCGGCTCCGTGGTCCGCGTGCCGAACTCCAAGCCCACCGACCCGGCCCTCGTCCTGTCCAACGGACACTGCCTGGAGAGCGGCTTCCCCGCACCGGGCGAAGTCATCGTCAACAAGGCCTCGTCCCGCAGCTTCACGCTGCTCAACGCCTCGGGCGGCCGTCTCGGGACCATCAGGGCCAGCAAGGTCGCGTACGGCACGATGACCGACACGGACATGTCGATCTATCAGACCACCAGCACCTACCAGGACATCGAGAGCCGGTACGGGATCAAGGCGCTGGAGCTGAACGCGGCGCGGCCCGAGCAGGGACGGAAGATCACCGTCGCGTCCGGGTACTGGAAGAAGCTGTACAAGTGCAGCGTCGACGGCTTCGCGTACCGCCTCAAGGAGGGGAACTGGACCTGGAAGGACTCGGTCCGCTACACCCCCGACTGCAAGACGATCGGCGGCACCTCCGGCTCCCCGGTGATCGACGACGAGACCGGCAAGGTCGTCGCCGTCAACAACACCGGCAACGAGAGCGGCGAGCGCTGCACGGACAACAACCCGTGCGAGGTCGACGAGAACGGCAAGGTCACCGTGCGCGAAGGCATCAACTACGCGCAGCAGACCTACTGGATCGTGCCGTGCGTCGGCGCCGGCAACAAGATCGACCTGAGCCGCGCGGGCTGCCAGCTGCCGAAGCCCTCCGTCAGGCGGTAGTCACCGGTCACTGCTGCGGGTGCTGGCCGGGAGTCGTTGCTCGAATTCTCGGACAGCACCCGCGTGTCAGGCCCTTCGCCGGGCGCCCCTCAGGCCGCCCGCACCAGCTCCGCCCTGCCGAACAGCAGGGCGTAGCCGGACGGCAGCAGGCCCAGCAGGCGGTCGACGAGCTCCTCGTCCACCGCCTGGGTCAGGGCGGTGAGGACGGAGCTGACGTCCCATCGGGCGGTGGCCGGGGTCGCACCCGGCAGGCACCGCGCCACGCTCTCCACGAACTCCGCGGCCGTGAGCGGCCGGGCGGCGGGGATGCGGTCCGCGACGAGCCGTGCGGCCTCCGGCGGCAACTGCCGTGCCAGCTCGGCCCGTACGTCCCCGACGACGTGGCCGCCGAGGGCGGACAGGACGACGCGTGTCACGCGCTCCGCGTCCGCCGGGCCGTCGTACCGGCCGGTCTCCCGCACCGTCTCGATGAGTTCGCTCCACCTCATCGTGCCGTTCTCCTCCGTCTCGTCCGTCGCGTCAGCCGTCGATCTGCCTGCGGTCGCCGCCGCCGCTGATGTGGATCTTCCGGGGCTTGGCCCGCTCGGCCACCGGGATGCGGAGCGTCAGGACGCCGGCCTCGTACGAGGCGTCGATGCGCTCGGTGTCCAGGGTGTCGCCGAGGAACAGCTGGCGGGCGTAGCTTCCGGTGGACCGCTCGGCCGCGATCATCTCCACGCCCTCGGGGGCGGGGGAGCGGCGCTCGGCCCGCACGTTCAGCACGTGGCGCTCGACGTCGAGGTCGATCGACTCGGGGTCGACGCCCGGCAGGTCGAAGTGGACGACGAATTCGTCGCCCTCGCGGTAGGCGTCCATCTGCATTCCCGCGGGGCGGGAACTGCTGAAGACCTGCTGGGCGAGTCGGTCGAATTCGCGGAACGGGTCGGTACGCATGAGCATCACGGGTCACTCCTCTCCTCGAAAGTTGGGTGCGATGCCCTACGCCTTTTTATATAGCTCACGGGGAGGAAAGTTGACAAGCCCCGACTCAAGGCGAGCCGGGGCCTGTCGTGGGGGACCCGTCGGCCACCCGGGTGGGAAGGGTCGGGGTCAGGAGTCGGAGTAGCTGAGGTCGCCCACGGTCCAGGCGCTCACGTCCGCCAGGGCGATGCGGTACATCCCGCCGGTCTCCGGCAGGCCCAGGCTGCCCTGGAGGATCCGGGCCAGGTGGAAGTGGAGATGGGTGGGCGACTTGGATTCCGGGGGCGGGCCGGAATCCGCCTCGGGGGACACGAACGCGGCGGCGAAGGGGCCGAGCCGGTCGGAGTCCTTCAGGACTTCGGCGACGCGCCGCCGCCACAGGGCCTCGGGGGCCAGCCGCCCCGTGATGACGGCACCGCCGACGACCACGGTGAGGGACATCTGATTGCTGTGCTCGGACTCGACCAGGGCGGCGATGTCGACGAGCAGCTCGTCAGGGATCGACATGACTGGTCAGTTTACCGAGGTGCGGACGGGTGGGGCGGGTCGGATACCTCTTCTTCGGGCACCGAAAATCTATCGTGGCTGAGGTAGACATGCGCGATCCCCGTGGTTAGAGTTCCTCATGTAGCCAGTGATGGTGCCCGCGACGAGAGAAACGGGTGCCGGGAGAGATGAGTGAGAGGAGTGGACGCCATCTGGATCGCCCGGGCGGGCACGCCGCAGTCCGGGTACCGCAGGCCCCGGATTGGAAGGTGGTCCCCGGTCACGCAACCGCGATCCCCGCAGCACCTGCCGAACGGGTGTTCCTGCGGAAACAGATAGCCGGCACGCAAGGTCGGTAGATGGTGAAAACCCCTCGGGGCCTGGTGCCGCACGGCACCAGGCCCCTCGACGCGTTCCAGAAAAGGTGCAGATGCCCCCAGAGAGTCCCTCGCGCGGCCACGACCGGTTCGACGACGACGACTACCCCGCCTACACGATGGGCCGGGCGGCCGAGATGATCGGCGCCACGCCCGGCTTCCTCCGGGCGGTCGGCGAAGCCCGTCTCATCACGCCCCTGCGGTCCGAGGGCGGTCACCGCCGCTACTCCCGCTATCAGCTGCGCGTCGCGGCGCGTGCCCGTGAGCTCGTCGACCAGGGCACGCCGATCGATGCCGCCTGCCGCATCGTCATCCTCGAGGACCAGCTGGAGGACGCGCTGCGGATCAACGAGGAGCTGCGTGGTTCCGCCGCCGGGTCCGAGGGGGCGCCCGCGCCCTGAGGCGACGCTGCGCCTGGCGCCACCAGATATCTGTGACGGCAAATGCAGAATTTCGGGTGACACGCTATGAGGGTTTATCCGTCGACCGGCGGAGTGATATGGAAAACCCTGCGGCGGCGGCCGGTGCGTGCTAGTGTCGTTATCAGTTGCAGTTGTGGTTTCCAAAGACTTCAAGTGCTCGGCCGGCATTCTGCGTCGGCGGGGCACTTTGTTTTGCCGGTCATGTCCGGACAGGGTAATCATCGCGGCGACGTGGAGTCCGCACAGTGTGGGCTTCCGGGCAAATGCCCCGAAGGAGATATGACATGGCTACTGGCACCGTGAAGTGGTTCAACTCGGAAAAGGGCTTCGGCTTCATCGAGCAGGAGGGTGGCGGCGCCGACGTCTTCGCCCACTACTCGAACATCGCCACCCAGGGCTTCCGTGAGCTGCAGGAGGGCCAGAAGGTGACCTTCGACGTCACGCAGGGCCAGAAGGGCCCGCAGGCCGAGAACATCGTTCCCGCCTGACGCTGACGCTCGCGCGTACTTCGTAGCTGGGGCCCGCACCTTGGGTGCGGGCCCCAGCTCGTTGTTTTTTCGGGGGTGACTCTCCCCGACGTATTTCCTGGCCGAATCCGGAATGATTTCCCGACGGCCGGGGATGCTTTTCATTTTCCCCGGCCGTTCCTGCGGTTCTCGGCACCGGACGGTGCCCGCTGAGAATTCCTCGACACGCGCCGCATCGAGGAAGGTTCGAGGTTTACATGAACCGCTCAACTCGCACGAACAGCCGGTACTCCCAGAACTTCAGGGGCTCCGGCGGCGGCCGGAGCCGTCGTCCCGCCGCGCCCCAGGGAGAGTTCACGCTGCCGGTCACCGTCACCCCGGCCCTGCCGCCCGTCGAGGACTTCGCCGCGCTCGGCCTGCCGGACGGCATGCTCTCGACCCTCACCGGACTCGGCGTCACCGCGCCCTTCCCGATCCAGGCGGCCACGCTGCCCAACACCCTCGCGGGCCGCGACGTCCTCGGCCGCGGGCGCACCGGATCCGGCAAGACCCTCGCCTTCGGCCTCGCGACGCTCGCCCGCACGGCGGGACAGCGCGCCGAGCCGCGCCGCCCGCTCGCCCTCATCCTCGTCCCCACCCGCGAGCTCGCCCAGCAGGTGACCGACGCCCTCACCCCGTACGCCAGGTCGGTACGGCTCCGTATGGCCACCGTCGTCGGCGGCATGTCCATCGGGCGGCAGGCCGGGGCGCTGCGCGCCGGTGCCGAGGTCGTCGTCGCGACGCCGGGACGGCTCAAGGACCTCATCGAGCGGCGCGACTGCCGCCTGGACCAGGTTGCCGTCACCGTCCTCGACGAGGCCGACCAGATGACCGACATGGGCTTCCTGCCCCAGGTCACCGAACTCCTCGACCAGGTGCGGCCCGACGGGCAGCGCATGCTGTTCTCGGCCACGCTGGACCGCAACGTCGACCTGCTGGTCCGCCGCTACCTCCAGGACCCCGTCGTCCACTCCGTCGACCCGTCCGCGGGCGCGGTCACCACGATGGAACACCACGTGCTGCACGTGCACGGCGCCGACAAGACCGCCGCCACGACGGAGATCGCCGCCCGCGACGGCCGGGTCATCCTCTTCCTCGACACCAAGCACGCGGTCGACCGGCTCACCACGCACCTGCTCAACAGCGGGGTGCGGGCGGCGGCGCTGCACGGCGGCAAGTCCCAGCCCCAACGCACCCGCACCCTCGCCCAGTTCAAGTCCGGCCAGGTCACCGCGCTCGTCGCCACGAACGTCGCGGCCCGCGGCATCCACGTCGACGACCTCGACCTCGTCGTCAACGTCGACCCGCCCGCCGACCACAAGGACTACCTGCACCGCGGCGGCCGCACCGCGCGCGCCGGCGGCTCCGGCAGCGTCGTCACCCTGGTCACGTCGGCGCAGCGGCGCGGCATGACCCGGCTGATGGCCGCGGCGGGCATCCGTCCGCACACCGCCGACGTGCGCTCGGGCGAGGCGGAGCTGGCGCGCATCACGGGCGCGCAGACCCCCTCGGGCACGCCGGTCACCATCCCGGCGCCGCCGAAGCCGACCTCCGACCGAGGCGGCCCCCGAGGCCGCCGCCCCCGCGAGGGCCGCGCCCGCCGCGCGTACGCGGCCCGCACCCGGACCGACACGGCGGCCTGAGGCCTAGGAGACGGGCCGGGCGGCACGGCAGCCTGAATCAGGACCCCGCCCGTGCCACCCGTCTAGAGCGCTGTCCGCAGCGGCCCGGGCCTCGTGAGGGCCGCGACGCCCGGCAGCCAGCCGAGTGCCACGCCCCACAGCGCGCCGAACAGGGCGCCGGTCAGGGGGAGCAGCAGCCATCCCCACAGGCCCGCCTCGACCATGCGGGCCGCGACCGTGCCGCGCCAGGCGCCTGCCACCGCCGTGCCCGCCATCAGCGCCGTCCAGCCCGCGAACAGGCGGCGGGCCCGGCCCGCTTCGGGGTGTATGCGCAGGTGGCAGCGCATACGGGCGGCGGCGGTCGCGATCAGGAGCAGGGCCGCGAAGTTCTCGCAGAGCTGCCAGGTCCAGTCCGTCGCGCCCAGTGGCGTCGCCCGCAGGCCGGGCAGGGCGAAGGGCACGCCGAGGGCGCTCGGGACCACCGACAGGCCCGCCCGTGCCGTGAACGCGGTCAGCAGGGTCTCGCTGCCGTGCGCGAGGACGAGCAGCAGGCAGACGCACACCACCACGGCCGAGGCATCCGTCCGGGCCCGCAACGCGTCGATCACCCTCGTCGTCCGCATGGCGCGCCACTGTAGGGCGCATCGGTTGCCGCGGACAGAGGTCCGCCCGGAAAAAGTGAACAAGCCTCAGGTCTGTTGCGGGACGGGTCCGGCGATCTACCATCCCGGCCATGAAGTCCCCTGCGAAACGGCGCACTTGGGCGCGCGGCGCGGTCGGCGCGGTCGTGCTCGCCGTCGCGGCGGGGCTGCTGGTCGCCGTCGGGCCGCAGGGTGCGGGCGCCGCGCCCGCCGACACCGCGAGCGGTCACCGCTGGATCACCGACCGGCAGGGGCGCGCCCTGGTCCTGCGCGGCCTGTCCACGGCGAGCAGCGCCAAGCAGGCGCCCGACGGCCTGCCGTGGATCGAGGAGAAGGACGTCGTACGCGAACGGCGCGAGCTGGGCACGAACTTCGTCCGCTTCCTGCTCCAGTGGCGCAAGGTCGAGCCGTCACCGGGAACGTACGACAGGACGTATCTGCGGCAGGTCGCCGAGCGGGTGCGCTGGTACGGCGAGCGGGGACACCACGTCCTGCTCGACATGCATCAGGACCTGTACGGGCCGCGTGTCGGCGGCAACGGAGCCCCGGCGTGGGCGACCGAGACCGACGGGCTGACCTCGGCACCCACCGACCCCTGGGAACTCGGCTACGCCGAACCGGGGACCGTCCGCGCCTTCGACCGTTTCTGGGGGACGGTCGAAGGCGGCGGGCGTGATCTGCGCGGGTACTACGTGGGCGCGCTGCGGGAAGTCGCCCGGTACTTCGCCGACGACGACACGGTCATCGGGTACGACCTGATGAACGAGCCCTGGGGCGGCAGCGTGCAGGGCCCCGCCTTCGAGGCAGGACCGCTCGCGCGGCTCTACCAGGACGCCATCGACGCGATCCGCACCGTCGACCGCGACCACTGGCTCTTCGTCGAACCGTCCGCCATCGGCTCCAACTGGGGCTTCGCGACCGGCCTTCCGCGCCTGGACGACCCGCGCGCCGACGGTGAGGGCGGCCGTGACGGTGACGCGGCGCGCATCGCTTATGCGCCACATCTCTACCCCCTCCCCATGGACCTCGGCGGCGGCTACACCGGCAGCACCAAGGGGCAGGTCGACAGGTCGCTGCGGGCGTGGCGCGACCAGACCGAGAAGACCGCGCGGCGCCTCGGGGCGCCCGTCGTCATCGGCGAGTTCGGACTCGACGTGGGGCTGCCGGGTGCCATGGAGTACGTCGAGAAGGTGCAGCGCATGGCCGACGACATGGGGGCGGGCTTCGCCTACTGGTCCAACGACCCGGGCACGTGGGCGCCGTGGGACGCGAAGCTGAGGCCGACGCGGCTGCTCCCCGTCCTCGATCGCCCCGCGCCCCTTGCCATCGCGGGGGACCCGATCGCGTACCGCTGGGACGCGAAGCGGAAGGCGCTGACGGTGCGCTGGCGCGGAAAGACGGGTGTGCGGGGCGGAACGGAGGTGCGGCTGCCCGCCCGGCACTTCCCGAAGGGCGGTCGCGTGCAGGGCGGGGTGCGGCAGTCCTGGGACCCCAAGTCCCGTACCTTGACCCTCGGTTCGGGGCCCGGCACGCACTCTGTCCGCATCACACCACATGCGTGAAAGGGAAGAGTTCCCACCCCTTGTCCGCCCGCAACAGGGCCCCCAAGAATGCCCCTGACAATCGCACGACTGGCGTACGTCACGAGGGGGGCTCCACAGATGGGACAGAAGAGCAGAGCGGTCGCGGGCGGACTGCTGGCCCTCGCACTGGCCGGTGCGGGAGCGACACCGGCCGTCGCGGGAAACGCACAGGGGGCGGATGGCACCCCGGCGAAGGCGGGACCCAAGACCAAGGCCGTCGACTTCGCGGGGACGGTGGCGCTCAGCAACTGTTCCGGCTCGGTGGTCCGCATGCCGAAGTCCAAGGCGGGCGACCCGGCGCTCGTCCTCACCAACGGCCACTGCATAGAGACGGGTTTCCCCGGTGCCGGTGAGGTCATCGTCGACCAGCCGTCCACCCGTACCTTCAAGCTGCTGGACGCGAAGGCCAACGACGTCGCCACGCTCAAGGCGTCGAAGGTGTCCTACGCGACCATGACGGACACCGACATCACGATCTACCAGCTCACCGAGACCTACGGCGACATCACGAAGAAGTACGGCATCAAGCCGCTGGAGCTGGAGGACGACCACCCGGTCAAGGGGCGCGCCATCACGGTCGTCTCCGGCTACTGGAAGAAGACCTACAGCTGCAACATCGACGGTTTCGTGTACCGGATGAAGGAGGGGGAGTGGACCTGGAAGGACTCCGTCCGCTACACCCCCGCCTGCCAGACCATCGGCGGCACGTCCGGGTCGCCCGTCATCGACCACAAGACCGGGAAGGTCACCGCGGTCAACAACACGGGCAACGAGGACGGTGAGCGCTGCACCCTGAACAACCCCTGTGAGATCGACCGCAAGGGCAAGGTGACGGTGCGGCAGGGCATCAACTACGCGCAGGAGACGTACGGGATCGTGCCGTGCGTCGGCAAGGCGAGCAAGATCGACCTGGGCCGCAAGGGCTGCAAGCTGCCGCGGCCGGCGGCCACGGCCACGAAGTAGCCGCCGGGCGGGTTCCGGTCAGTGGGTCCGGCGTACGGAACGTCCCGCGAGGACGTCCGTGCGCCGGCCGTCCCGCATCACGAACCGGCCGTCGATCAGCACGTGGGGGATGCCGGTCGGCAGCGTACGAGGAGCGTCGAAGGTGGACCCCGCCGCGACCGTGTCCGGGTCGAAGAGGACGAGGTCGGCGCGGTAGCCCTCACGGACGACGCCCCGGTCGGGCAGGCGGAGCCGGGCGGCGGGCCGGGACGTGAGGTGCGCGACGGTCTCCTCCAGGGACATCACGCCGAGCTCCCTTGCGTACTTTCCGAGGTACTGCGGGAACGTGCCGTACGCGCGCGGGTGCGGCTTGAACCCCTGCAGGATGCCGTCGCTGCCGCCCGTGTGCACGCGGTGCCGCATGATCTCCTGCACGTTCTCCTCGTGACCCACGTGCTGGAGAATCGTCGACCCGAGATTGTCGTTGAGCAGCAGCCGGCGGGCCGTGACCCACGGCTCCTCGCCGCGCTGGGCCGCGGACTCGGCGATGGTCTTGCCGACGCAGGAGGCGAGCCCGGGGTCGCTCACGCCCGAGATCTCGATGGTGTCCCACTCGATGGGCACGCCGTGGCAGCCGTCCGCGCCGATGACCTCCATATGGTGGCGGATCTTCTCGGCGGTCGAGTCGTCCAGGAGCCGGGCGCGGATCGCGTCCGGGCCGCCCTCGCTCGCCCAGCTGGGCAGCATCGCCACGAGGGTGGTGCAGCCGGGGGTGTAGGGATACGTGTCGAGGGTGATGTCGGCGCCGTCGGCGAGGGCGGCGTCGAGGAGGGTGAGGAGGTCGGGGGCCTTCCCCTTGTTCACACCGAAGTTCATGGTGGCGTGGGCGAGGTGGAGGGGGCAGTGCGCGGTGCGGGTGAGGCGCACCATCTCCTCGTACGCCTGGAGGGCCCCGGCTCCGTAGCTGCGGTGGTGGGGGCAGTAGTACCCGTTGTGCGCCGCGACGACCCTGCACAGTTCGGTGAGCTCGGAGTCGTCGGCGTACATGCCGGGCGTGTACGTGAGCCCCGACGACATGCCGACGGCGCCCTCCCGCATGCCGTCCGCCACGAGCTGCCGCATGCGGTCCAGCTCGGCGGGGGTCGCCGGGCGGTCCTCCCAGCCCATCGCGTACATGCGGACGGTGCCCTGCGGGATGAGGTACGCGGCGTTCACCGCGATGCCGCGGCCGCCGTGGGCGGAGTCGAGGGCGTCGAGATATCCGCCGACGGTGCGCCAGGTGAAGTCGATGTCGCCGCCGTCGCCGTTCCAGCCGGTGATGGCCTGGCGGACCTGGGCGAGCGTGCGGTCGTCGACGGGGGCGTAGGAGAGGCCGTCCTGTCCGATGACTTCCAGGGTGACGCCCTGGGCCGCCTTCGCGGAGTGGTCGGGGTCGCGGAGGAGGGCGAGGTCGCTGTGGGCGTGCATGTCGATGAAGCCGGGGGCCAGTGCGAGGCCTTGGGCGTCGAGGTTGGCCTGCCCCGTGAGGCGGGGGCCTCTCTCCTCCCCCTCGCGGTGGATCGCGGTGATCCTTCCGTCCTGTACGCCGACGTCGGCGCGGTACGAGGCACCTCCGGTGCCGTCTATGACGCGTGCGTTCCGGATCACCAGGTCCATGGGGGGTGCCTTTCCTCTACGTCTGCGTTGGACTGCGGCTGGTCGGTGGTGCACCCGGCCTCCGGCCGGGTTTTCCGTTCCCACCCGCACCACCCGTGCGACTTTCGTCGTCGGCTGCGGGTGGCCCCGGTGGGACGGACCCGCCGCGGGCGGCGAACGGTGGCGGGGCGACGCCTGTGCCCACCCCGCGGTGCGGGGTGAACGGGCGGGTGGGCGGGTGCGATCCGCCGCGGAGCGGCGGTTCAGGGCCCACCCGCTGCCAGCGGGAGACACCCGGAGCCGACCGCCCCCGGCTCCCACGCCCACCCCGCGATGCGGGCTGAACGGACGGGCCCGCCCCGGGCCCCTACGTCCACCGCGTGGTGCGGGGTAAACGGGTGGGTGGGGATCCGCCGCGGAGCGGCGGGCTGGGGATGCCCGCCCCGGGCCGCAGCACGGGGCGAACGGCTGGGTGTGGATCCGCCGCGGAGCGGCGGGGCAGGGGCGCCCCCCACGGGTGTGATCCGCCGCGGAGCGGCGGGACAGGGGGCCGCCCAAGACCCCCCGGTCAGAAATACGTTCGGATGTAGTCCACGACCGTCCCATCCCCCTCCACCAGAGGAATCAACTGCCACTTGTCGAACGCCGTGCAGGGATGCGAGAGCCCCATGCCCAGCCAGTCGCCGACGGCGAGGTCCGCCTCCGGTGACGTGCGGAGCCAGCCGTGCTGGTCGGACAGGCCGGTGACCGAGATCCCCGTCGCCGCCCGCTCCACGCCGTCCCGGCGGACGACCTGCGCCTCGGGCAGGTCGAGGTCGTACGCCGCGTCCCGCTTGCCCGCGTTGGTGAACGCCTGCTCCGCGGAGGGCCGCGACACGACCTGCGCCCAGAGCCGGAACGCGGGTTCGAGGGCGCCCTCCTCAGGGACCCGGTTGAACGGGGTCAGGTGCTTGTAGTGGCCGTCGTCATGTGACACGTACGCGCCGGAGCGCAGGAGCTTCAGGACGGGCCGCGACAGTTCGGGGATCTCCGCGAAGACCGACGCGACCGCGTCGAACCACGCGCTGCCGCCCGCGCTGACCACGACCTCCGGAAGATCGGCGAACCGCCCGGACTTGTCGAACTCGACGAGCAACGAAACAAGCCGGCGCAGCCACGCCGTCACCGTCTCGCTCGACGCCTCCGGCACCTCCCCCTCGTACCCCGCGACGCCCACCAGCCGCAGCGTGTCCGCGGCGGCGACCGCGTTGGCGATGTCGAAGCGCTCGGCCTCGGTCCGCGCTCCGGTCCGCGCGCCGTCACCCGCGGCGAGCTCCACGACCACGTCCACCGGACGGCTCGCGCCCGCCTCGCCGAGGGCGGCGTGCATGAGCTCGACGCCGCGTACGGAGTCGACGTAACACACGAAGCGGAAGGAGGGATCCGAGTTCAGCTCGCCCGCGAGCCAGCGCAGCGCCGCCGCGTCGACGAGTTCGTTGGCGAGGAAGATCCGCTCCACCCCGAACTTCCGTGCCACGCGCACCTGGTGGGGCACGGCGAGCGTGATGCCCCAGGCGCCGCGCTCCAGCTGGCGGGCGAAGAGCTGCGGGGCCATCGAGGTCTTGCCGTGGGGTGCGAACGCGAGGCCGTGGCGTTCGGCGTACGTCTCCATGAGGGCGAGGTTGTGCTCGAGGCGTTCGGCGGAGAGCGCGAGGACGGGTGTGGTGAAGCCGCCCGTGAAGAGGTTCCGCCGCTGGGCGGTGAGCTCGCCGACCGTCAGTCCTTCGGCGTCCGGAGGAAGCCCCTTGAAGCGGTGGTCCACTCGCTCGTCCGCGAGGGCGGTGTCGACGACGTTGTCGGCGGCCATGGGCGCCTCCTCCAGGAGTGCATTCAATTCAATGCGTTCAGTGCATTCAAGAGCTCGTTGCAACATGTGCAACGCTCATTGCGTATGTCGCTTACTGCTGTCTAACATCCGAGCCAACGCCGGGTCAACGGATCCGGAGAGCCGGTTAAGGGGTTGGAAGATCGTGACCGCACAGGCACCCGTGGACGTCATCGACGTCATCGCGCTCGGCGAGTCCATGGTCACCTTCCTGCCCGCCCGGCCGGGACGCCTCGCCGACGTGCCGTCCTTCGACCGCGGGATCGGCGGCGCCGAGTCCAACGTCGTGTGCGCGCTCGCCGCCGCCGGGCACACCACTCGCTGGGTCAGCCGCGTCGGCGCCGACGGCTTCGGCGACCACCTCGTCGAGACGATCGCCCGCTACGGAGTGGACACCTCCGCCGTCGGCCGCGACCCGCACCGACCCACCGGCGTCTACTTCCGTACCGCTGACGACCGCGACACCGACGCCCACGAGGTCGTCTACTACCGCGCGGGCTCCGCGGCCTCCGCCATGGCGCCGGGCTCCGTCGACGAGGACGCCCTCGCGTCGGGCCGCATCCTGCACCTGTCGGGCATCACCCCCGCGCTCTCCGCCGACTGCCTGGCACTCGTACGCCACCTCTGCACCCGGCGCGCGGACCGCGGCCCGCTCGTCTCCTTCGACATCAACCACCGCCCCGGCCTGTGGAAGGGCGCGGCGGCGGGCCCGGACGTCCTCCTCGACCTCGCGCGCGGCGCCGACCTCGTCTTCGTCGGCGAGGACGAGGCCGCCGCGGCCTGGGGCATCACCGGCGGTTCCGACGCCATCCGCGCCGCCCTGCCCGAGCCCGCCACCCTCGTCGTCAAACAGGGCAGCCGCGGCGCCACCGTCCACCGCCACGGCGAGGACCCCGTCTTCCAGGCCGCCCTGCGCGTCGACGTCGTCGCGCCCGTCGGCGCCGGCGACGCCTTCGCCGCCGGCTTCCTCTCCGCCACCCTGCGCGGCCTGCCCGCCGCGCAGTGCCTGCGGCACGGCCACCTCATGGCCGCCGCCGCCCTCACCGTTCCCGGTGATCTCGCACCGCCCCCCGCCCGCGCACATGCCGACCGCCTCGCCGCCCTGGACGACGCAGCCTGGGAGACACTTCGTCTCGGCCCCGGCTGGACGGAACGCGTCCCGGAGGACACCGAGGCCGAGGAGGAGGTACGTACCCCATGAGCCAGACCGTCGACCGCGCGCTCTCGATCCTGCCGCTGCTCGCCGAGGGCCCCGCCGACCTGGGACAGGTGGCCGACCGGCTCGACGTCCACAAGTCGACCGCGCTCCGGCTCCTGCGCACCCTCCACGAGCACGGCCTGGTCTTCCGCCAGTCCGACCAGCGCTACCGTCTCGGCGCGCGCCTCTTCGCGCTCGCCCAGGAAGCCGTCGAGAATCTCGACGTGCGCGAGATCGCCCACCCCCACCTCCTCGCCCTCAACGAGAAGTGCGGCCACACGGTCCACCTCGCCGTGTACGAGGAGCAGGAGGTGCTGTACATCGACAAGGTCGAGAGCCGCTATCCGGTGCGGATGTACTCCCGTATCGGAAAGCCGGTGGCGATCACCGTCGCCGCCGTCGCGAAGCTGCTGCTCTCCGACTTCCCGGAGGCCGAGCGCCGCGCCATCGCGGAGAAGCTCGACTACCCCACCTACACGTCCCGTTCGACGCCGAACGCCGCCGCGTTCCTCAAGGAGCTGGCGGCCGTGCGCGAACAGGGCTGGGCCACCGACCTCGGTGGCCACGAGGAGTCCATCAACTGCATCGGGGCCCCCATCCGCGGTGCGGACGGACGCGTCGTCGCCGCCATGTCGGTGTCCGCACCGAATGTCGTCGTCACCGCCGAGGAACTCCTCTCCCTGCTCCCGCTGGTGCGCCGCACCGCGGACGCCATCAGCCGCGAGTACTCCGGCAACGCCCCTCTGAAGGAAGCAAGTTCATGACCGAGAAGACCGCCCTCACCCCGGCCACCCACACCACCCCGCCCGCGAAGTTCTCCCACGGCGTGAAGAAGGGCAACATCCTTCAGGTCGCCGGTCAGGTCGGCTTCCTGCCCGCCGAGGAGGGCAAGGCCCCCACCCCCGCGGGCCCGACCCTGCGCGAGCAGACCCTCCAGACGTTCGCCAACGTCAAGGCGATCCTCGAAGAGGGCGGCGCGACCTGGGACGACGTGATGATGATGCGCGTCTACCTCACGGACGTGGACCACTTCGCCGAGATGAACGAGATCTACAACGCGTACTTCGAGGAGCAGGGCCTGAAGGCCCCCGCCTCGGCGCGCACCACGGTCTACGTCGGTCTCCCGGCGGGCCTCCTCATCGAGATCGACGCGCTCGCCGTTCTCGGCTGACGCACATCCCTCTCCACCAGCAAGCCGTACGTCGTCACGGCACGGCGCCCACCCCCGGGGCGCCGTGCCGCGATCCCCCCTGCCCCGAAAGCCCCATGCACTTACGAGGTCAACGATGTCCCCGTTCCACACCGCCGTGCTCGCGGCCGCCCCCGCCGCCGAGGCACCGCCTCACACCGGCGGCCTGCTCGCCCTGATCGACGGCACGGCAGGCCTGCTGACCGTAGCCGCGCTGGGCATCCTGCTGCTCCTCTTCCTGATCATCAAGGTCAGGCTGCAGCCGTTCGTGGCGCTCCTGGCGGTCTCCATAGCCGTCGGCCTCGCGGCCGGTCTCTCCGTCACCGAACTCTTCGGCACCGTCCAGAAGTCCGACGCCGTCTCGGTCATCGAATCGGGCATGGGCGGGATCCTCGGCCATGTGGCGATCATCATCGGCCTCGGCACGATGCTGGGCGCGATCCTGGAGGTCTCGGGTGGAGCGGAGGTCCTCGCCTCGCGCTTGCTGGGCCTCTTCGGCGAGAAGCGCGCACCCCTGGCCATGGGCCTGACGGGTCTGATCTTCGGTGTCCCCGTCTTCTTCGACGTCGGCATCTTCGTCCTCGCGCCGATCGTGTACGCCGCCGCCAAGCGCAGCGGCAAGTCGATCCTCCTCTACTGCCTCCCCCTGCTCGCGGGTCTCTCCATGACCCACGCGTTCCTGCCCCCGCACCCCGGCCCGGTGGCCGCCGCGGGACTCCTCAAGGTGGACCTCGGCTGGGTCATCCTCATGGGCATCGTCTGTGGCATCCCCGCGGTGCTCGCCGCCTGGGTGTTCTCCGCGTGGGTCGGCAAGCGCATCTTCGTGCCCGTGCCGCAGGACATGGTCGAGGCGGCCGACGAGGCGAAGGCGGCGGTCATCGCGGAACAGAGCGCGGCGGGCGTCGCCCCGCAGGAGAAGCCGGTCCCGCTGGGCATCGTCTTCACGATCATCGGCACGCCGCTGGTCCTGATCCTCCTGGCAACCTTCTCCTCGATCGCCTTCGACCCCTCGACCTTCCGCTCGGTCATCGAGTTCTTCGGCAGCCCGTTCGTAGCCCTGACGATCGCGCTCCTCATGGCCTACTACCTGCTGGGCATCCGGCGCGGCTGGTCCCGCAAGTCCCTGGAGACGGTGTCGACCTCGTCCCTGAAGCCGGTCGGCAACATCCTCCTGGTCGTCGGCGCGGGCGGGATCTTCGGCGCGGTCCTGAAGGCGAGCGGCGTGGCCGGCGCGATCTCGGACACGTTCCAGGACGTGGGCCTGCCCATCATCGTCCTCGCCTACCTGCTCTCCCTGATCCTGCGCGTCGCGCAGGGCTCGGCGACGGTGGCGATCGTCACGACGGCGGGCATCGTCGCCCCCCTCCTCTCCGAGGGCGACTACTCCCAGGCGTTCGTGGCCCTGGTCATCATGGCGATCTCGGCGGGTTCGATCTTCGCCTCGCACGTCAACGACGGCGGCTTCTGGATGGTCGCGAAGTACTTCGGCATCTCGGAGCGGGACACGCTGAAGACGTGGACGGTCCTGGAGTCGGTGCTGTCGATCGCGGGGTTCGCGGTGGCGGCGGTCGTCAGCTTGTTCGTGTAGCTCTCCGTGCGGCGGGGACGTCTTCCCGTACGCGGGCGGGGCACCGGATGGTTCACCGGTGTCCCGCCCCTTGCGTCAGCCCGTGCAGTACTGCTGCTCCTTCCCGATCGACCGGTACATGCAGTCCGAGTTCTCCAGGAGCTGCAGCACCGCGTCACGGTTGCGGCTGGTCTCGCGCTCGATCACCTCGTCGGGCGGGTAGAAACCGCCGCCGCCGGCGGACGACGGGTACATCTCGAAGGTGTAGCTGAAGATCTTCTGGTTGCCCCACAGCCAGTCGTTGATCGACCCGTCGGTGATGTAGAGGTCGCTGGACTGCTGGGGTGTGTAGCCGTTGCTCGCGGCCATCTTCCTGCCGATCGCGGCGTGCGCGTCGCGGTCGTCCTGGGTGAGGCCGGGGCCCGTGTCGCTGTACGTGTAGCCGTACGGCCACAGGACCAGCTCGCTGTACGTGTGGAAGTCGATGGACGCCTTGATCTGCTGCTTGCCGCCGACGACGCGGCTGCGCACGAAGTTGGCGACGACCTGCGTCTCGGGCGCCGACTCGGCGCTGCGGCCGCGGTACGTCTCGGAGCCCGTGGACCCGGACGAGCCGCCGCAGCATCCCCACCGGTAGGCCCAGTTGCGGTTCAGGTCGGTGCCGACGTTCGACGAGCCGCTGTTGGGCTGGCGGTTCTTGCGCCAGCTGCGGTACGAGCCGGTCGCGATGTCGTACTCGCCGCCGTCCGGGTTCACGTCCGGGACGATCCAGATCTCGCGCTCGTCGACCATCTTCTTGATCCGCGCGTCCGTGGCGTAGTCGTCGCCCAGTTCGCGCAGCAGGTAGAGCGCCATCTCCACCGTCAGGTGCTCGCGCGCGTGCTGGTGGTGGGTGAAGAGGACCTCGGGCTCGGCCTCGTCGGTGCCCACGTTGTCGCTGATCTTGATGGCGATGATGTCCCGGCCCGAGTAGGACTTGCCGATGACCTTCTTGCTGAACAGGTCCGGGTGGGCCGCGATGCGCTGGTCGATCTCCGCGTTCATCTCGGCGTAGTTGTGGTACCTCGCGTCGGCGGGCGGGAAGTCCTTGACCTTCACTTCCTCACCGTTCGCGCGCTTCGGGGGCCCGGCGAGCGGCCTGAGTTCGTAGCCCGCCTTCCGGAGCGCCGCCGCCTCGGCCGCGTCCGCCGAGACGACCACCGCGCGGGCGTCGACCTCGTCGATGGCGACGCCGGTGCGGGCGAGCGCGGTGCGCGCGGCGCGGTCGTCGCGCAGGGGGATCTCGTACTGGCGCGTTTCTTCGTCGGCGGCGGTCGCCGCGCTGCGGGGGGCCGGGTCGGCCTGTCCTGTCGAGGCGTTGGCGGTCAGGGGGGCCGCCACGGCCAGGGCGAGAAGCGCCGCGAGGGCCGCGGATCTCCTGCCGCGTATGCGGAGTCGCATGAAGTCTCCTCAGGGGTGGGGGGTTGTTCAGTGCGACGTGCGGGGTTGCTGTCACGTGCGGGGTGCGCGACGAGCGGGCGATGCGGTGCGCGACGCGCGGGTGTTGCGGTGCGCGACGAGCCGGCGTGCGGTGCGCGACGTTCGGGTTGCCGGTCGCGCGGGCCCATCGTCGACGCATGGCATGAACCGGTCAACGCTGTCTTTGGCCAACCTCTTGTGTCCGGGACCGCGATGCGCTTTCTTGATCGGCATGGCTGAAAGCACAGGCAGTGGCACCGCCGCCGGCGAAGCGGAACCTCGGCTCCGCAAGGCGAGCTGGAAGTACGTCGGGCCCGGCATCGTCGTCGCGGCCACCGGAGTCGGCGCGGGCGACCTCGTCGCGACCCTCATCGCGGGCAGCAAATTCGGCTACACCCTGCTGTGGGCCGCGATCATCGGCTGTCTGGTGAAGATCTCCCTCGCGGAGGCGACGGGCCGCTGGCACCTGGCCACCGGACGCACCCTCTTCGAGGGCTGGCGCAGCCTCGGCCAGTGGACCACGTACTACTTCGCGGTCTACGTCGTCATCTGGGGGTTCGTCTACGGCGCCACGGCGATGTCGTCCAGCGCCCTGCCGCTCGTCGCGCTCTTCCCGGACGGGCCGAGCCTGAAGACCTGGGCGGTCCTCTGCGGTCTGCTGGGCCTCGCCTTCGTCTGGTTCAACCGGTACGCGGTCTTCGAGAAGGCCATGACGATCGTCATCGGCATGAAGTTCCTGATCGTCGTGTACGTCGCGATCCGCGTCGCCCCCGACCTCGGCAACGCCGTCGCGGGCCTCGTGCCCGCCCTGCCCGACGGCTCGCTGCTCTACACGCTCGGCCTGATCGGCGGCGTCGGCGGCACCATCACCATGGCCGCGTACGGCTACTGGGTGAACTCCAAGGGCTGGACCGACATCAGCTGGCTCAAGGTGATGCGGCTCGACAACCGCGTCGCGTACATCACGACCGGCGTCTTCGTCGTCGCCATGATGATCATCGGCGCCGAGCTCCTGCACTCCACGAACATCGCCCTCACCTCCGGCGACCGGGGCCTCATCGACCTCGGCAAGGTCCTGGAGGACAAGTTCGGCGCGGTCACCGCCAACCTCTTCCTCATCGGCTTCTTCGCCACCTCCTTCGGCGCCCTCATGGGCGTGTGGCACGGCGTGAGCCTGATGTTCGCGGACTTCGTGGAGCGGCTGCGGCGCGAGCGCGCCGGTGCCGGGGGCGGTGCCGCGGAGGGGGACATGGTCGAGGAGGTCGCGGCGGGCAAGCGCGAGAAGTCGGTGCCGTTCCGCGCGTACCTGCTCTGGCTGACGTTCCCTCCGATGGGCCTGCTCTTCCTCGACGAGCCGTTCGGCCTCGTCATCGCCTACGGCGTGCTCGGCGCGTTCTTCATGCCGTTCCTGGCCCTCACCCTGCTGTGGCTGCTCAACTCCTCGCGCACGCCGAAGCAGTGGCGCAACGGCATCGTCAGCAACGTGATGCTCGCCGGAGCGGGGCTGCTCTTCCTGATCCTGTGCGTGCAGCAGGTGCGCGACCTGCCCTGGTGACGGGTGTGGGGCCCGGAACGCACGCAGCGCCGCCGGGGGAGCGGCGGCGCTGCGGTTCTTGAGGGGGGACATGGGGAGTACGGCTACGGCAGGCCGTGCACGTGGGCGCCCACGGACTTGGACCAGGCGCTGCCCGCCGTCGCGTCCCAGTTGGTGGACCAGGTCATCGCGCCCCGGATGTCGGGGTACGTCCTGGACGGCTTGAAGGAGCCGCAGCCCGTGCCCTTCGCCAGACAGTCCAGGGCGTTGTTCACGACCTCCGGCGCGACGTATCCGCCGCCGGCCGCCCGCGAGGACGCCGGGACGCCGATGCCGACCTGCGACGGCGCGAGGCCGTTCTCCAGCTGGATGCAGGCGAGCCCGGTGAGGAAGTCGACCGTGCCCTGGCTGTAGACCTTGCCGTCGCAGCCGAGCATCGAACCGCTGTTGTAGTACTGCATGTTGACCACCGTGAGGATGTCCTTCACGGCGAGCGCGGTCTTGAAGTACTCGGTCGACGGGGACTGCATGTCGATCGTCTGCGGGGCCATCGTCAGGACGAGGCCCGAACCGGCCTTGCCCGCGAGCGACTTGAGCGCCTGCGTCATGTACGTGGAGTTGAGGCCGTTCTCCAGGTCGATGTCGACGCCGTCGAATCCGTACTCCTGCATGAGCTCGTGCACGGAGTCGGCGAACGCGTTCGCGGACGCCGCGTCGTTGACCGCCACCGCGCCCTTCTCGCCGCCGACCGAGACGATCACGGACTTGCCCGCGGCCTGCTTGGCCTTGATGTCGGCCTTGAACTGGTCGACGGTGTAGCCGCCGAGACCCGCCGAGTCGAGGTTGAAGGTCACCTCGCCGGGCGTGCCGGTGGCGTCGGCGAACGAGACGGCGATGATGTCGTACTCGTCCTGCACGTCGCCCAGCTTCTGCACCTGGGCGCCGTTGTCGAAGTTCTGCCAGTAGCCGGTCACGGCGTGCTTGGGCACGGCGCGGGCCCCGGTGTCGGCCGCGCTCGCGGCGGTGCCGGTGAAGAGGCCGCCCGTCAGGGTGAGGGCGAGGGCGGCGACGGCGCCGGTGAGAGCACCGGTCCTTCTCCTGCGTGTGCGGTCCACTGCTGCCTCCGGTGGGGGGAGAGGTACGTCGGAACGTGGGGGAGAGGTACGTCGGAACGGTGGCCACCGCCGTCTGCTGGGTCGTGCTTGGTCGTAAAAGCTGGTCCAGACCAATTGAGTTGTCAAGGGATCAAACATCACTTGGTGCACAGGAGTACGCGCCCACCTCCACATGAACAGTGCGAAGTTGGGTGTTGGGGCGACCATGACGTGGATATGGTGCTGAGGCAGGAGTGCACGACCACCGGGGGTGTACGCGTTGCCGACCGCCATAGCCGTCACCGGCCCCGACCTCGTGCTGCCGTCACCCGACCGGCACACCCCGTCGGCCGCCGTCCTCCAGTCGGCCGTGCAGTCCCCGCGGACGTACTCCCTGGACCAGGCGCTCACGGAGATGCACACCCTCATCGAGCACCACGGCTACGTGATCGCGCTGTGCCCGTCCTCCGCTCCCGCGTCCGTCGCCCGGCGCCTGCACGCCGTCCGCTCGGTCCTGGAGAGCGACCGCATCGCCATCGTCCGCTCCGACCTGCCGCCGCTCGGCCTCGCCGTACTCGCGCTGCAACTGCGGCAGTTGTCGGTCTGCGACTTCAGCCCCGGCGTCCTGGCCTCCGCGGCCCGCCTCCTGTCCCACTACATCCACGCGGGCGCCCTCCTCGGCTCCGTCGCCCGCCTCGACCGCGGCAGGATCGACGTCAGCCTGGAGTCGCACGCCAAGTCGTGGCTCCCCGGCAGCCAGTTCGCCGCCCTCGCCGCCCCGCAGCCCGAACTCGTGAAGCTGACGGGCGGCGGTGAGGAGGCCGACCTCCCAGGACCCGGCTTCGCCACGAGACTCCTCTACGCCCCCGGCCGCCTCGCCCCCGACTGGGTGACCGGTACCCTCGCCCCCGCCTGGAAGTCCCAGGAGGTCACCGAGGTCCAGCTGCCCGCGGAGTCCGAACGCTGGTGGGCCACCGCGAAACTCGTCGAGTTCGCCGCCGCCATCCCTGACATCTCCGTCCTCTACCAGCTGGTGTCCTCCGTCCGGCGCGACGACTGTCACTGGTGCGGCCTCGAACTCATCGGCGACCGCTGCGCGTTCTGCGCCGCGCCCCTGCCGCCGCCCGGCGAGCGCCCCGCGCAGCCGACCCGCACCCTCGTCCCCGCGAGCCACCGACTCCGCCCGGCCGCGGGCCCGGCCCCCGCGCCGGGAACCTCGGCCCTGCCCCGCGGCGCCACGTAGCCCGCTCCCGCTCTCCCTCGCCCCTCGTACGCGACCGACGACCGCACGTGCGCCACCCCGCTCACTGTCCGTAGCCAACCGCACTCGATCGAGGTAGTCCGGCCCATGAACTCACGCCAGCGCCGCGGCGTCATCCTGCTGGTCCTTTCGGTCCTGTGCGCGTTCGGCGCGTTCGCGGGCGTCCTCTCGGTGATCCGCGACGCGAACTCGAAGGTCGGGCCCGAGGTCCCCGCGTACAAGCTCAAGGGCGACATCGCGCCCTACAAGGAGCTGACCGCCGACCAGTTCGAGAAGATCGAGATGCCCGAGCGGTGGCTGTCCGACAACGCCGTCACCGATCTGCGCGAGATCCGCGGCAAGATCGCCGTCACGCAGCTCCGCAAGGGCTCGCTCCTGCAGTCCGACATGATCGTCGGACGTCCCGAACTCGGCCCGGGGCAACAGGAGATCGCCATCATGATCGACGCGGCGACCGGCGTCGCGGGCAAGATCACCCCCGGCTCGAAGGTCAACATCTACGCCACGTTCAAGGGCGAGGCCGACAACGCCGAGGACCAGTCCAAAGTCATCGTGGAGGGCGCCAAGGTGCTGGACGTCGGCAAGCTGACCCCGCTCGAACCCGACCAGGACGACCGCACGCGCCGCAGGGCCACGGAAGCGGTGCCGATCACCTTCGCCCTCGGCACCGCGGACGCCCAGCGCGTCGCCTACGCCGAATCGTTCGCCACCCACGTCCGACTCGCCCTGGTGGGCGCCGGCGGCGACGCCACCGTGCCGCCCAGGGACCGGACGTACACCCTCGACGAGGACAAGTAGGAGGTCACGGATGACCACTCGGATCCTCCCGGCCGTCGGCGACGTCGACGTGGCCCGCGCGTTGTCCGCGGTGACGGGCCGGCTGCCCGGCGCGGGAGCGGCGGTGTCCGTCGGCGTCTTCGGGGAGCTGCTCGACCACGTCGCCGGGCTGGGCCCGGTCGGCGCCGGCGGTGACGCGAGCGTGCCGCCCAGGGACCGGACGTACACCCTCGACGAGGACAAGTAGGAGGTCACGGATGACCACTCGGATCCTCCCGGCCGTCGGCGACGTCGACGCGGCCCGCGCGCTGTCCACCCTCACCGGCCAGCTGCCCGACACCGAAACCGCGCTGCCCGTCGGCGACTCCACGGCGCTGCTCGACACCCTCGCGCGGCTCGCCGCCGAGTCCGTGGACGAGCTGCCCGAAGTCGTCCTCGTCCACGAGCGCATCGGACCCGTCCCCGCCCTCGACCTCATCCGCGACCTCGTCCTGCGCTTCCCCGCGGTCGGCGTGGTTCTCATCACCGCCGACACCAGCCCGGGGCTCCTCACCGCCGCCATGGACTCCGGCGCGCGCGGCATCGTCGGCCTCCCGCTCGCCTACGACGCCCTCGCCGAACGCGTCCAGGCCGCCGCGTCCTGGTCCACGGGGATGCGCAGGCATCTGGGCAGTGGAAACGGCGGGGGACTCGAGCTGTACGCGGGAGGCGGGGGCGGGGCCGGCGCGGGCACCGTCGTCACCGTCAGCGGCGCCAAGGGCGGCGTCGGCACCACCCTCACCGCCGTCCACCTCGCCCTCGCCTCCCGCGCGTCCGGCCGCAGCGTCGCCCTCGTCGACCTCGACCTGCAGTCCGGGGACGTCGCCTCCTACCTCGACGTGCAGTTCCGCCGCTCCATCGCCGACCTCGCCGCCATCTCCGACATCACGCCCCGCGTCCTCCAGGACGCCGTCTACACCCACGAGACCGGTGTCGGCCTGCTCCTCGCCCCCGCCGACGGCGAACGCGGCGAAGAGGTCACCGACCGCGTCGCCCGCCAGACCCTCGGCGCCCTGCGCGCCCGCTACGACGTCGTGGTCGTCGACTGCGGCTCCTACGTGACCGGAGCGGGCGCCACCGCCGTCGAACTCGCCGACCAGGCCCTGCTGCTCGTCACCCCCGACGTCGTCGCCGTCCGCGCCGCCAAGCGCGTGGTGCGCCTCTGGGACCGGCTGCAGATCCGCAAGGCCGAGGAGACCGTCACCGTCGTCAACCGGCACGGCAAGGGCGCCGAGATCCAACCCGTCCTCGTCGAACGCGTCACGGGCACCAAGACCGCACGGACCACCGTGCCCGCCTGCTTCAAGGAGCTGCAGGCCGCCGTCGACGCGGGCCGCATGCAGGACCTCGAAAGCCGCTCCACCGTCAAACAGGCCCTGTGGGGCCTCGCGGGCGAACTGGGCCTGGTCGACCCGGACGCCCCGGGCACGGGCGGCAGGCGCGGCGGCCTCGCCCTGCGCAGGAAGGCGGCGACCGGCGACCGCGGCGCGGTCACCCTCGAATTCGCCGGGATGTTCCCGCTGCTGCTCGCGGTCATGGCGATCCTCTGGCAGTGCGCGCTGTACGGCTACACGTACTCCCTCGCCGGAAACGCGGCGGACGAGGCGGCGCGGGCGGCCACGGCGGCGTACGCGGCGGGCGAGGGCGCGGCCGGGGCCTGCTCCGCCGCGGCCCAGGAGCACCTGCCCGACGCCTGGCAGGGCGCGGCGGTGACCTGCACGGACGAGGGCGCGGTGTGGAAGGCCCACGTCTCCGTGGACGTCCCCGTGTTCTTCCCGGGCTTCGACGCGGGATGGCACGTCGACGGGGAGGCGGGCGCGGCGAAGGAGGGGGAGGACGGGTGAGAGGTCCACGGCACCGGCCTCGGCAGCGGCACGGGCGGCGTCGCCGCTGGGGCGACCACGGCGTCTCCATGCTGGAGTTCGCCGGCTTCCTGCCGATCCTGCTGCTCATCGGCCTCGCCGCGATCCAGCTCGGCCTGGTGGGCTACGCGGCCAACCAGGCGGGCTCCGGCGCCAGGGCCGCCGCCCGCGCGGCCTCGCAGGGCGACTCCGGGGAGGCGGCGGGCGCCGCCGCCATGGACGGCGGCCTCACCGCGTCCGTCGGCGTCAGCAAGGGCGGCGCCACGACGACCGCCACGGTCGAGGTCCAGGTGCCCACCCTGCTCCCCTTCATCGACACGGACTGGAGCGTCACCAAGGAGGCGACGATGCCGAACGACGACGCGCCCGACACCGACTGACCCCGGACCGCGAACACGCCCGCCCCCGAAGGAGGTTGAAGGACGACATGAGCCTGCGCGACCGCGTGGCCCCCACCCACCAGACCGAGCCGAGCCGCGACGACGGCCTCGTCGCCGTCTACCGCTCCAAGCTCCTGGAGGAGATCGACCTCGCCGAGATGTCGTCGCTCACGGCCGCGGACCGCCGCGTCCGCCTGGAGCGCGTACTCGGCCACATCATCAGCCGCGAAGGCCCCGTCCTCTCCACTTCCGAACGCTCCCAGCTGATCCGCCGCGTCGTCGACGAGGCCCTCGGACTCGGCGTGCTCGAACCTCTCCTCGCCGACACCTCCATCACGGAGATCATGGTCAACGGCCCCGACTCGATCTTCGTGGAGCGCGCGGGCCGCGTCGAACAGCTCCCCCTCCGCTTCGCCTCGAACGACCAGCTCATGCAGACGATCGAACGCATCGTGTCGACCGTCAACCGCCGCGTCGACGAGTCGAACCCCATGGTCGACGCCCGCCTGCCCACCGGCGAGCGCGTCAACGTGATCATCCCGCCGCTCGCCCTGACCGGCGCCACCCTCACCATCCGCCGCTTCCCGCGCGCCTACACCCTCCCCGAACTCATCGGCCTCGGCTCCCTCGACGAGCACATGCTGATGCTGCTCTCCGCATTCGTGCGCGCCCGCTTCAACCTCATCGTCAGCGGCGGTACGGGCACCGGCAAGACAACCCTGCTCAACGCCCTGTCGGGCCTCATCCCGGCCAGCGAACGCATCATCACCATCGAGGACTCGGCGGAACTGCAACTCCAGCAGGACCATGTGATCCGCCTCGAATCCCGCCCCCCGAACGTGGAGGGCAAGGGCCAGATCACCATCCGCGACCTCGTCCGCAACAGCCTCCGCATGCGGCCCGACCGCATCATCGTCGGCGAGGTCCGCGGCGGCGAGACCCTCGACATGCTCCAGGCCATGTCGACGGGCCACGACGGCTCGCTCGCCACCGTCCACGCCAACACGGCGGAGGACGCCCTCATGCGCCTCCAGACCCTCGGCTCCATGTCGGAGGTCCAGATCCCCTTCGAGGCCCTGAAGGACCAGATCAACTCGGCCGTCGACGTCGTCATCCAGCTCGCCCGGCACGGCGACGGCTCCCGCAAGGTCGCCGAGATCGTGCTGCTCGTCTCCCACGGCCGCCAGCACTTCCGCATCGTGCCGGTCACGCGCTTCGTACCGCGTCCGCTCGGCGCGGACCGCGTCGTGCACGGCTACTTCGAGCACCTGCCGCTGCCGCGCGAGGTCGCCGACAAGCTGTACGTCGCGAACGAACCGGTGCCGCCCGCGTTCGGGGTGGCGGACGCCATCGACGTACTGGACACGAGGGAAGCGATCGGATGAACGACCCCGCACTCCTCGCCCTGGGCGCCACCCTCCTGACGGGCACGCTCGCGGTCGCCGGCGTCCACACGTACGCGTCGGGCCGCGCCCAGCGCCAGGCCCTGGTGGACCGCCTCGCCCTCGGTCCCGGCACGGGTGACGGCGGCCCGCCGGGCCGCACCCGCCGCTTCGCCGCCGTCGACCGCCGCCTGCGCCGCACCCGCCTGGGCCGCGCGATCCATCTGCGCCTGTCCTCGACGGGCCTGGACCTGACAGCGGGCGAATTCTTCACCTACGTCGTCGCGGTCGTAGCCGCCCTCTGGCTGATCGCGGCCGCGACGCTGGCGCCGTTCTTCGGCCCGATCGCGGGCGTCGTCGCGATATGGGGAGCGGTCGCGTTCCTCAACTGGCAACGACAGAAACGCATCGAGGCGTTCATCAACCAACTCCCGGACGTGGCCCGCATCCTGGCGAACGCGACGGCCGCGGGCTTGGCGCTGCGCACGTCACTGGCGATGGCGGCGGAGGAACTGGAAGCCCCCGCGGGCGAGGAACTCTCCCACGTGGCGGACCAGCTCACGTTGGGCCGCTCCATCGACGACACGCTCGGCGAACTCGCCGAACGCCTCCCGTCCCGCGAACTGATAGTCCTCGTCACGACGCTCGTCCTCTCCAACAAGGCGGGCGGCACGGTCGTCAACTCCCTGCGCAACCTCACGCAGACCCTGGAGGACCGCAAGGAGACACGGCGCGAGGTCCGCACGATGCTCTCCGAGGTCAACGCGACCGCCTTCACCGTCCCGCTCCTGGGCCTCGGCTCCCTCCTCCTCATCAACTCGTCGAACGAGGGCGCGCTGAAGCGCGTGACGGGTTCACCGCTGGGCCAGACGCTGATCCTGATCTCGCTGGGCCTCTACGGCGTCGGCTTCTTCGTGATCCGCCGCCTGGGCAAGATCGAGGTCTAGGTGTTCGTCCGCATGATGTCGAGGAAGGAGACGCCGTGCTGAGCCTGCTCCTCGCGGCCGTGATGGGCCTGGCCGTGGCCGGCGTCTGCCAGGGCATCCGCATGTACCGCGCGGACGCGAAGCTGCCCACCGACCTGGCCGTGGCCCTGGAGGTCGGTGCGTCCCGCGTCTCGGTCGCGGGCTCGGCGGTGGACCGCCTCGGCATGCGCTTCGCGCCCATGGTCCTGCGCCTGATGGGCCCGAAACGGGTCGACGCCAAGCGCCGCAGGATAGACATGGCGGGCAACCCCGGCGGCCTGACGATCGACCGCTACGCGGCGAGGCGCGCGGTGTACGGCGTCTTCGGCCTCGTCCTCGGCCTGGTCTTCCTCACCAACGGCTCCCCGCTTTTCGGTCTGTTGACTCTGGCGTTCGGCGCGGTGGCGGCGGACGCGCTGATCTGGCAGGCGATCCGCGAACGCCGCGAGGTCATCGACCGCACGCTCCCCGACTTCCTGGACGTCCTCGCGGTCGTCGTCTCGGCGGGCCTCGGCTTCCGCCAGGCGCTGGACCGCGTCGCGGAGCGGTACGAGGGTCCGTGGGCGGACGAACTCCGCATCACGCTCCGCCAGATGGACATGGGCGTCAGCCGCCGCCAGGCTTTCGACGACCTGCGCCGCCGCAACGCGTCCGAGCAGGTCGCCCAGTTCGTCTCGGCGCTCCAGCAGGGGGAGGAGCTGGGCTCACCGATCGCGGAGACACTGATCCAGATCGCCACGGACATGCGCCGCACGGACGCGCAGAACTCCCGCCGCCGGGCGGCGAAGACGATCCCCAAGGCGACGATGGTGACGCTCGTCTTCATGCTTCCGGCCACGATGATCCTCATCGCAGCCGGAATGTTCCTCGGCTCGGGCTCCGACTTCGGCTCCATTCTGGGACGTTGAGACGAACGGAGATGAACTGTCATGAACGACTTCGCGAAAGCTCTTCGCGGCTGCAACTCGATGTGGGACAGTCAGGGCTGAGTTCACGGTTCGCGTGAGGGGACGTCGTGCATGGTGATCTCAACGAGGGGGAAGAGAACCCGCCAAGTTGCGGGCCGGGCACCCCGGATACCGCTTGCGTTGCGCAGAGTTGCTGCCGATGCACGCCGTGTGGCGTACGTTGCCTCTGACCACAAAGGGCGCGGTATCGGGTGGGAGAGAAGAGGCCGTCGTGCTGAAGGAACGCGTGCTCAAAGTCTGGGTCGACTGGTCGGTCTCCGTGGCGTCGCGTGTTCGGGGGGAGGGGCGGGATGCGGGGGCGGGGTTTGTGGAGTATGCGGGGTTGATGATTCTTATTGCGGGGATCTTCGTCCTGATCGACGGTCTGGGTCTCGACGGCCAGATCTCGGGCGCCATTCAGGACGCCGTCTCCGACGTGGTCGGCGGCTGACGCGCGGCCGTCCTCGTGATGACAGAGGGCAGACGCTCCCCATCTACATCTGGCTGACGGGAATCCTGCTCTTTGTTGCCCTGGCGTTCTTTGCCTTCGCCCAAGCGGCGTCGGCGCGCAATGGAGCCCAGTCCGCCGCCGACGCTGCGGCGTTGGCTGCCGCGCAGGAGTCCCGGGATGAGCTGGCGGACGGACTCGGCCTGTCCATCGGTGAGGGCGATGACTGGCTCGACTGGCTCACCGGTGACGCGCTCACCGACGTCGGGGCGCAGGCGGCGGCCGACGCGCTCGCGGCTGACAACGACGCGCAGGTCAACGATTTCGGACTGACCGAAGTGAACGGGTTTCCTGGGTACAGGGTTTCGGTCGAGACCAACTACACAGTGGGTGACTCCGTCATTCCTGGTACGGAGTCGCAGCACGCCAAGGCCGACGCCACTGCCGTCATCAAACCGCGCTGCGACGTAGATCCCTCGAGCGATCCTGAGAAGGTCGTGGAATTCGATTGCGACGGTGGCGAATCCTTCGAGATCGACCCTGAGGACTTCGAATCGGGTGATCTCCCGGACGCATCCGTTCTCTTCTCTGTCCACCTGGCCGACTGACAAGCGATCGACGAGAGAAGGAAGCCGCAGCGATGAACATTCGGCGAACCGCGACGACCCGCAGGGCAATGACCGCTGTCGCGATCACGACTGGGCTGGTCTTCACGGTGGCCGGTTGCGGCGGTGGAGACGGCGATGGTGACAAGGCCGAGAAGAGCGCGACCTCGACGTCGTCCTCTGGGCAGAGCAAGGGCGAGGATGACGACAAGGGTGAGAGCGATCAAACGCCCGAGGCGGACGAAGTGCTGGCCGAGGTCAAGGGCGAGGAGAACATCACCCTGACGGTCACCTCTGCCGTTAGGGACGAGGGTGGTTTCGTGACCGTCTCCGGCAAGGTGACGAACAACGGTGGCAGGTTCTGGGCGGCCGCCAACTGGCGTGGTGAGGAACGTGAGCTGAACAAGAACGGTTCGTCCGTGGCAGGTGCGAACCTGATCGACAACGTGGGCAAGAAGAAGTATCTCGTCCTGCGGGACACCGAGGGCCGATGCCTGTGCACGAAGTTCACGGGTGGCGTCAAGCCCAGCCAGACCGCGGACTGGTTCGCCCAGTTCCCCGCCCCCCCAGAGGGAACGGACAAGGTCACCTTCCAGGTGGGGTCGATGCCCCCCGCCCCCATCGAGATCGCCCAAGGCGAGTGACCGCATGACCCGCCACCTCCGCCACCTCGCGGGCGCCGCCACCCTCACCACCCTGATCCTCTTCGCCCCGCCGGCCCACGCCGACGACGACCCCTCCGCCCCACCGGGCAGCACCACCACCTCCCCGCCCCCGGAGGTCGACGCCACCAGCCCGGGGCTGAAGCTCGCCGACGGTGCGACGCTCGCGCCGGCGAAGGTGCTGGACATCAAGTCCGTCGTCGAGGACCTCAGCGGCGAGGAGCGCCGCGAGGACACCAACACCGACGTGAAGTTCGCGCTCCAGGCGGAGGTCCTGTTCCCCAAGGACAGCTCGAAGCTGAACCCCGAGGCGACCGCCAGGATCCAGGCGATCGCGAAGGAGGCCGAGGCCCAGAAGGCCACGGACGTCCGCGTGTTCGGCTTCACGGACAGCCTCGGCTCCTACAGCCACGGCAAGAAGCTCTCCCGCGAACGCGCGGAAGCCGTCCACGACAAGCTGGCGAGCTACCTCGGCCCGGAGGTCACGTACTCCGTGCGCGGCTACAGCGAGGACTACCCGATCGCGGACAACGGCTCGGAGGAGGGCCGCAAGAAGAACCGCCGCGTCGAGGTGTCCTTCCCCCGAGGAGCGACGAACGACGCCCCCGGCACGGAAACCAGCGGCTGAACGACGCCCTCACCACCCCCACCCCCTCGACAGGTGACGGGCGAAACCGAGATGTGCCTTCCGCGCCCCCGATGTCAGGATTGCCCCATGAACAGCAATCCCGCAGGCCACGACGGCCAGGACGGCCACGACGGCCAGGACGGCCGGGACTCGTCCCCTCGCACCCACGACTCGTCCCCCCGCACCTTCGACGCCCTCGTGGCCGAAGCCGTGGCCGCGCCGACCGAGGGGTGGGACTTTTCGTGGTTCGAGGGGCGGGCCACCGAGGCGCGGCCCTCGTGGCGGTACGCGGAGGCGATGGCCGGGCGGCTCGCCCGCGCCTCCGCGAGCCTCGACATCCAGACCGGCGGCGGCGAAGTGCTGGCCTCGGCCGCCACGCTGCCGCCGCTCGCCGTCGCCACGGAGGGCTGGCCCGCGAACGTCGCGAAGGCCACCGCCCTGCTGCACCCGCGCGGCGTCGTGGTCGTCGCGTCGCAGGAGGACGCGCCGCTGCCGTTCGCCGACGGCGCGTTCGACCTCGTCACCAGCCGCCACCCGGTCAAGGCCCACTTCGCCGAGATCGCCCGCGTGCTGCGCCCCGGCGGTGCGTACTTCGCGCAGCACGTCGGACCCGCCAGCGTCTTCGAGGCCGTCGAGTACTTCCTCGGCCCGCAGCCGGAGGAGGTCAGGAACGCCCGCCACCCGGACCAGGAGCGTGCCGAGGCGGAAGCCGCGGGGCTCGACGTCGTGGACCTGCGGGCGGAACGGCTGCGCATGGAGTTCCGAGACGTCGGCGCGGTCGTCCACTTCCTGCGCAAGGTGGTGTGGATGGTCCCGGGCTTCACCGTGGAGGCGTACCGTCCGCGGCTGCGGGAGCTCCACGACCGCATTCAGGCGGAGGGCCCCTTCGTGGCCCACAGCACGCGCCACCTCTTCGACCTCCGCAAGCCCATGGCCGTTTGACGGTACGTGAGGGGCGAGTAGTAGCTAAGCAGGCATAACGGTCAGAGCGGGCCAAGGGTTCGGTTCGTGACGTACGGGCCGAACTAGAGGCCTTGATTCCGCATCGTTATCAATACTGGCTCGTTCCGCCCCTGGGCGTCGCGTAAGTTCAGACCAAGGCTAATTCGCGTGAGCAAACCGCGCGTGCGGTGCCGCGCGGTGGAGGGGGCCGCGCGGCACCGCGAGCCGTCACTCCGCACTCCGCCCGGCACCCTCCACGACGATCCGCGCGCCCCGGCGCACGCCCCACCGGGCCATCGCCCCGGCCTCCGCCTCGATCACATGCCTGGCCCGCCATCGCGGCAGACCGACGCGGCCCGGCCGCATCGTCCGGATGGACAGCACACGCCACTCGCGGTCGAGGTACGCCACGTCGAGAGCGAACCGCATCCCCAGGGTGTGCACGCCGCGCGCCGGTGTCAGCAGGAGCGCCCCCGACACGCCCGCGCGCCCGAGCAGACCCCGCCGCCGCGCCCGCGGCGAGTCCGCGATCTCCAGCGGGACCGGAAGGTTCTGCGGGGGCGCGGATACCTTCATCGTCGCCATGTCCGCGAAATTAGCGCCCCGGCACTCCGGCGCGTCAAGCGCGCGCCCCCAAGGGGGTCCCCCATCGGGGTTACCGCCGCGCCCGGCCGAAATTCGCCCTCGAACCCGCAATTCCGCCGGTAGAACGGGATCGCGCAGTCGTCGGGCGGTCTCGGAGAGTAGTTGTGGGGCGCCAATGCACCCATCGGCACTTACGAAGGGTTATGGTGGAAACCCCCCCTCGGGCCGGTCCATCTCCCCCCCATGGACCGGCCCGATTTTTTTGTGCCACGAGGGAGGCGGGAGAAGGCCGTGGCCCGACCGCCCGCCGAAGATCGACTCCCCGTTATCGTCAGGGACATGTCGAACCAATTCCCCCCACACTCCACCCCGCCGGCGGGCCCGCCGGCCCAGCCCGGCCTGCCCACCTACCCCGGTCCCGCCCAGGACCCCGGACACGCGAGCGCATACGGATACGGGAACGGATACGGGTATGGCTACGGGGCCGGACCCATGGGGCCGCCCAAGATGCCCGGCGTCGTCCGTGCCGCGCAGATCGTCATCTGGGTGCTCGCAGGTCTCACCGTCCTCGGCAGCATCATGCTGATAGCCATCGCCAACCCGGAGACGGCCGGCGCCGCGCTCGGCGTGAACATCTGCCTCCTCGTCGCGGCGGGCATGGCCTTCCGCTTCGGCAGCGCGGGCCACGGCATCCGCGTGACGTGCATCGTCCTGATGAGCGTGCAGATCCTCTTCGGGCTCGGCGGCGCGGCCTCGGGCAACCCGGGCGGCCTGCTGCCGCTGCTCGGCGCGATCGCCACGGTGATCCTGCTCTCGCAGAGCGCCGCGGGCGCCTGGTTCAAGCGCCCGCGCGCCTGACCCGCCCGACACACGGCGAGGGGCCCCGGGCGGAATCATCCGCCCGGGGCCCCTCGCGTCCGGCCCCGCGCCGGATCAGCCCCGTCCGGCCCAGATGTTCGTGCCCGGCGTCGACACCGCGAACGTGTCGATCGCCGTCAGCTCCTCGTCCGTCAGCTTCGGACCCGCGAGCGCCGCCACGTTCTCCTCCAACTGCTTGACGCTGGACGCGCCGATCAGCGCCGACGTCATCCGCTCGTCGCGGAGCACCCAGTTGAGGGCGAGCTGGGCCAGGGACTGGCCGCGGGCCGCCGCGATGTCGTTCAGGCCGTTGAGACGCCGTACGACCTCGTCGCTCAGGAGGTTCGGGTCCAGGGACTTGCCCTGCGTCGCGCGCGAGCCCTCCGGAATGCCCTTCAGGTACTTGTTCGTGAGCAGGCCCTGCGCGAGCGGCACGAAGGAGATGCAGCCCATGCCGGCCGCCTCCAGCGTGTCGAGCAGCCCGTCGTCCTCGGTCCAGCGGTTGATCATCGAGTACGACGGCTGGTGGATGAGCGCCGGCACGCCCATCTCCCGCAGCAGCCGCGCCGCTTCCGCGGTCTGCTCGCTGTTGTACGACGACACGCCGACGTAGAGCGCCTTGCCCTGCTGGACGGCGGAGGCGAGGGCGCCCATCGTCTCCTCGAGCGGGGTGTCCGGGTCGAAGCGGTGGGAGTAGAAGATGTCTACGTAGTCGAGACCCATCCGGTCGAGTGAAGCGTCCAGCGACGACAGCAGGTACTTGCGGCTGCCCCACTCGCCGTACGGGCCGGGGTGCATCAGGTAGCCCGCCTTGGTCGAGATGACCAGCTCGTCGCGGTGGGCGGCGAAGTCCTGTGCGAAGAGCTTGCCGAAGTTGAGCTCCGCCGAGCCGGGCGGGGGGCCGTAGTTGTTCGCCAGGTCGAAGTGGGTGACGCCCAGGTCGAAGGCGCGGCGCAGGATCGCGCGCTGCGTGTCGAGGGCCTTGTCGTCGCCGAAGTTGTGCCAGAGACCGAGCGAGACGGCGGGCAGCTTCAGACCGCTGCGGCCCGTACGGCGGTACTCCATCGAGTCGTACCGGTCCTGTGCCGCGCGATACATAGACGTGTCGTTCATGGGTACGAAGCTACTTCAGCCGCTTCGCCCCCGACTGTGGAGGGACACTCGAGCGACGGTAGGGTGTCGCCCTCGGGGTTGCTCTGGGCGCGCCCCTGGAGACCGCCATCTGCTGGAGGCTGACACACGTGAACCTGCGCGACCTGGTGTACGGACTTTACGCACGCCGGGTGGAAGGCCGCCTCGACCACGACCAGGTGCCGAAGCACATCGGGGTCATCCTCGACGGCAACCGTCGCTGGGCGAAGGCTGCGGGCGGGACCACCGCACAGGGCCACCAGGCGGGCGCGCACAAGATCGAGGAATTCCTCGGCTGGTGCGCCGAGACGGACGTCGAGGTCGTCACCCTGTGGATGCTCTCGACCGACAACTTCGACCGTCCCGACGACGAGCTGAAGCCGCTCCTCGGCATCATCGAGGCCACCGTCCGCTCGCTCGTCGCCGACGGCCGCTGGCGCGTGCACCACGTCGGCGCGCTCGACCTGCTGCCCGCCCACACCCAGATGGTCATGAAGGAAGCCGAGGAGGCGACCCGCACCAACACCGGGATACTGGTCAACGTCGCCGTGGGCTACGGCGGCCGCCAGGAGATCGCCGACGCGGTCCGCTCGCTGCTCCTTGAGCAGGCGGACAAGGGCCGCAGCCTGGCGGAGGTCGCGGAGAGCGTCGACATCGACCAGATCTCCAAACACCTCTACACCAGCGGCCAGCCGGACCCCGATCTGGTGATCCGAACGAGTGGTGAGCAGCGGCTCTCCGGATTCATGCTCTGGCAGTCCGCTCACTCCGAGTACTACTTCTGCGAAGTCTTCTGGCCGGCCTTCCGCAAGGTCGATTTCCTGCGTGCGCTGCGTGATTACGCGGCCCGCCACCGCCGTTACGGGGGATGACTCCGCGGCGCCCCTGAGGTCGGGGCCACCCAGAGTTAACCAACGCGTCGTCATATGCCCTGGCATGGCTGCGCATGTTCGAGGGAATACCCCTTCCAGGTCGACGTCCGAGCAGTGTCCGACAGGGACGTCGTATCTCAGCGGGCGGCATGGGCCGTCCGCCCGGGAGGCCCTTTGCACCAGGACGACCGTGTGAGCAGCGCGGGCGACGTGGAGGGCCGGTGCTCGGCCCGCGCATCGCGGCCCGTGACCGGTCCGGCTCACACCCGCCGGATCGCACCCGGTATCCCTCCCGTCGCTCCCCGACCTCATCCGAGGGGGTACGTCCTTCCGTGGTGAACAGCACAAAGCGCCGCATGCCCGACAGGCGCACCTACGTTCTCGACACCAGCGTCCTGCTGGCCGACCCGAATGCCCTGACCCGCTTCGACGAGCACGAAGTCGTGCTGCCGATCGTCGTGGTGACGGAGCTGGAGGCCAAGCGGCACCATCCGGAGCTCGGATACTTCGCCCGGCAGGCGCTGCGTCTGCTGGACGACTTCCGCATCCGGCACGGCCGCCTGGACGCCCCGATCCCCATCGGGGACCTGGGCGGCTCGCTGCGCGTCGAGCTCAACCACTCCGATCCCGGCGTGCTCCCGGCCGGCTACCGGTTGGGGGACAACGACTCACGGATTCTCGCCGTAGCACGCAATCTCCAGGCGGAGGGGTACGACGTCACGGTCGTCTCCAAGGACCTGCCGCTCAGAATCAAGGCGTCGTCGGTGGGCCTCCTCGCCGAGGAGTACCGCGCCGAGCTCGCCATCACGGACTCCGGCTGGACCGGTATGTCCGAACTGACGCTCTCGGCGGAGCAGGTGGACCTCCTCTTCGAGGAGGACACCCTTTACGTCCCCGAGGCGTCGGAGTTGCCCGTGCACACGGGCCTCACCATCCAGTCGGAGCGGGGCAAGGCCCTGGGCCGGGTCACGGCGGAGGGCAACGTCCGGCTCGTGCGCGGCGACCGGGAGGCTTTCGGGCTGAAGGGGAGGAGCGCGGAGCAGCGTGTCGCGCTCGATCTGCTTCTCGACCCGGACGTCGGCATCGTGTCGATGGGCGGCCGCGCGGGCACCGGCAAGTCGGCGCTCGCGCTCTGCGCGGGCCTGGAAGCCGTTCTGGAGCGCAGGCAGCACCAGAAGGTGATGGTCTTCCGGCCGCTGTACGCGGTGGGCGGGCAGGAGCTCGGCTATCTGCCCGGCACCGAGGCCGAGAAGATGGGGCCCTGGGCGCAGGCGGTCTTCGACACGTTGGGCTCGGTGGCGGGCAAGGAGGTCATCGAGGAGGTCACCGCGCGCGGGATGCTGGAGGTGCTGCCGCTCACTCACATCCGCGGACGCTCGCTGCACGACGCGTTCGTGATCGTGGACGAGGCGCAATCCCTGGAACGGAACGTCCTGTTGACCGTTCTGTCCCGAATCGGGGCGAACTCCCGTGTCGTACTGACCCATGACGTGGCGCAGCGCGACAACCTCCGCGTGGGGCGGTACGACGGCGTGGTCGCCGTCGTGGAGAAGCTGAAGGGGCATCCGCTCTTCGCCCACGTCACGCTCACGCGCTCGGAGCGTTCGCAGATCGCGGCCCTGGTGACCGAAATGCTGGAGGACGGTCACATCTGAGGCAGTTCACGGCAGTTGCACCACTCAGGACGCCGTCCGGCAAAGCGAAGGAGCCTAGCCGGGCGGCGTCTTGCTGCACCCCTGTTTCCGTAAAACTCCTGGGGCAAACGGGGTGTGAGCTTTCCCACGCAACGGAGAATTGCCTTGCGGTGTCCGGCTGGGGCAGAGTCTGGGTCCTGTCAGGCCCCGCATGCGACACACGTGTACCCCCAGCGGTACGACAACTCGAGCACCACAGAACTTCATAGTGACCGTCGCATGCCGCCCGAAGCACCACGCGACGCTCCCGCCACGGGAGTTGTCCACCGGGTCCGTGCCTCCCGTGACCGAGTGACCAGCGGAGGCCAGCGCCAGGGGCACGATTGCGTCCGCGGGGTCACCTATGCGGGCGATGCTGGAAGGAAACCGTGTGAGCCGGATTTCGGTCCGGGGATTCGCCGTGGCTTCTGCCACCGCGGTCACCACCGTCGGCGCTGTCGTGGGTGTCGCCTCGGGCGACACCCAGCCCTCGAACACGAACGACATCGAGGCAGCGGCAAGCGACGCGACGCTCCTCGCAGACATACCCGCGGGTCAGCAGGCCCAGGTCCAGACCGCGTCCCTGACGCAGCAGGCCGACGCGCAGGCCATGGCCGCCGACACCGCAGCGAAGAAGACCGCAGCTGAGGAGGCCCGCAAGCAGGCCGCCGCATCGGCGATCGAGAAGCAGAAGGCCGCGGAGAAGGAAGAGGCGGCCAAGAAGGCCGCGCTCAAGAAGGAGCGTGAGGAGAAGGCCGAGACCAAGGCCAGCCGCTCCTCCGCCCGCGACGCCTCCAGCTTCGAGCCCCAGAGCTCTTACACGGTCTCCCAGGTCCAGGCGATGGCACGGCAGATGGTCCCCGGGGACCAGTTCCAGTGCTTCAGCAACATCGTGAACCACGAGTCCACGTGGAACTACAAGGCGACCAACGCCTCTTCGGGTGCCTACGGCCTCGTCCAGGCGCTGCCCGGTTCCAAGATGGCCTCGGCGGGCGCCGACTGGCAGACCAACCCGGCCACGCAGATCAAGTGGGGCCTGAACTACATGAACGACCGCTACGGAAGCCCGTGCGGAGCCTGGAGCTTCTGGCAGGCGAACAACTGGTACTAGGCCCCTTCGCGGCCGTACCGCGCTCAACCTCGCGAGGCCCCTCACCGTCCTACGGTGAGGGGCCTCGCCCGTGTACGGTCGGTCCGGACAGCTCCAGGGGGGAGTGGTGGGGAAAGACGGGGGTAAAGGACGGATCATGTCGCGAGTGCCAGGGTGGCTCGGCCGGCTCGGCGCCGGACTGAGCGGGATGGGCGAGCGGTTGAACGAGAAGCGCCGCGACAGGGACGCCGACTCGGACACCGACGAGCCGAGGAACGCCTCCGTGGAGGCGGACGAGAACGACCACGTGCCGGCCCCGCCGGCGTACGCGCCGGCCATAGCGGCCAGGCCCGACCCCGTGGACGCCGTGCCCTGGGGCATGCGCGTCGCCGCCGAGGCCGGCTGGCGGCTCCTCATCCTCGCGGGCACCCTCTGGGTCCTGATGAAGGTCATCAGCGCGGTCCAGCTGGTCGTGCTCGCGTTCGTGGCCGCCCTGCTGATCACCGCGCTGCTCCAGCCGACGGTGGCCCGCCTCAGGAACCTCGGTCTGCCGCGCGGTCTCGCGACGGCGGTCACCGCGATCCTCGGCTTCGTCATCATGGGCCTGGTCGGCTGGTTCGTGGTGTGGCAGGTCATGGAGAACGCCGACGAACTGTCCCGGCAGGTCCAGGACGGCATCGAGGATCTGCGCAAGTGGCTCCTCAACAGTCCGTTCCACGTGACCGAGGACCAGATCAACGAGATCGCCAAGAGCCTGCGGGACGCGGTCGGCGCCAACACGGAGGAGCTCACCTCCGCGGGCCTCGAAGGCGTCACGGTCATCGTCGAGACGCTGACCGGCATCCTGCTCGCGATGTTCTCGACGCTCTTCCTGCTCTACGACGGCAAGCGCATCTGGCAGTGGTTCCTGAA
Source organism: Streptomyces venezuelae (assembly GCF_008642315.1). Lineage (NCBI taxonomy): Bacteria > Bacillati > Actinomycetota > Actinomycetes > Kitasatosporales > Streptomycetaceae > Streptomyces > Streptomyces venezuelae. Next base: position 3,350,736 of record NZ_CP029192.1, on the reverse strand, counting down.
GCTGGTGCCCGCCCAGGCGCGGCCCGGCATCGCGGGCGCGGGGCCGCGTGCCTGGCGCACCCTCACCGCGTACGTGCGCGGCACGGTGATAGTGGCTCTGATCGACGCCATCTTCATCGGCCTCGGCATCTACTTCCTCGGTGTGCCGATGGCGGTGCCGCTCGCCGTCATCATCTTCCTCGCCGCGTTCGTGCCGCTGGTCGGTGCGGTGGTCTCCGGCGCCCTCGCCGTCGTCGTCGCGCTGGTCACGCAGGGCGTGTTCACCGCGGTGATGGCGCTCGTGGTGGTCCTCGCCGTGCAGCAGATCGAGGGACACATCCTGCAGCCGTTCATCCTCGGCCGCGCGGTGCGGGTGCACCCGCTCGCGGTGATCCTCTCCGTCGCGGCGGGCGGCATGATCGCCGGGGTCGGCGGCGCGGTCGTGGCGGTGCCGCTGGTGGCCGTCACGAACACGGTCGTCGGCTACCTGCGGGCGTACTCCCGCGAGGCCGCGCTCAAGCAGGCGCCGCAGCCGCGGGGCGCGACGGCGATGGACGCGTCCCCGGTGGGCGCGTCGAGGGTGGACGACGACGGGGACGGCCGGGACGACGAGGCGCCGACGGACGCGCCGCCGCAGTCGTCGGGTACGGACTGACGACTCACCGGAAACGCGAAGTGGGCCGGAACCCTCGGATTCCGGCCCACTGTCGTGTCTTCGGGTGCGTTACGCGAGGACGTCCTCGGAGTCCAGCGTGACGCCGACCGCCTGGATGACCGCGGCGACCTTGAAGGCCTCCTGGATCGTCTCGCGGTCCACGCCGGCCTTGCGCAGGACCTGCTCGTGCGAGTCCAGGCACTGGCCACAGCCGTTGATCGCGGAGACCGCGAGGGACCACAGCTCGAAGTCGACCTTCTCGACTCCCGGGTTGCCGATGACGTTCATCCGCAGACCGGCGCGCATCGTCCCGTACTCCGGGTCGGAGAGCAGGTGACGCGTGCGGTAGAAGACGTTGTTCATCGCCATGACGGCGGCGGCCGACTTGGCGGCCGTGTACGCCTCGGGGGAGAGGTTCGCCTTCGCCTCGGGCTCCAGCTCGCGCAGCACCTTCGGGGAGCGGGACGCGATGGCGCAGGCCAGCACGGTGCCCCACAGCTGCTGCTTGGGCAGGTCCGAGTTGCCGATGACCGAGCCGAGGTTCAGCTTCAGGTCCTTGGCGTAGTCCGGTACGGCGGACTTCAGTTCGTCGAGTGCCATGTCAGTAGCCTCCGTTCACTCGCCCGAGAGCAGCGCGACCGGGTCGAGGGTCTCGTCGCCCTTGCTCCAGTTGCAGGGGCAGAGCTCGTCGGTCTGCAGGGCGTCGAGGACCCGGAGGACCTCCTTGGGGTTACGGCCCACGGAACCGGCGGTCACCATCGTGAACTGGATCTCGTTGTTCTGGTCGACGATGAAGACGGCGCGCTGCGCGAAGCCGTCCTCGCCCTCGATGCCGAGGTCACGCATGAGCTCGTGCTTCGAGTCGGCCAGCATCGGGAAGGGCAGGTCGGTCAGGTCCGGGTGGTCCTTGCGCCAGGCGTGGTGCACGAACTCGGAGTCACCGGAGAAGCCGAGGACCTGGGCGTCACGGTCGGCGAACTCGTCGTTCAGCTTGCCGAACGCCGCGATCTCGGTGGGGCACACGAAGGTGAAGTCCTTGGGCCACGCGAAGACGATCTTCCACTTGCCCTCGTAGGTCTTGTGGTTGATCTGCTCGAACTCCTTGCCCTGCTCCAGCGAGACACAGGCAGTCAGGTCGAACTCGGGGAACTTGTCACCGACAGTGAGCACACGTACTCCTTGCGCGAGAGAGTCCCTTTTGGGGACTTTCCTGTGGGGTTGGACTGATGTCGATGGTGGCACAGGGTGCATTGATTAGGGAAATAGCTAGAGTGGGTCGTGTTGATCGGAGGTGGTTATCAGTGCGAGCCATTAATAGGGGCAGACAGCTCAGCAGCGGCAGGCAGTCCAGCGGCAAGCAGCCCAGCCTGGCGCAGCTGCGCGCGTTCGCCGCCGTGGCCGAGCATCTGCACTTCCGCGATGCCGCCTCGGCGATCGGCATGAGCCAGCCCGCGCTCTCGGGGGCCGTGGCGGCACTGGAGGAGGCACTGGGTGTCCAGCTCCTGGAGCGGACCACGCGCAAGGTGCTGCTGTCGCCCGCGGGGGAGCGGCTCGCGGTGCGGGTCGAGGCGGTCCTCGACGAGGTCGAGGCGCTCATGGAGGAGGCCGACGCGGTGAAGGCCCCGTTCACGGGGGCGCTGCGGCTCGGCGTGATCCCGACGGTCGCGCCCTACCTGCTGCCGACGGTGATCACCCTGGTCCACGAGAAGTACCCGGACCTCGACCTCCAGGTGCACGAGGAGCAGACCTCCTCGCTCCTCGAAGGGCTCACCGCGGGGCGGCTCGACCTGCTGCTGCTCGCCGTTCCGCTCGGCATGCCGGGCGTGACGGAACTCCCCCTCTTCGACGAGGACTTCGTGCTCGTCACCCCTCTCGACCACTGGCTCGGCGGCAGGGAGGGGATTCCGCGCGAGGCGCTGAAGGAGCTGAACCTGCTGCTCCTCGACGAGGGCCACTGTCTGCGGGACCAGGCGCTCGACATCTGCCGCGAGGCGGGCCGCGCGGACGCGCCCGTCACGACGACGGCCGCGGGGCTCTCCACGCTGGTCCAGCTGGTCGCGGGCGGGCTCGGGGTGACGCTGCTGCCGCGGACGGCGGTGCGGGTCGAGACGACGCGCAGCAATCAGCTCTTGACCGGGTACTTCGCGGATCCCGCGCCGACCCGGAGGATCGCTCTCGCGATGCGTACGGGGGCGGCGCGGGGCGCGGAGTACGAGGAGCTGGCCTCCGCCTTGAAGGAGGCGGTGCGGCCTCTTCCGGTGCGGGTGGTGTGATCCTCCGCTCCGGCTGTCCGCCGGGCGCACGCGTTGTTCGACCGCGGGCCGGTGGGGGCTTGTCGCGCAGTTCCCCGCGCCCCTGGGGGGACGCCCCTACGGGGCAGTCCCCCCAGGCGCTTCGGCCTCGCCGGCATCACTCCGTGCGCAGGCCGTCCGGGCGCATCATCCTGCGGAGCGGGGGGAGGCTCAGCAAGGTCACCGCTGCGACCATCGCCGCGCCCGCGCCCGTCAGGGGGACGAACGACCACCAGTCCGTGACGCTCTTGTCGATCATGCGGGTCATGACCACGCCCAGGCCGAGGCCGCCGACGATGGCGAGGGCCAAGCCGAGGGCGACGGGGATCGCCGTCTGCCACAGGAGCGACCACGCCATGGACGAGCGCCGCGTACCGAACGCGGTGAGCGCCGCGAGGAGCCGCTTGCGTTCACGGAGTTGCTCCAGCAGGGACACCAGCATCGACGCGGCGATCAGTGCCATCGTGACGCTCGCGCCGATCTGCAGGCCGCGCGCGATCGACGCGTACTGCTTGTCGCGGTCGACCGCCTGAAGCGAGTCCACGCCGAGGAACGGGCTGATGTGGGCCGCCGCGTTGCGTACGTGCTCCTCGGCGTCCGGCGCCCGCGGGTCGAGCTTGACCCACGACGTCGTCGACGCGTCGTCCAGCTTCTTGATGTCGACGGCGCCGGGCGTGGCGAAGATGCCGTCGAATTTCGTGCCCGACGGGTTGGGACGGGCCTGGACCGTGCGCGAGTCCTTCGGCAGCGTCCACAGGACCGGCTTCGCCCCCTTGTTGAAGTCGGGGTCGGGTCCGACGTTGACCGGCTTGCCGGGGCGTGCCGTCGTGTCGACCCAGTCGTTCTGCTCCCGGCTGCCCGTGTGCGAGACGAAGGTGTCGCCGTCCTTGCAGGAGCCGATCTTCGCCAGCTCGCGCAGGGTCGCGCAGGTGCCGATGTTCAGCTCCGTCGTCGGCGTCATGTCGTTGACCTTCTTGCCGCCCGGCCGTGTGACGTACGCCTGCACGGTCCCGATGACCTTCGTGACGCCCTCGGTTCGGGCGAAGTCGTCGATCATCTGCTGGGCGAGGGGCCCGCTGCCGGTCATGCTGCGCACCGTGAGCTCGGCACGCGTGGGGTCCTGCCCGGTGACCTTGTTGAAGTCGTCGTGCATGGACGCGAACATCATCTGGAGCGCCACCGCACCGGCCACCGCGACGGTGATCCCGCTGACCGCACGGGACGCCGTGCCCGACGTCAGCTGAAGCCTGCGGACGGCGAGCTGCCACGGCACGGGACCGCCGCGCAGCCGTCCCACGGCTGCTTCGACGAGCCAGGGGAGGAGCGCGCTGAGCCCGATCAGGGAGAGCGCCGAACCCACCGCGATCGCCGTCACGTTGACGGCCTCGTTGCCCATGTCGGCGTCGATGCGGCCGGACAGGAGCAGGATGGCGATGCCGGCGAGCGGCAGCAGCAGCCGCCACCACAGGCGGCGCTTGCGCTGCTTGCCGCCCCTGACGACACCGAGCGGTTCGATGGCGACCGAGCGCAGCGAGATCAGCGTCACCACGACCGCCGACACCGGCACGGCCACGGCGACCAGCGCCACCAGGCCGGGCGTCGGCACCATGTCGGAGGGGTACGCGCTGACGTTCGTCAGGTCGACCACGCCCACGAGCTCCCGCAGCAGCAGGAAGAGGACGGCGCCGGCGGCGAGCCCGAGCAGTGCTCCGAACAGGGCCTCGCCCGCGGCGATCCTGCGTACCGAGCGGGCGCTCGCGCCGACCAGTCGCAGCGCGGCGAGGCGTCGGTCGCGCCGGTCGCCGCCGAACCGGACCGCGGTGCCGATGAAGATCGCCACGGGGGTGAGCAGGACGACGCAGATCAGGACGACGAGCGCCATCAGGAACGGGTCGAGGGGCAGGGAGTTGTCCTGGCCGAACCGTGCGACGCGGTGGCCGCCCTCCGCCGATGTGAGGGTGTCGGTGCCCACGTAGTAGTAGAGCTCCAGCGGTGACATGAGCCCCGCGTCGCCGATCGTGCCGGTCTGGCGGTACTCGCTGAAGCGCTCCTTGAACAGCGGGTTCGCCGAGTCGTTCAGCAGGTCGCGCAGCGCGGGCGAGACGACGATCTCGCCGGGGCCGGGGATCTTGTCGAGCCCCGGCGGCAGTGCCGGGTGGTCGCCGTCGGCCTTCAGGAACATGCCGACGGCGGTGCGCCCGCCGAAGACGGTGCTGGTGTCGCGCACCATGACCGTCGTGTCGCTCGCCTGGGGCGCCTTGTCGTCCACCGTGGCGTAGGGCGTGCGGGCGGTGGACCGGTCGTCGCGGTTCTGCAGCAGCTGCGGCACGGAGGCCGCGCCGAGGAGCAGGGCGACGCCGAGGCCGACGCCGACGGCGGTCAGGATCGTACGGATCCAGCCCTCGCGGCCGCCGCCGGCCGCGAACCGTATGCCCATGCCCAGGTCGCGTGTCCAGGAGCTCATACGATCCGCTCCATGTCACGGGACCTGCCGTCGCGCACGATGATCTCGCGGTCGGAGTAGGCGGCGACGCGGGTCTCGTGGGTCACCAGGACGACGGCCGCGTTGGTGGAGCGTGCGGCGTCGGTCAGGAGCTCCATGACGCGTTCGCCGTTGAGGGAGTCGAGGGCACCGGTCGGCTCGTCCGCGAAGATCACGCGGGGGCTCGTGGCGAGGGCGCGGGCGACGGCGACGCGCTGGCCCTGGCCGCCCGAGACCTCGCCGGGCCGCTTGGCCGCGACGTCGTCGACCTCCAGGCGCTCCATCCAGGTGCGGGCGGTGGCCTCGGCCTCCTTGCGCCTGGCGCCGTTCAGCCGCAGCGGGAGGGCGACGTTCTCGACGCAGGTGAGCTCGGGGACGAGCTGGCCGAACTGGAAGACGAACCCGAACTCGCTGCGGCGCAGGGCGCTCAGCTCCGCGTCGGAGAGGCCGGTCAGGGAGCGGCCGTTGTACGAGATGGAGCCCTCGTCGGGGCGGACGATTCCGGCGAGGCAGTGCAGCAGGGTCGACTTTCCGGAGCCGGAAGGACCCATGACGGCGACGACCTCACCGGGGTGGATGGAGAAGGCCGCGCCGTCGAGCGCGGTGGTGGGGCCGTACGACTTGCGGAGTCCTTGGGCCACGAGAAGGGAACCTGCGGGGGTCATGCGGAGCGCACCTCCTGTGCGAGCTTTCCGAGGCGCGCGGCGGTGAGCTCAAGCCAGCGCAGATCGGCTTCGAGGTGGAACAGCGCGTGGTCGCAGATGAGCTGGTCGGCGAGGTCGCCCTTGCGCTTGCGGTCGGTGAGGATGCGCATCAGGCGCAGATGTTCGGCGCGCTGTACGTCGAGGAGTTCGGCGGCGTCGCGTTCGGTGAGGAGCGCGAGGACGACCTTGGTGTAGAGGGTCGACTGGAGGTAGGGCTCCGGCTTCTCCGGGGTGGCGAGCCACCGCTGGACGTCCGTGATGCCGGCCTCGGTGATCGCGTACCGCTTGCGCTCGGGGCCACCGCCCGCCTCTATGCCGTCGACCTCGACGAGGCCGTTCTTAAGCAGGCGGGACATGGTCGAGTAGACCTGGCCGTAGTGCAGGGGTTTGTCGTGCCCGAACTTCTCGTCGAAGGCGCGCTTGAGGTCGTATCCGTGCCGGGGGCCGGACTCCAGGAGTCCCAGAAGGGTGTGGCCAATGGACATGCGGAGCACTCTACACGGTGTGTATACGTGCCGTGTATACGCCCGGTGCATACGTCGGTCGTGGAGCACACTTGTGCGAGGCCGGGCAACCATCCGGGCCCAAGGAACGTCGGTTCCTTAGGGGCAGGTGCTCATTGTCACGTCCGCAAAAGACCGGATCGGCAGGAGTTTGTCCCAGGGTGCGGTGTTAGCTTCATGAGCTGACTCGACGTACGCATGTTGACTAGACCGAAGCGGAGCAATCTCAGTCATGGGCCGAGCCGAAGAACGACAAGCGCGGCAGCGCGGGGCCCGCAGGGCAGCGCGCAAGCGCCCGTCCGGCGGCAAGCGCACCGGCATACGCCGTTTCTTCACCTGGAAGAAGCTCCTCGGAACGTTCCTCGGGTTCTGCCTGCTCGGCATGCTCGGCTTCGTGGTGCTGTACCTCGTGGTGGACATCCCCAAGGGCAACGCCGCGGCGAAGAAGCAGAGCAACGTCTACAAGTACAGCAACGGTGACGTCATCGCGCGGACCGGTGACGTGAACCGCGAGATCGTCGACCTGGACAAGGTCCCGAAGGACGTCCAGAAGACCTTCGTCGCCGCCGAGAACAAGTCCTTCTACAAGGACGAGGGCATCGACTTCAAGGGCACGGCCCGCGGTGTCCTGAACACGCTGACCGGCAAGGGCAAGCAGGGTGGCTCGACGATCACCCAGCAGTACGTGAAGAACTACTACCTCAGCCAGGACCAGACCGTCAGCCGCAAGCTGAAGGAGCTCGTCGTCTCGCTGAAGGTGGACCGCGAGAAGAGCAAGGACGACATCCTCGCGGGCTACATCAACACCAGCTACTACGGCCGCGGCGCGTACGGCATCCAGGCCGCCGCCCAGGCCTACTACCGGGTCGACGCCAAGGATCTGAACGTCCAGCAGGGCGCCTACCTCGCCGCTCTTCTGCAGGCCCCGAGCCAGTACGACTGGGCGGCCGCGACGCCGACCGGCAAGAAGCTCGTCAAGCAGCGCTGGAACTACGTCCTCGACAACATGGTCGAGGAGGACTGGCTGGACTCCGGCAAGCGCGCGGACATGACGTTCCCCGAGCCCAAGACTCCCAAGGCGCCGCCCGGCCGCGAGGGCCAGATCGGCTATCTGGTGGAGGAGGCCAAGCGCGAGGTCCTGCGCAACAGCAACCTCAGCGAGGCCGAGTTCGAGGCCGGCGGCTACACCGTCACCCTCAACATCGACCCCAAGAAGCAGAAGCAGCTCGAGAAGGCCGTCGACGCGAAGCTGAACGACAAGCTCGACCGCAAGAAGAACAAGGCGGACGCCCACGTCCAGGCGGGCGCCGCGTCCGTCGACCCCAAGACGGGCAAGGTCCTCGCCATGTACGGCGGCGAGGACTACGTGAAGCACTACACGAACAACGCCACCCGCCGCGACTACCAGCCGGCCTCCACCTTCAAGCCGCTGATCCTCGCCGCGGCGCTGGAGAACGGCTCCAAGACGCAGGAAGGCCTGCCGATCACCGCGAGCACCGTCTACGACGGCACCAGCAAGCGGCCGGTCAAGGGCGGCGACGTCGCCTTCGCGCCGCCCAACGAGGACGACGTCAGCTACGGACCCGTCACCGTCCAGAAGGCGATGAACAAGTCCGTCAACTCCGTCTTCGCGCAGATGGGCGTGGACGTGGGCATGCCCAAGGTCATGGAGACGGCGGGCAAGCTCGGCATGGACGTCAAGGGACTGCCCGCCGTGCCCGCCCAGACCCTCGGCTCCATGGGCGCCAGCCCGCTGGAGATGGCCGGTGTCTACGCCACGCTCGACAACCACGGCAAGAAGGTCACCCCGGCCCTGGTCGGCTCCGTCGAGCACAAGGACCGCACGGTCGACCTGCCGGACCCGATCGGCGACCAGGTCGTCCAGCGCGGCACCGCCGACTCGATCACCTCGGTCCTGACCGGCGTGGTCGACGACGGCACCGGCCGCGCGGTCCGCAACCCCGTGCAGGACGTCGCCGGCAAGACCGGTACCTCCGACGACAACAAGTCGGCCTGGTTCGCGGGCTACACGCCGAAGATGGTCACCGCCGTCGGCCTGTTCGGCGAGGGCGCCAAGGGCGACCAGGTCTCCATGAAGGGCGCGGGCGGCTTCCCTCGCATCAACGGCTCGGGCTTCCCCTCAGAGATCTGGGCGGCCTACACGTTCGACGCGATGGGCTCGCCGAGCTCGTTCGACCTCGACACGAACATGGGCGCCGCCGTCGCGCCGGTCCCGGACCCGACGTCGAAGGAGCCGAAGGACCCGTCGAGCACTCCGACGAAGCCGGAGGACGACGACGAGCCGTCCAAGAAGCCGACGGACACGCCGACCCCGACGAAGTCGCCGACGACGCCGACTCCGACGCCGACGCCCACCAAGACGACCCCGACGCCGACGGCCGACCCGGACCCGACGGACACCGGCGGGCCCCCGGACCCGGAGGACGGCAGGCCCAGCAGGGACTGATCCGCGGGGATGCGTACGCGAGGGGAGGCGCCCCGGACCATCGAGGTCCGGGGCGCCTCCCCTTTACGTACGGAGCCGGGGCCGGTCAGTTCCGGTTCAGCTCGAACCAGACGACCTTCCCGGTGCTCAGCCGCGTGGCACCCCAGCGCCGCGCCATCTTGTTGACCAGGTACAGGCCGCGGCCGCCCTCGTCCGTGGCGCGCGCCTGACGCAGCCGCGGCAGCTGCGGCACGTCGTCGCCGACCTCGCACCGCAGCACGTCGGTGCGCAGCAGCCGCAGCGTGATCGGCCGCGACGCGTACCGCACCGCGTTCGTCACGACCTCGCTCACCAGCAGCTCCACCGACTCGGTCAGCTCTTCGAGGCCCCAGCGGGCCAGCGCGCTGCGGGCCAGCCGACGGGCCCGGGACGGCGTCGCGTTCTCCGGTTCGAGGAACCAGTACGCCACGTCGCTCGGCGCGATCCCGTCGAAGCGGGCGGCGAGCAGCGCGATGTCGTCGTCCCGGTCGCCGGGGCCGAGCATGTCGAGCACCTCGTCGCAGAGCGCCTCGAGGGGCGGCGGGTGGTCCGGACCCGTCAACTGGGCGGTGGCGGCGAGCCGTTCGCGCAGCTGCTCTATGCCGGTCCACACGTCGCGGAGGCGGGACTCGACGAGGCCGTCCGTGTAGAGGAGCAGGGTCGCGCCCGCGGGGGCGTCCAGCTCCACGGCCTCGAAGTCGACGCCGCCCACGCCGATGGGGGCGCCCGGCGGCACCCGCAGGACCTCCGCCCGGCCGCCCAGGTGCAGCAGGACGGGCGGCGGATGTCCGGCGTTGGCGATGGTGATGCGGTGCGCGACCGGGTCGTAGACCGCGTACAGGCAGGTCGCCATGCGGTCGGAGCCGAGCCGTTGCGCCTGCTCGTCCAGGTGGTGCAGGACCTCCTGGGGCGGCAGGTCGAGCCCGGCGAGTGTCTGCGCGGTCGTCCGCAGCTGGCCCATGATGGCCGCCGACGTCATGGAGTGGCCCATGACGTCACCGACGACCAGGGCGACGCGGCTGCCGGGCAGCGGGATCGCGTCGTACCAGTCGCCGCCGACCCGGGCCGTCTCGGCGGCCGGGAGGTAGCGCGAGGCGAGGCGCACGCCCGTCGGGCGCGGCAGCGTCTCGGGGAGCATGGTGCGCTGCAGCTCGTCGGCGATGTACGCCTCGCGGCCGTACAGGACCGCTTTGTCGATGCCGAGCGCGCTGTGCGTGGCGAGCTGGGCGGCGACGAGCAGGTCGTCCGCCTCGAACGCGGGCCGGTCGGGCCTGCGCAGGAACACGGCCGCGCCGATCACCCGGCGGCGCCCCCGCAGCGGCGCGAGGATGCCCCGCTGCCCGCCCGGCAGGGTGCGGCCCTCGCCGAGCAGTTCGGGCAGCGCGGCGCGGGCCGCCGCCGAGTCGGCGAAGACCGGGCGCACCCCGCGCAGCACCTCGGCGAGCGCGCCGCCGGGACGCACCTCGCACAGTTCGGCGCTGCCCATCACGTCGGTGATGTCGGGCTGCACCATCTGCAGCGCGGGCAGCGTGCTGCCGCCGTCGGTGTCCGGCTCCTCGCCGCCCTCCTCGATGGAGCGCAGCCGGTCGGAGCGGCGCAGCCGCAGCACCAGCGGGCCCGTGGGCCGCTCGTCGCCGACCGGCAGCGGATCGCGCAGGTAGACCAGGATCGCGTCGGAGAACGTCGGCACCGTGGCCCGGCACAGGCCCATCACGATCTCGTCGAGGTCGATGCCGCGGGCGATGCGCCGGGTCGCGGCGCCGACGAAGCGCAGCCGGTCGCCGTCGCGGCGCATGGCCGTGGGGCCCGCGCCGGGCGGCCTCGGACGGCCGGAGCGCCGCTCCTCGCCGTCCGGCGGTCCCACGGGCGCGGGACCGGCCTGCGACGGCACGCCGCTCTCGGGCACGGGGCGCGGGCGGTGCGGGTCGGGTTCGGCGGCCGAGGGCTGGGTGTGCTCACCGGAGGACGACACGGCTGTGCTGCCACCGCCCTCCGAAGTCTCCGGGGAACGCAGCAGCGCCCCGCGGGGATCCGCGGGGGCGGTCGACCGGGCAGCTGGTGCCTTGCGACCCTCGTGGGGGGTGAGGTGCTCCGTCACGCGTTTTGAATCCGTCCGTCCGGGGCTGCGCGCGCCGCGCGCCGTCCAGCGTTGCACGTCGCTCAGCCGCGTCGGCAGTGCAGAAAGACCTGGTGTTCGGGTGGTGCGTCGGTGCTTGCGGGAGCGTACGCATACGTGTCCTCGCCGGTGATCTCGAATCCCGCGTCCCGCACGACCTGCCGCAGTTCGTCCGCCAGGTAACCCGATACCCGGATTGTGTGCCCCAGGAACGGAATCGCGGCGTCGTCCAGGTCGGCCTCGACCATGGACAGCTCCATCAGGCCGCCCGGCCGCAGCAGGCCGTGCAGCAGCCGCAGCGCTTCGGGGATCTCCGCGCGCGGCAGCATCAGGAGGGCGAAGAAGCACGCGATGCCGTCGAATGTGCCGACTCCGCCGGGACCTTCGGCCCTCAGGTCGGCGATGTCGAGCTGCCGGAACTCGGCGGCCGGCACGTTCTTTCCCGCCAGGTCCAGCATGCCCGTCGAGATGTCGGTGCCGAGCACCGAGTGGCCGGATTCGGTCAGTTGCCGGGCGGTCGGCAAACCGGTTCCGCAGCCCACGTCGAGGATGCGGGAACCGGCGGGAAGCGCCGTCGCGAGATGACGCCCCGCGGCCAGCTGGCCCTCCTTGTGGGGGAAGGCGTCGTCGTAGTGCTGCCCGATGGCGTCAAAGGCCTCGGCCTGACCTCTGCGGTCCTCGCTCACGTTCTGCCGCCCCTCGATGACTTCCTGTCAGGCACCGCGCAGACCCTCGGAGTTACTGCTGTGCGCCCTTGCGGAGGACGATCCTACGTTTGAACCACGGGGGCGCATCAAGGGTCTCATGACGACACATGCGCGGGCGTACGGTCCCAGTCATCCGGAAGGGATGGTACGACCCAGGACGGATCGGGACGCCAGTGCTGCCAGCCGTCCGAAAACGGTGCCCCCCAGGCGGCGATCACGTCGAGCGCGGCGCGGCCCGCCGCGCGTACGTCAGAGGCCTTTCCCGCGTCCATCAGGCCGACCCTGCGGGCCTCGGCGAACTCGTCCTCGTCGTGCCAGCGCCAGCTGCGGTCGGGGCTCACGGAGATGTCCAGAAAGTGATCCTCGGAGTCGACGCCTCCGGACCAGCGGGCCCGCGGCTCCTCCAGGTTCACGTACCAGCTCCTGAACTGCCAGCCCGGCTCCCAGAACAGCCAGACCGACCACGGCTCGTCCGGCCGGGCCAGCTTCAGGACGCCGGTGCCGAACCAGTGGCCGCGGCGGACGGTGCGCGGCTTGGTGTAGCGGGTGGCCAGCGGCTCGTCGTGCACGGACGTGCCGTCGGCGAGCACCGGTTTCACGCACTCGGTGCCGGGCGCCATCCACACGGCGAGCAGCTCGTCGGTGTCCCGCACGACGGTGACGGGGCGGCAGATGTGGACCCGGTTCCCGGAGTTCTCCCGGTAGCGCCACAGGATGTGGTCCCCGGGCGCCCACCGCGCCACCCCGCCACCGGCCGCCGTCTTCCCGTCGAGGTCTGTCATGGACAGATACTAGACGCCTGCCTCCGCCGGGAGGCGGTGTCGCTACGGATGCGTCATCCGCAGCACGTCCAGCGCCTCGTCCAGCTGTTCCAGGGTGAGGTCGCCCCGCTCGACGTAGCCGGACTCGAGGACGACCTCGCGGATCGTCTTGCGTTCGGAGAGGGACTTCTTCGCGACCTTCGCGGCCTCCTCGTACCCGATGTACTTGTTCAGGGGCGTCACGACGGACGGCGACGACTCGGCGTACTCCCTGGCGCGTTCGCGGTTGGCGGTGATGCCGTCGACGGTCCGGTCGGCGAGCAGCCGCGCCACGTTGGCGAGCAGCCGGACCGACTCCAGGACGTTCTTGGCGATGACCGGCAGCATGACGTTCAGCTCGAAGTTGCCGGCCGCGCCCGCTGCGGCGACCGTCGCGTCATTGCCGGTGACCTGCGCGGCGACCATCAGCGCGGCCTCCGGGATGACCGGGTTGACCTTGCCGGGCATGATCGAGGAGCCGGGCTGGAGGTCCGGCAGGCTGATCTCCGCGAGGCCGGTGCGCGGGCCCGACGCCATCCACCGCAGATCGTTCGCGATCTTCGTCAGGCCGACGCCGATCGTGCGCAGCTGCCCGCTGGTCTCGACGATGCCGTCGCGCGCGCCCTGTGCCTCGAAGTGGTCGCGCGCCTCGGTCAGCGGCAGCCCCGTGGTCCGTGCGACCTCGGCGATGACGGCGGCGGAGAAGCCGGGCGGCGTGTTGATGCCGGTGCCCACCGCCGTGCCGCCCAGCGGCAGTTCGGCGAGGCGGGGGAGCGAGGCGCGCAGCCGCTCGACGCCGTACCGCATCTGGGCGGCGTATCCGCCGAACTCCTGGCCGAGCGTCACCGGCGTCGCGTCCATGAGGTGCGTGCGCCCGGACTTGACGACGTCCGAGAACTCCTCGGCCTTGCGCTCCAGGGCGGCGGCGAGGTGTTCGAGCGCGGGGACGAGGTCGTTGCTGACCGCGCCCGTGGCCGCGATGTGGATCGAGGACGGGAAAACGTCGTTGGAGGACTGCGAGGCGTTGACGTGGTCGTTGGGGTGCACGTCGCGGCCGAGGCGCTCGGTCGCGAGGGTCGCGAGGACCTCGTTGGTGTTCATGTTGGACGACGTGCCCGAGCCGGTCTGGAAGACGTCGACGGGGAAGTGGTCGTCCCAGCGGCCCTCGGCGACCTCGGCCGCCGCGTCCGCGATGGCGTCGGCGACGTCCTTGTCGACCACTCCGAGCTCGGCGTTGACCTTGGCGGCGGCCGCCTTGATCCGGGCGAGCGCGGCGATGTGGGCGCGCTCCAGGACCTGCCCCGAGATGGGGAAGTTCTCCACCGCCCGCTGGGTCTGGGCGCGCCACTTGGCGTGCGCGGGGACCCGCACCTCGCCCATCGAGTCGTGCTCGGTCCGGTACTCGCCGGTGTGGCCTTCGCTGGCGTCGCTGGTCATGCGCTGAACCTACCTCTCCGCTCAAACCCCGTAGAAAGTTGAGCACTTGTCTTGTTCCAGGTATTCCCAAGCCTGCTACTGACCAGTAAAAACCCTGGGTAACACCACACCGGGGAGGCGCAATGAAGCGCATCAGACGCAGCGGGCGAAGCGGCGGCAGGGGACGGCTGCGATGTTCGTTCGCGGCGGCCGTCGCGATGGCGGCCGTGCTCGGCACGGCCGCGGCCGTACCCGCCCAGGCGGCGGACGGCGGCGGGGCGCGGGCGAACGCCGCGACGCCCCTGCCGCCCGAGCTGGAGAAGATCCGGGCGGCCGAGGCCACCAAGCTCTACGGCAGCCCCGCCGAGCGCCCCATGGCCGAGCGCAAGACCGGCCTGATCTCGCTCGGCGACAGCGAGATCTCCGGCGAGGGCGTCGGCACGTACGAACCGGGCACGGACGGCCCCGACAACTGGTGCCACCGCTCGCCGGACACCGCGATCCACCGCACCGGCATCCCCGCCGACGTGACGTACAACGTCGCCTGCTCCGGCGCGCAGACCGTCAACATCAGGATCGGCGGTCAGAAGCAGTACGCCGACGAGCTGGTCCAGAGCGACAACCTCGCCGTCAAGGCGCGCAACACGAAGATCAAGACGATCCTGCTCGTCATCGGCGCCAACGACGACCTCCAGTTCGCCCCCGTGATGACGGACTGCGTCACCCGCTACCTGCTCCTCCAGGGGCCCTGCGCCGGCAAGTACGACGACGGCTGGCAGGCGCGCGTCGACGCCCTCGTCCCCAAGGTCGAGCAGTCCATCCGCGACCTGAAGACCGTCATGAAGGACGCGGGCTACCAGGAGGGCGACTACAAACTCGTCGCCATGGGCTACCCGAGCCCGATCGGCCCGGACTTCCGCGACAACCCGAAGTTCCCCGGCAAACTGGCCTGCGGCGGGCTCGGCTACGACTCCGACACGGAGTGGGGCCGCAACATCGCCGTCCCGGCCTTCGAGACCGGCATGCGCAAGGCCGCCAGGAACGCGGGCGCCACCTACCTCGACAACTCGCGGCTCTTCCACGGCCACGAGGTCTGCATGGAGGACACCTGGGCGCGCGGTCTGTACGTGGACCTGTCGAACCCGTTCCCGCCGGACTCCAACTCGGTGCGCCAGTCCTTCCACCCCAACGCCCGCGGCCACGCCGCCTTCGCGTCCTGCCTCACGCAGATCTACAACTCGGACCGGCGCGAGGGCAGTTGTGCCGACCCCGCGAGCACGGGCAGCCCGAAGCTGTACGAGGGCGCCTGGGACGACGCGTACAAGCCCCTGAAGAACGCGGCCACCGGCACCTGCGTCGACGTCGACGCCTCCGAGAGCCGCAACGGAACCAAGGTCCAGGGCTGGGACTGCACCGGCAACCGCAACCAGACCTGGTGGTACGACGACGCCCCCGGCGGGCAGCGCTCGCTGCACACCGGCCTCACCCAGGACCGCTGCCTGGACGTACCGGACAGCGCCTACAAGGAAGGCACCGCGCTCACGCTCTGGAACTGCCACGGCGGCGGCAACCAGAAGTTCGTCCGTGACGCCGGGACGGTGCGTCCCGCCGCCGACACCGGGCTCTGTCTGACCCTCGCGGGGGCCAAGGAGCCGGTGCGGCTGCAGAAGTGCACGGGGGCGGCCAACCAGCGGTTCGCCTGAGTCCTACGGAGGAGCCCTCTTCGGGAAGAGGGCTCCTCCGTAGTGCTACGCCAGGCCCGGTCCGCGCACCGGGATGTGCGTGAACGTCGGCTCCGGAGCCGGGTTCTGGAAGAAGTCGTTGCCCTTGTCGTCGACGACGATGAAGGCCGGGAAGTCCTCGACCTCGATCTTCCAGACCGCCTCCATGCCGAGCTCCTCGTACTCGACGACCTCGACCTTCTTGATGCAGTCCTGCGCGAGGCGCGCGGCCGGGCCGCCGATGGAGCCGAGGTAGAAGCCGCCGTGCGCGTCGCACGCGGCGGTGACCTGCTGGGAGCGGTTGCCCTTGGCCAGCATGACCTTGGAGCCGCCGGCGGCCTGGAACTGCTCCACGTAGGAGTCCATGCGCCCGGCGGTGGTCGGCCCGAAGGAGCCTGACGCGTAGCCCTCGGGGGTCTTCGCGGGGCCCGCGTAGTACACGGGGTGGTCCTTCAGGTACTGCGGCATCTCCTCGCCCGCGTCGAGCCGCTCCTTGATCTTGGCGTGCGCGATGTCGCGGGCCACGACCAGCGGTCCGGTGAGCGAGAGGCGGGTCTTCACCGGATGCCTGGTGAGCTCGGCGAGGATGTCGTCCATGGGCCGGTTGAGGTCGATCTTGACGACGTCCTCCTCCTCGCCCAGGTGCTCGTCCGTGGTCTCCGGCAGGAAGCGCGCCGGGTCCGTCTCCAGCTGCTCCAGGAAGACGCCCTCGGCGGTGATCTTCGCGGTGGCCTGGCGGTCGGCCGAGCAGGAGACGGCGATCGCGACGGGCAGCGAGGCGCCGTGGCGGGGCAGGCGCACCACGCGCACGTCGTGGCAGAAGTACTTGCCGCCGAACTGCGCGCCGATGCCGATCTTCTGCGTCAGCTCGAAGACCTTCTCCTCCAGCTCCTTGTCACGGAAGCCGTGGCCGGTGGGGGAGCCCTCGGCGGGCAGTTCGTCCAGGTAGTGCGCGGAGGCGTACTTCGCGGTCTTCAGGGCGAACTCGGCGGACGTGCCGCCGACGACGATCGCCAGGTGGTACGGCGGGCACGCGGCCGTACCCAGAGAGCGGATCTTCTCCTCCAGGAACTTCATCATGGAGGCCTCGTTCAGGACGGCCTTCGTCTCCTGGTAGAGGAACGACTTGTTGGCCGAGCCGCCGCCCTTGGCCATGAAGAGGAACTTGTAGGCGCCGCCGTCGGTCGCGTACAGCTCGATCTGGGCGGGGAGGTTGGAGCCGGTGTTCTTCTCCTCCCACATGTTCAGGGGAGCCATCTGCGAGTAGCGCAGGTTCAGCTTCGTGTACGCGTCGAAGATGCCCTTGGAGAGCGCCTTCTCGTCCTCACCTTCGGTGAGGACGTTCTGTCCGCGCTTGCCCATGACGATGGCGGTGCCGGTGTCCTGGCACATGGGGAGCACGCCCGCCGCCGCGATGTTCGCGTTCTTCAGCAGGTCGAGCGCCACGAACTTGTCGTTGCCCGACGCCTCGGGGTCGTCGACGATGCGCCGCAGCTGGGCGAGGTGCGCGGGCCGCAGGTAGTGCTGGATGTCGTGGATGGCCTCGGCGGCGAGCTTGCGCAGGGCCTCCGGGGCGACCTTGAGGAACGTCCGCCCGTCGGCCTCGAAGGTGGAGACACCCTCGGCGGTCACCAGCCGGTACGGCGTGGTGTCCTCTCCCAGGGGGAGCAGATCGGAGTACTCAAACTCTGGCATTACGGCCATTCCTCACTCGGCAGACAGCGGCGCGGCCTCCATTGGCGACGCGTCAACCAGCGTAGAGCGCGCCGACCCGGCCGGGTTTGTGAGGTAAGGCTCAGTAACCGGCAGCCGGTTGTCCACAGGGGTAGTCGCGATCTATCGCGTTTGGGTACGCTGCCGATGTGGACCTCGAAAAGCAGCAGCCCTCAGCGCTCCGTGCCTCCGACGCCGACCGGGACCGCACCGCGGACATACTCCGGGAGGCCCTGGCCGAGGGCCGCCTGACCGCCGAAGAGCACGCCGAGCGGATCGACGGGGTCTACCGCGCCAAGACCATGGCGGACCTGGAACCGCTGGTGCGGGACCTGCCGGCGGCGCACGAGCAGCCGTCCACCCACCGCCCCGCTCCCGAGCCCGCGCCGTCCCGGCCGTCCCCGGGCGTCGTGCCGCCGGTGGCGGACGAGAACCTCGTCGCGGTGCTCAGCAGCTCGGTGCGCCGCGGCCGCTGGCGCGTGGGCCGGCGCACCCATGCGTACGCCGTGTTCGGCAGCGTCGAGATCGACCTCAGCGAAGCGATCTTCGAACACCGCCAGGTCGTCATCAAGGCGTTCGCCGTCTTCGGTTCGGTCGAGGTCCGCGTCCCCGAGAACGTCTCGCTGCGCGGCAGCGGCACGGGCGTCCTCGGGAGCTATGAGGTGGACACGCTCGACTCCCCGGACCAGGACGCCCCGGTCGTCTTCGTGGACGGTGTGGCGGTCATGGGCAGCATCGAGGCCCGGCCCAAGCGCGGCAGAATCGTCCGCGATCTGCACCGGCAGCTGCGCAAGCACCTCGGCCACTGACGGCGTGCGCCGGAGTGCTCGGGGGGCGCGAGGAGTCCGGACTTCCGGACATCGGAACTCAGTGCATAGGCGCGCACACAGCGGGTAGAGCTTGCTGCATCGTCTCTCGCTCGCGAAGCCGTCGTCAGGAGTAGACCGTGCTGCAACCGTCGTCGCATCAGTCTCTGCAGGTCGCCGCTGTTCCGGCCCAGCGTGAGCCAGTGCGGGATCGGGACGATGACGCCCCGTGGCACACGGAGGCCGTGTGCCGCCGTGACGAGGCCGGACTCTTCTTCGCCCCGTCCAAGGAACCGACCGCGGCGCGGCTCTCCCGCGAGGAGGCCGCCAAGCGCGTCTGCGCCCGCTGTCCCGTCATGGTCGAGTGCCGCGAGCACGCCCTCCTGCAGCCCGAGCCGTACGGCGTGTGGGGCGGCCTCACCGCCGCCGAGCGCCGCGTGGTCCTGGCCCGGCGCCGCAGGCGCGACCTGGAGCTGCAGAAAGCGGCGCACGCGACGGGGATAGCCGCGGCGGGATAGTCACGCGGCACACCACACGCATCTTGCTGAGTGCGTCGATGGGGGCGTCCCCCGCACGGGACGCCCCCATCTGCGTACGGCTGCCGGTCCGGCCGCCCGCCGGCCCTACTTCGCGCGGTCGAAGTCGACCGCGCTGTACGCGCGCAGCTTCGAGAGCCGGTGGTCGGAGTCGATCTTGCGGATCGTGCCCGACTTGGAGCGCATGACCAGGGACGACGTCGACGCGGTCGCCGCGCGGTAGCGCACGCCCTGGAGCAGTTCGCCGTCGGTGATGCCGGTGGCGACGAAGAAGACGTTGTCGCCCTTGACCAGGTCGTCCGTGGAGAGCGTGCGGTCCAGGTCGTGGCCCGCGTCGATGGCGCGCCCGCGCTCCTCGTCGTCCTTGGGCCACAGCTTGCCCTGGATGGTGCCGCCCAGGCACTTGATGGCGCAGGCCGAGATGATGCCCTCGGGGGTGCCGCCGATGCCCATCAGCAGGTCGACGCCCGTGCCCTCGCGGACCGCCATGACCGAGCCCGCGACGTCGCCGTCGGAGATGAACTTGATGCGGGCGCCGGTCTCGCGGATCTCCTTGACGATGCCCTCGTGGCGGGGGCGGTCGAGGATCATGACCGTGACGTCCTCGGGGGAGGAGTTCTTGGCCTTGGCGACGCGGCGGACGTTGACCGAGACGGGCGCGTTGATGTCCACGTAGTCGGCGGCCTCGGGACCGGTGACCAGCTTGTCCATGTAGAAGACGGCGGACGGGTCGAACATGGCGCCGCGGTCGGCGGCGGCGAGCACGGCGATGGCGTTCGGCATGCCCTTCGCGCAGAGCGTCGTGCCGTCGATCGGGTCGACGGCGATGTCGACCTCGGCGCCGGTGCCGTCGCCGATGCGCTCCCCGTTGAAGAGCATCGGGGCTTCGTCCTTCTCGCCCTCGCCGATCACGACGACGCCGTTCATCGAGACGGTGTGGACGAGGGTCCGCATGGCCCTGACCGCGGCGCCGTCGGCGCCGTTCTTGTCGCCGCGGCCGACCCAGCGGCCCGCGGCCATGGCGGCGGCCTCGGTGACCCGGACGAGCTCCAGGGCGAGGTTGCGGTCGGGAGCCTCGGGGGAAACCTCGAGCTCGGACGGGAGATGATGCTCGGTCATCGGAGCGCACCTTTCTGCTTGATACGACGACGGCCGGATGAGGGATTGTGAACGACTCTATCCGTAGGCCGACAAAATGAGCAGAGGGCCCCACGCATGAGCGGTGGGGGCCGAGGGCGAGACCGGGGGAAGGCGCGCGTTCCGCGCCTGAGACCATGGGGGCGTGGCAGGAAGACAAGGCACTCAGACCGTCAAGAACATGGTGTGGTCGTTGGTGGTGATCGCCCTCGTCGCGGGCGTGATCTACATCTTCGTCCCGCACAACGAGTCCAAGAGCTCCGTGAAGCGGGTCGACTACCGCGTGGAGCTCCTGACGGCCCGCCGGGCCGCGGCCTATCCCGTGGCGGCGCCCGAAGGCCTGGCGAAGGCGTGGAAGCCGACGTCCGTGCGGTTCAACGGCGCCGACCACGACACCTGGCACCTGGGTTTCCTCGACCCCGACGAGCAGTACGTGGCGATCGAGCAGTCGACGGAGAAGCCGTCCGCGTTCATCAAGAGGGTCACGCAGAACGCCTCGAAGTCGGAGGCCGCCGACGAGATCGGCGGCCGCACCTGGCAGCGGTACGAGGGTTCGAAGTACGACGCCCTGGTGATCGAGGGCGAGGGCGCCACGACGGTGGTCACGGGCACGGCGTCCTTCGACCAGCTGGCGAAGATGGCCGAGTCGCTGAAGATGTCCTGACGCATTGCGTCGTATACGTGAAGGGCCCCCGGCGGTGTGCCGGGGGCCCTTCACGCGTCGCTGTGCGTGTGTCACTCAGACCGTGGTGACGACGTCCTCGTAGGACAGGCGCGGGGAGCGCGGGAACCAGGCGTCCTCGCCGGGCTTGCCGATGTTGACGACCATCAGCGGGGTGTGGTCGTCGTCCAGGAACTCCTTCTGGAGGCCGGCCGGGTCGTAACCCGTCATCGGTCCTGCGGCCAGACCGGCGGCGCGGACGCCGACGATGAAGTACGCGGCCTGCAGCGCGGCGTTCAGCAGGGCGGCCTGCTCGCGGACCGGGCGCTCCGAGAAGAACGCGTCCTTGGCCTGCGGGAAGTGCGGGAACAGGGCGGGGAGCTCGTCGTGGAACTCGTTGTCCGCGGAGAGGATCGCGACGAGCGGCGCGGCGGCCGTCTTCGGGCGGTTGCCCTCGGCCATGTGCTGCACCAGGCGCTCGCGGGCCTCGGGGGAGCGGACCAGGGTGACGCGCAGCGGCGACTGGTTGAAGGCGGTCGGACCGTACTTGACCAGGTCGTAGATGGCCTGGACCTGCTCGTCGGTGACCGGCTCGTCGGTGAAGGTGTTCGCGGTGCGGGCCTCGCGGAAGAGCAGGTCCTGGGCGGCGGGGTCAAGTGCGAGAGACATGAATCAACCTTCTTGAACGTACGGGGTGTCTGCGGAACCCGTCACCGGGCTCGCGTCTACGACAGTACGCCGCCACTGTTCAACTTTCAATCAAAACTGGATCCCCGTGATCCGGTTCACAAACCGCAGGTCAGCGCTGTTTCTGTGCGGGCGCTGGTTCTGTCAGGCGTCGTCGTCCGCCCCACCGGTGTCCGCCTCGCCGTCCATCTCGGGCCCGGCCAGGGCCGCGTCGAGCCTGGCACGGGCGCCGTCGAGCCAGCGCCGGCAGATCTTCGCCAGCTCCTCGCCGCGCTCCCACAGGGCGAGCGACTCCTCCAAGGTCGTGCCACCGGTCTCCAGGCGGCGCACCACCTCGATGAGCTCGTCCCGCGCCTGCTCGTAGCCGAGCGGGTCCGCGGAGCCGGTGACGTCGTCCGTTGTGCTGGTCATGCGCCCACCCTAATTCTCGTCATTGCCATCGTTCTGCGCGGTTCCCACGGCTCGTACGGTGAAGGCGCCCTCGGCGACGCGCGCCCTCAGCTCGTCGTCGGCGGCCACGTCGGCGGGGGCGCGGACGACCGAACCGTCCGCCTTCTGGAGCACCGCGTACCCCCTCTGAAGGGTCGCGGCGGGGGAGAGGGCCACCACGCGCGCGTGGGTGTGCGTCAACTCCGAGCCCGCCCGGTCCAGAAGATGCCCGAGCGTGCGCCGACTGCGGTCGACCAGCGCGGCCACCTGCTCCTCGCGCTCCTCGACCATGCGGTGCGGGTGCTCCATGCAGGGCCGGGCCAGGGCGTGGGCGAGGCCGCGCGCCTCGCGCTCCAGGAAGCCGTCCATGCTGCGCCGGGCGCGGTCGCGGAGCCACTGCACGCGCTCGTACTCCTCGCCGACGTCCGGCACGACCTTCTTGGCGGCGTCGGTGGGTGTGGAGGCGCGCAGGTCCGCGACGTGGTCCAGGAGCGGGTTGTCCGGCTCGTGGCCGATGGCGGACACGACCGGCGTACGGCACGCGGCCACCGCGCGCACGAGCTGCTCGTCCGAGAACGGGAGCAGGTCCTCCACGCTGCCGCCGCCGCGCGCCACGATGATCACGTCGACCTCGCCGTGGGCGTCCAGGTCCTTTACGGCCTGCACGACCTGCGGCACGGCGTGGATGCCCTGCACGGGGACGTTGCGCACCTCGAAGCGGACGGCGGGCCAGCGGTGCCGGGCGTTCTCCAGGACGTCGCGCTCGGCGGCGGATGCACGGCCGGTGACGAGCCCGATGAGCTGCGGCAGAAACGGCAGCGCCTTCTTCCGCTCCGGCGAGAAGAGACCCTCGGCACCCAGGCTCTTCTTGAGCTGCTCGATCCGGGCGAGCAGTTCGCCGACGCCGACGGGCTTTATCTCGGCGGCCCGCAGCGACAGCTGCCCCCGCCGCTCGTACCACTCAGGCTTCGCGCGTACGACGACGCGGGCGCCCTCGGACACGACGTCCGCCACCGCGTCGAACACCTGGCGGTAGCAGGTCACGCTCACGGAGATGTCGTGCGACGGGTCGCGCAACGTCATGAAGACGACCCCGGCGCCGGGCCTGCGGGACAACTGCGTGATCTGCCCCTCGACCCAGACGGCCCCGAGCCGGTCGATCCACCCACCGATGAGCCGGGACACCTCACCGACGGGGATCGGCGCGTCGGCGGACGTGTTGAGAGCCATGAACCGAGCGTAACGGCCCCCACGGACAATCCCCGGCGCGACCGGTGCTCCCACTCGGCGGCCAGGGGGGCTGATCACCGTCAGCGAAACGGCGGCCGGGGAGGGGGGGCTGATCACCGCTCAGCGAAACGGCGGCCGGGGGGGCTGGTCGCCGTTCAGCAGAACGGGGGCGGGTGGCCAATCGCCGTCAAGGGGCGCGGGGAACTGCGCGACCAGCCCCAACGAACCCGCACCCGAAAGGCCGCCCCAGGGGCGCGGGGAACTGCGCGATCAACCCCGACGAACCCACACCCGAAAGGCCGTCCCAGGGGCGCGGGGAACTGCGCGACTAGCCCCAACGAACCCGCACCCGAGAGCCGTCCCAGGGGCGCGGGGAACTGCGCGATCAACCACGACGGGCCCGCACTCAATCCCGCACAGACCCCCGCGCCCGATCCCGCCCCCGACCCTGCGCAAGCAGAACAACCAACCCCACCCCGAGCCAAACCGCTCCCACCACCTGAGCAGACGTGGACGCCTCCCAAATGACCGCGACCACGATCGCCGCCCCGAGCACGGGAACCAACACATGCCGCCACCAGCTGAACGCGGTGTCCCGGTGGCGCAGCGCGAACCAGCCCACCACGCTCGCGTGCAGCAGCAGGAACGCCGTCAGCGCCCCGATGTCGACCACCGACACCAGGTGGTCCATCCCGTCGTCCCGCCGCGCCGCCCACACCGCCGCCACCATCGTGATGACCGCCGCACACAGCAGCGCGATCCGCGGAGTGCCGGAGTCCGTCTTGGCGAGGGCCTTCGGCAGCCGCCGGTCCCGCGCCATCGCGAACAGCAGCCGCCCCGCCGCCGCCTGCCCCGCGAGCGCCGCGAACGCCGCCCCGATCGCCTTGCTGACGGCCACCAGGTCGTGCAGCCACGACCCCGCGGCCGAGTCCACCGCGTCGTAGAACGCCGTGCCCTGCTTCCCCGGATCCGACGCGAGCTCGGCCGAGGACAGCGGCTCCAGGAGGGCCACCAGATACGTCTGGAGGATGAACAGGAAGCCCGCGAGCGCCAGACACACCAGCACCGCCCGCGCGACCTTCGCCGACCCGCCCGTCACCTCCTCCGCGAAGGAGGCGATCGCGTCGAAGCCCAGATACGACAGGACCGCGATCGACACCGCGCCCACCACCGCGGACAGCGCGAACGCGCCCTGTGACCCGTCCCCGGCCAGCGGCGACAGCCAGTCGCGCGTGGCTCCGTCGCGGATCAGCACGACCACCGCCGCCACGACGAAGACCAGCAGGACCACGACCTCCATGGCGAGCACCGCGAACCCCACCCGCGCCGCCGTCCGCACGCCCCACAGGTTCAGCGCGGTCGTGATGAGCACCGCGAGCGCCGTCCACACCCACCGGGACACGGACGGCACCAGCGAGTTCATGGCGATCCCGGAGAAGAGGTACGCGACCGCCGGGATGAGGAGGTAGTCGAGCATCGCCATCCACCCGGCGATGAACCCGGGCCCTTTGCCGAGCCCCGCGCGCGCGTAGGCGAACACGGACCCCGCCTGGGGGACGACCCGCACCATCTGCGCGTAGCTGAATGCGGTGAACGCCATCGCGACCGTGGCGATCAGATAGACGAGGGCGACGGCGCCGTGCGACTTCGCGTCCAGCGTCCCGAAGACGCCGACCGGCGCCATGGGGGCGATGAACAGCAGTCCGTAGACCACGAGGTCGCGGAAGCCGAGGCTGCGCCGCAGCCCGTCGCCCCGTGCGGGCTCGGCGCCCCCCGCGGGCTCGCCGGGCTCGGCGTGGGCTCCCGTACTGGCGGACTGTCCGGACATCGTGCCTCCGTGCCTCCGTGGATCAATGCGTAGATCGACGTGCGGATCCACGCAGGTCCCAGTGTCCCCAACCGGGCGATCTTTGACGCGTTGGACGCGGCCTTACGATGGGGGGCATGACTGCTACGCCTGGCTCCCGCCGTGTCCTGCTCGCCGCTCCCCGTGGCTACTGCGCGGGCGTGGACCGTGCCGTGATCGCCGTCGAGAAGGCCCTGGAGCAGTACGGGGCCCCGATCTACGTACGCCACGAGATCGTCCACAACAAGTACGTCGTGCAGACCCTGGAGAAGAAGGGCGCCATCTTCGTCGACCAGACGGCGGAGGTGCCCGAGGGCTCCATCGTGATGTTCTCCGCGCACGGCGTGGCCCCGACCGTCCACGCGGAGGCCGCCGAGCGCAAGCTCGCCACCATCGACGCGACGTGCCCGCTGGTCACGAAGGTGCACAAGGAAGCGGTCCGGTTCGCCAAGGAGGACTACGACATCCTCCTCATCGGGCACGAGGGCCACGAGGAAGTCATCGGTACGTCGGGTGAGGCCCCCGACCACATCACGCTGGTCGACGGCCCCGAGGACGTCGCGAACGTCGAGGTCCGCGACCCGGACAAGGTGGTCTGGCTCTCCCAGACGACCCTCTCCGTGGACGAGACCATGGAGACCGTCGACGCGCTGAAGGGCAAGTTCCCGAACCTGCTCTCGCCGCCCAGCGACGACATCTGCTACGCCACGCAGAACCGCCAGATCGCGGTGAAGAAGCTCGCCGAGGACGCCGAGCTGGTCATCGTCGTCGGCTCCAAGAACTCCTCGAACTCCATCCGCATGGTCGAGGTCGCCCTGGACGCGGGCGCCGCCGCCTCGTACCTGGTGGACAACGCCGGCGAGATCGACGAGGCGTGGCTGGAGGGCGTGACGACGGTCGGCCTGACCTCGGGCGCCTCCGTGCCGGACGTGCTGGTCGACGGCGTCATCGAGTGGCTCGCCGAGCGGGGCTACGGCGACGTGGAGACCGTCAAGACGGCCGACGAGTCGATCACCTTCTCGCTGCCCAAGGAGCTCCGCAGGGACCTGCGCGCCGAGGCGGCGGAGCTGTCGCAGAGCTGAGGCGGCGCGGCGGCCTCCGTACGGCTGGGGCGGCCGGGCCGTCCCGCGTCCCGGGCGCGGGCGCCGTACGGTGGGAGCCATGCAGATCTTCGGTGTGGACATCGGCGGATCCGGGATCAAGGGCGCTCCCGTTGACCTGGATCGTGGAGACCTGACAGAAGAGCGCCACAAGGTGCTGACCCCACAGCCGTCGACCCCGGACGCGGTGGTCGACGGCGTGTGCGAGGTCGTCCAGCACTTCGGCTGGACGGGCCCCGTGGGGGCGACCTTCCCCGGCGTGATCACGAACGGCACGGCACGTACGGCCGCGAACGTGGACAAGAGCTGGATCGGCACGGACATCCAGAAGCTCGTCTCCGAGCGGCTGGGCGGCACCAAGGTCACCGTACTGAACGACGCGGACGCGGCGGGCGTCGCCGAGATGCACTTCGGCGCGGGCCGCGGCCGTACCGGCACGGTCATACTGCTCACCCTCGGCACGGGCATCGGCAGCGCACTGTTCACCGGCGGCCGCCTGGTCCCGAACACGGAGCTCGGCCACCTGGAGCTGCGCGGCCACGACGCGGAGAAGAAGGCCTCCTCCAAGGCGCGCGAGGACGAGGACCTGAGCTGGGAGCACTGGGCGCGACGCGTGCAGAAGTACCTCGCGCACGTGGAGATGCTGTTCTCGCCCGAGCTGTTCATCATCGGCGGCGGGGTCAGCCGCAAGTCGCAGAAGTTCCTGCCGCTCATCGAGGGCATCTCGGCGGAGATCGTTCCGGCGCAGCTGCAGAACAACGCGGGCATCGTGGGAGCGGCGATGGCGGCGGCGGAGGCGTAGCGCCGCGCTGGGCGGGGAGGTGTGGGCTGCGCCGGGTTAGGCGGTGGGCAGGCGCTTCCCGGCGGCACCGGTGTTCCCGACGGGCCCCCCGCCTCCGTTCCCGCCCCCGCCCCCGCTTCCGTTCCGGGCCGGAGGGGTCGTCGACCGCCCCTGCCTCCGCAACACCATCAGCCGGATCTTCCGTACGGTCACGATGAGCCCGGCGAGGAGCGTCCCGCCGTACAGCCAGCCGGCCTGGAGCGCCAGGGTCGTCACGACCCCCATGAACTGACCGCCGAACCCGGCCGTGCCCTCCGCCACGGGCAGCACCCCGGCGGCGAACGCGATGGGTACGGCCACGGGCGCGGTGACCAGGTCGGCGGGGCGCACCCACAGGGCCGTCAGCGCGGCGACGGGCACGAACAGCACGCCGTACGCGACGACGGAGCCGTCGCCGATCAGGTGCAGCAGGCAGGCGAGCAGGAACATCACGGCCGTGCAGAAGAGGCCGCTGCCGAGCCCGGTCAGCCGGGGGTTGGGCATGCGCCGCAGCGCCCGGTACAGCGGTGCCCTGCGCAGGGCCCGGACGAACGGTGGAACGGGACGGCGCGGACGGGGCGCGGACCGGTACGTCGTGCCCGCCGGGGCGGGCCGGCCCTGCGGGGGCAGCGGGGCGGGCCGGCGGGGCCGGGCCGGTGAGGTGGTCCTGGGGCCGGACTGAGGGGGACGCGTCCTGTGTTGCTCCACTGGACCAACCTAGGCGGGGCGCGGCGCGGAATCCGGCACGGGACACGCCCTTGAGCCGACCTTGGCCATCCGTTCGAAGCGGAGGCGACGGGCAGGCGGGGGCGGCGGACGCACGCCGTAGACTGGGGGATCGCCCCACGGTCGCTCCGGCCCTCAGGGCCGTCCACCCAAGACCTCACCTCACGTACGGGAAGTCGCAACGTGTCGCTCACGATCGGAATCGTCGGTCTGCCCAATGTCGGCAAGTCGACCCTGTTCAACGCCCTGACCAAGAACGACGTGCTGGCGGCCAACTACCCGTTCGCCACGATCGAGCCCAACGTGGGCGTGGTCGGCGTCCCCGACCCTCGCCTCACGAAACTGGCCGAGATCTTCTCCTCCCAGAAGGTCCTCCCGGCGACGGTCGACTTCGTCGACATCGCGGGCATCGTGCGCGGCGCGAGCGAGGGCGAGGGCCTCGGCAACAAGTTCCTCGCGAACATCCGTGAGTCGGACGCGATCTGCCAGGTCATCCGTGCCTTCAAGGACGAGAACGTCGTGCACGTCGACGGCAAGGTGTCCCCGAAGGACGACATCGAGACGATCAACACCGAGCTGATCCTCGCGGACCTCCAGACGATCGAGAAGGTCCTGCCGCGCCTCCAGAAGGAGTCGCGCATCAAGAAGGACATCGCTCCGAAGGTGAAGGCGGTCGAGGAGGCCCAGGCGATCCTGGAGAAGGGCGACACGCTCTTCTCGGCGGGCATCGTCCAGGGCTCCGGCAAGGAGGAGCTCCTCCACGACCTGCACCTCCTCACGACCAAGCCCTTCCTCTACGTCTTCAACGTGGACGAGGACGAGCTGACGGACGACGAGTTCAAGGCCGCCCAGAGCGCCCTGGTCGCCCCCGCGGAGGCGATCTTCCTCAACGCGAAGCTGGAGTCGGACCTCGCGGAGCTGGACGAGGACGAGGCCCTCGAACTCCTCCAGTCGGTCGGCCAGGAAGAGCCCGGCCTCGCCACCCTCGCCCACGTGGGCTTCCGCACCCTCGGCCTCCAGACCTACCTCACGGCAGGCCCGAAGGAATCCCGCGCCTGGACGATCCCTCAGGGAGCCACGGCCCCCGAAGCCGCGGGCGTCATCCACACGGACTTCCAGAAGGGCTTCATCAAGGCCGAGGTCATCTCCTTCGAGGACCTGGTCGAAACGGGCTCGGTCGCCGACGCCCGCGCGGCGGGCAAGGCGCGCATGGAGGGCAAGGAGTATGTGATGCAGGACGGGGATGTGGTGGAGTTCCGCTTCAACGTGTGACCGACCACTCACTGCGCGCTGCGCCGCTTGTCGAGCATGCGGTTCAGAAGGGGGCGGCTCCTCCGGGAGTCGACCCCTTCGTTGTCGTCTGCTGAATGTGCGGTGGTTGTTCGCCTTGCGGGGGCTCGGTGTCCCAGTCGACTCGGGTGTGTGGTGTGACCGGGAGGGCTTCGAGGGTGTCGTCCGTCAGGATTCGCTCGGCGGTCCTGGACGAGCAGCCGACGTAGGTCGACAGCAGGTCGTAGTCCGTCGTCACCACCCAACTGCGGTCCTGGGGCCACCAGAACTCCGGGCCGCTGTCACCCAGCACGTCCGTCAGTGATGCTCGTACGTCCTCCAGGTGGGCCAGGGAGCCGTGGCGGACGAGAGGTTCGTCGTGGGCGCCCCAGAGCAGGGCGCCGAGGTCGTAGGCGAAGTACACGTCCTGCTCGCCGGAGACGGCGGCCAGCAGGCGGGCGAGCGCTCCCCGGCTCCGTTCGTCGAGCGTGCCTTCGTCCGCCATCCACCGCGGTCCCGGGTCGGGCTCGTCCGACCGCAGCCATCGGTGGGACATCTCCGGGTGGAAGGGGACGCCGGAGTCCTTCGCCCAGGCCTTCCACCGGCGGGTGCGGCCCGAGACGTCCGTGGCCCGGAAGCGGTGAAAGATGCGGACGTACGCCTCGTAGCCCTCAGGCACCAGCTCGGACACCACGTGTCCCGGCCCGTCGTCCGAGCGGCCGAGCCGGTCGTGGAGCCACGCCAGCTCGGTCCCTTCGTACTTCCACTCTCGCTTCACCGTCACGGCATCCATTCTCCGACGCCGTCCTCTCCGCTCACTCCACCCGGTCCGCCGGGCCCACCTCCAGCCAGGTGTAGCGGTCCGCCGGGGTGTTCGTGTTCTTGCCGATGGCTCTGTGCGTCGTCTCCAGGAGCAGGCCCGTGTCGGGGGTGATGACGTAGCGGTCCTTCGTGCGGAGCGTGATGTCCTTGCCCTCGTCCGGGGTCTCGGCCTCGCCCAGCCTCACCCACGACTTCTGCGTGATCTCCACCGCGCCCCCCGCCCGGCCCTTGCTGTCCCTCACGTCACCGACCAGCTTCATGCCAGGGGTGTCCGCCAGGATGCGGAACAGTGCCGCCCGCAGGTCCGGGCCCGCGGGGGAGTCCTCCAGCATGATCGTGACCTGGTCGAAGCGGCTGTTCGGGTTCTTGGGGGAAGAGTGCCGCCAGCGTCTTTTCGTCAGTCGGCAGTTTCTCCAGTTGCGGCCAGGTCAGCCACCTCTTCCCCACCGGCCACTTCTTGACCTTGCCCGCCTCGCCCGCGGGCGGTTCGTGGGCCGTGCCGTCGGCGTCGACGGTCCAGACGCGGCCCTCGCGGTCGAAGTAGCTGGTGTCCGTGCGCCTGCCGTCGTCCTGGTTGTCCGTCTCGACGCGCACCTTCCAGTACGCGGGGGTCGTCGCCGGAGCGTCCTGCGCCACCTCCGCCATGCCCTCGAAGAACTGGCTCGCCGAGGCCGTCGCCGCCGGTTCGCCGCCCATGTCGAGCACGGGGTACGCGACGGCGCCCGTGGCGATCGCGGCCACGGCCGCCGCGGCGACGAGCAGCCTGCGGGGGCGGCGAACACGGCGACCTGCCGGCCGGGTGAGGGGCGTCGGCGCAGGCCTCGCGCGCTGCTTCTCCCTTGCCGCGCGTGCCACCGCCGCCCACGCGCCGTCCACCGCCCCGGTGGACGGTGGTGCCACATCGCCCGCCGCCTTCAGCTCCGCGGCGTCGGGGAAGTCCAGCAGATCGTGATCGTCGGTACGGTTCGTCATGCCAGGTCTCCTGTCAGATTGAGGGGAGCATCGGCGCGCATTCGGTGCCGGGCGCGGTGCAGTCGTGAGCGGGCCGTCCCCGCGGGGATGCCGACCACCGCGGCGGCCTCGCCGGGCGTCAGCTGCTCCCAGGCGACGAGCAGCAGCAACTCGCGCTCCTCGGGCGGGAGGCCGGCCAGCAGCTCGCGCAGCCGCGGGGCCACCGCCGCCGCGTCGAGGCGCTCGTCCACCGCCTCCCACGGGTCGTCGCGGAAGGGGACGCCTTCGCTCCGCCCGCCGGGCCGCTGTCGTTCCGTGCGTCGCCAGTGCGCGGACAGTACGTTCCTCGCGACGCCGAACAGCCAGGCCCGCGCGGGTCCCCGGTCCGCGTCGAAACCGCGCCGGGCCGTGAACGCCTGGAGCCAGGCCTCGGTCAGCAGGTCGTCCGCCGCGTGGGGCGCACGGCGGGCGAAGTAGCCGTGCAGCGCCGTCGAGTGGCGGCGTACGAGCGGTTCGAAGGACGCGGGGTCGCGCGCGGCTCGGGCGAGCAGTTCCTCGTCCGAAGCACCGCCCGCGGCCCGGGCGAGCAGTTCCTCGGCCTTGGCCGTGTCATACGTCCCAGGTCCGTCTACGCCGGAACCATCTGTACCGGAACCGTCCGTACTAGAACAGTCCGCACCGGAACCACCCTCACCCGGACCATCCCGTCCGTCCGGAGTCACGGAATCACGGGAATCACGGGCCCTCCTCCCCGACCACCGGTCGGCGGTCTCACCCCCTACTTGGCGTCAGCCCCCCCCACCGCGTTCGCGAGCCCCGTCTTCGCCCCTGCCCCGCACAGCGGAACCACCGTCGTCCGCTCCCCGAGCGCCCCCTCCCGTACGGCCGCCCAGCAGGCCACACCCGTGGACTCGACGTACAGCCCGCGCGAGGCCAGGTCCCGCTGGGCCGTCACGATCTGTTCCTCCGTCACCGTCAGGAAGCCGCCGCCCGACGCGCGTACCGCGTGCAGGATCTGGCGGGCGCGCGGTGGGCGGGGGATCGCGATGCCCTCGGCGAAGGTCGCCGCCATCGGGGTCTCGCCGACCAGGTCGTCGGCGCCGGCCCGCCACGCCTCGGCGAGCGGGGCGACCGCCGCGGACTGGACGGCGTACAGCGCGGGCCGCCGCGCGATGAGCCCGGCCGTGTGCAGCTCGCTGATCGCGAGTGCGGCGCCGAGCAGCAGCGTGCCGTTGCCCACGGGGACGACGAGGGCGTCGGGGAGGCGGCCTCCGAGGTCTTCCCAGAGCTCGTGGACGTACGTCTTGGTGCCGTGGAGGAAGTAGGGGTTGTGGACGTGGGAGGCGTAGAACGTGCCGGGTTCGTCGGCGGCGGCGCGGGCCGCCCGCGCCGTGGACTCCCGGTCGCCGTCGACGACTTGGAGGTGTGCGCCGTGCGCGGTGATCTGCTCCAGCTTCTTCGGTGACGTGGCGGAGGGGACGTACACGGTGCAGTCGAGGCCGGCCCGCGCGCAGTACGCGGCGACGGCCGTGCCCGCGTTGCCGCTGCTGTCGGCGATCACCCGGTCGGGGCCGAGGCGCCGCGCGAGGGCGGCGAGCATGACCGCGCCGCGGTCCTTGAAGGACAACGTCGGCATCAGGAAGTCCAACTTGGCCGAAACCGGCCCCGCCAGTTCCACGAGGGGCGTGCGGCCTTCGCCGAGGGAGAGCGCGGGGGTGGGGAGAGGGAGGCATTCCGCGTACCGCCAGAGGGAGTTCACCCGTCCCGCGAGCGCCTTCAGGGGTGCGGGCGCGGGGGAGAAGTCCAGGTCGAGGGGACCGCGGCAGGCCGGGCACGACCAGGCGAGCGAGCCGGCGGGGACGCGTGTTCCGTCGGCGGGGCAGTAGCAGTCGGGCAGGACGGTGGCCTCTGGGGCGTACGCGGTCGTGTCTGTCATGCGCGCAGGCTATGAGGGGTGGTTGTTGAACGTGGGACGTGAGGAGCCCGCGAGGTGCGTGAGAGGTGGTGATGGTGCGTCATGACGCGTGCGTGGCGGTCGTGTTACGGCCGGTCCTGACCCTTGTGGGATTCCTATGGATCGGCCAATCTTTCGTCCGGACGGAGGCAAGGGCCTACAAGGAATCGGCAAGGTTCGGCAAACCGCATGGACACGTGGCCAATTGTCATGGCCCTGCCCTGACCGGACCCTGCCGCGTGCCTCCTCCGTGAGTGTGGGCACCACAGCACCATTCCCCCACCAGCGCACCACCTATTGAGGAGGACCCCTCAGATGGCAGTGACGCGTCACAACCGCCGAAGACTGGCCGGCATCAGCGCGACAGCGGTCGCGGCCCTCGCCCTCGGCGTCGTCTCCGCCCTTCCGGCGAATGCCCGGCCGGACCGGGCCGAAGGCACGATAGAGAACGCCGGCGCACCCGGCGTGATCAAGAACAGCTACATCGTGAGCCTCGACAAGAACGCTCCGAAGGCCCGCTCCGCCGCGGGCAAGGCCCTCGCCAAGGAGTACGGCGCCAAGATCGAGCGGACCTACGACAAGGCTCTCAACGGTTACGCGGTCGAGCTCTCCGAGGCCGAGGCGAAGAAGTTCGCCGCCGACCCGGCGGTCGACGCGGTCGTCCAGAACCGGACGTTCACTGCCACCGCGACCCAGAACAACCCGCCGTCCTGGGGCCTGGACCGCATCGACCAGAAGAACCTGCCGCTGGACCAGAAGTACACCTACCCGGACTCCGCGGGCGAGGGCGTCACCGCGTACGTCATCGACACCGGCGTCCGCATCAGCCACACCGACTTCGGCGGCCGCGCCTCCTACGGCTATGACGCCATCGACAACGACAACACCGCGCAGGACGGCCACGGCCACGGCACGCACGTCGCCGGTACCGTCGCCGGCACCCTGCACGGCGTCGCCAAGAAGGCCAAGATCGTCGGCGTGCGCGTCCTGAACAACTCGGGCTCGGGCACCACCGCGCAGGTCGTCGCCGGCATCGACTGGGTGACCAAGAACGCGGTCAAGCCCGCCGTGGCCAACATGTCGCTCGGCGGCGGCGCCGACAGCGCGCTCGACACGGCGGTGCGCAACTCCATCGCGTCCGGCATCACGTACGCCGTGGCGGCGGGGAACGAGTCGACGGACGCGTCGACCAAGTCGCCCGCGCGCGTGGCGGAGGCCATCACCGTCGGCGCCACGACCAACACCGACGCGCGGGCGAGCTACTCGAACTACGGCAGCATCCTCGACATCTTCGCCCCGGGCTCCTCGATCACCTCGACGTGGAACTCCGGCGACAGTGCGACGAACACCATCTCCGGTACGTCGATGGCCTCCCCGCACGTGGCGGGCGCGGCCGCGATCTACCTCGGCCAGAACCCGACGTCGACCCCGGCCCAGGTCTCCGCGGGCCTGGTCGCCGCCTCGTCGACCGGCGTCGTCGGCAGCCCCGGCTCGGGCTCGCCGAACCGCCTCCTGAACGTCACCGGCGGCACGACCAACCCGCCGGGCAAGAAGTTCACGAACGACACGGACTACCCGATCCAGGACAACGCCACCGCCGAGTCCCCGGTGACCGTGACCGAGGTCCCGGGCAACGCGCCCGCCGCGCTGAGCGTGCCGGTGACCATCCAGCACACGTACATCGGCGACCTCCAGGTCCAGCTGATCGCCCCGGACGGCACCGCCTACACCCTCAAGGGCTACGGCACCGGCGGCAGCTCGGACAACATCAACACCACGTACACGGTGAACGCCTCCTCGGAGACGGCCAACGGCACGTGGAAGCTGCGGGTCAGCGACAACGCGGCGCAGGACACCGGGAAGATCGACTCCTGGAGCCTGCAGTTCTGACCCCTTGATGCGATCGAGTACGTGACTCAGTGATCCTCGTCCTCGCGGTACGGCTCCGGGTCGGTGACCCAGCCGGCCGCGAGGACGAGGCGTGAGGTGCGGTGGACGGCGAGGAAGCCGAAGGGGCGGTCCACTGTGACCGCCAGCTCGGTCGTCGGATGCGAGGGCAGCCCCATCCAGTCCATCGTGACCGCCGTGACCGCGGCGGCACGGAAGCCCGTCGGGCCGAACGTCGCCGTCGCCGTCTGCCTGGCCGACTCCACGCGCAGGGGCCGGTCGGAGATCCCGGGGAACGAGCCGGGGCGCCGATCGCTCGCCGCCGCCAAGCCGAAGACGCCGGGCGGCACCAGGAGGTCGTGCTCCGCGTCGAGGGTGAACTCCACGGTGCACAGCGCCACGTGCGGCGGCTCGTCGCGGGTGTCGGCGAGGGTCTCGCGCAGGACCGCGCCCGGCCCCGCGGGTCCCGGGGCCAGCTCGTCGCCCGACGTCGTGGGGACGTCGTCCGTGAGCATGCCGAGACCTGTCGTCAGCACGTCGCCGGGGGGCATGTGCGGCTCGCCCAGCAGGAGCTGGACGTCTACGTCCCCGTACCTGTCCCTGTGCGCGTCCCCGCCCCTGTCCCCGTCTCCGGCGGGGGCGCCGCGCAACGTCACCCCGGTGACGCGACCGGCCGGGCCGCGGCCGATCCGTACGGCGTCCAGGCCCGGGGCCGCCCTCTGGAGTCCCGCGATCCGGCGTCCCCGCCACGGGCCCGCGGTGGGCGTCAGCGGCTGCGGTTCGAACGGCGTCACCCAGTCCGCGCGCAGCGCGAGCGCGCTCGCCAGGACCAGTTCGGTGTCCGGCGCGAGCTCGGCCGGTACCCGTTCGATCAGCCCGCCCGTCCGCCGTGCCGCCCACGCGTCGAGCGCCGCCGCGTCCACCCCCGGATCCCCGGTCAGCACCCCCAACGCGTCCACCGGCACCCCGTCGCGCCACGCGTCCCGCAGGATCAGGGTGCGCCTGGTCCACAGGCCGAGCGCCGCGTCCATGCCGCGTACGCGGTCCATCGCGGCCAGCAACTCCCGCGCGGCCGACGCCGCTTCGTCCGCCGGCAATCCCACCGCCGCCGAGAGTTCCGCGCGGGCCGTGCCGGACGCGCCGTCGGCGAGGAACGCGAGCAGGGGCCAGACGCCCGGCGCCGAGAAGACCGTGCCGCGGTCGGCGGACGCCGCGGCGGCCCACCGGGAGGTCAGGCCGTTGACCGCCCGTACGGTTCCCCGCAGGCCTGCCCGAGTTGTTGAGCTTTGCCGCCGCATTACCTTTTATCCCCCGCCCCGATTACGATGCGCCAAGCTTTCCGTACGACTTACCCTGCGCCCCTGGCGCCACCTCAGCACCGCCCGCACCAGAATCCAGGAGCACGCAACCCGTGGACATACCGCCGCCCCCCGGCCCGAACGCCCCTCCTGGAGGCGGACAGGGCCACCCCGGCCAGCCGGGTCAGCCGAGCGCTCCCTGGCCGCCGGCACCGCACGGGCAGCAGCTCCCGTACCAGGCCTGGCCAGGCCCGTACTCCCCCTACTCCCGGCCGCCGGTGAACGGCTTCGCGATCGCGTCGCTCGTGTTCGGCATCCTCTGCTTCGTGCCCGCCGTCGGCCTCGTCCTCGGCCTCGTCGCGCTCGCGCAGATCAAGAAGAAGGGTGAGCGCGGCAGGGGTCTCGCGATCGCCGGCAGCATTCTCTCCGTCCTGGGCGTCCTGCTGCTCGTCCTCTCCGTGGCCACGGGCGCCGCCCGCGACTTCGCCGACGGGTTCAGGGAGGCGGCCCGCGAGTCCCGGCAGAGCGGCGGCGCCTTCCCGGTCGACAAAGGCGGCTGTTTCGACGCGCCCGACGGGAAGATCGACTCCATGAAGTACGCCGCCGAGGTGGACGAGGTCCCGTGCTCCGGGGAGCACGACGGCGAGGTCTTCGCGTCGTTCCGCGTGAACCACACGGAGTACCCCGGGGAGGACGCCATGGTCGACCTCGCGGAGTCCAAATGCGCCGACCTGCAGTGGGCGTACGTCATGGACACCTGGGCGGACTTCGGCGACGCCGAGATCTACTACTTCATGCCCGACCGGACCACCTGGCGCCACGGCGACCGCCACGGCACGTGCATCTTCGGTGCCACCGACCCGGAGGAGCCGCTCGAAGGCTCCCTGCGCAGCGACGCGACGACGCTCGACGCGGACCAGCTCGCCTATGTGAAGGCGGACCGCGCCTTCAGCAAGGAGTACTTCGCGGCGCCCGCGCAGGAGCGGTTCGAGGACGACCTCCAGGGCCACAAGAAGTGGGCCGCCCGCGTCGACAAGGGCCTCGCCGAACAGGCGCGGCAGCTGCGCGCGCATCACTGGCCCACGGGCACACGGAAGCACGTCGACAAGCTTCTCACCGAGATCGAGAAGGGCCGCAAGGAGTGGGCGAAGGCGGCCGAGGCCTCCGATGCCGACACCTACAACACGTACTACGTGGCGGGTCTGCAGGCACTGGACGGCAAGGGGGCCGTCGGGGCCCGCAAGTCCCTGGACCTGGGATTGACTTCGCCGCGCGACGCGACTCCCGGGGACGGTCCGGAGACGGGCCTCGACGAGCACCACGGGGACAGCGAAGAGGTGTGACGCGGCGGCCGCTCCCGGCTCGGGGGCGCCCGCGGGTGACCGTTCGGGCAAGCGCCTGAACGGTCGCCCTAAGGAGCTTTTGTCTGCTTCTGTGATAGTTCTTCGGTGTGACGTCCGTCGTGCCGCCGCCCGGCGTGACCCGGGTCCTGCTCCTGGCGACCGGGCTGCTGAACGCGGCGCTCGCCGTCCTCGTCGCCGCCCCGCTGCCGCGCATCCCGCTCCTGGTGCTCGTCGCCGCCGCGATCACCTCCTGGGGGCTCCTCCTGCTGCCGCCGGGACTGCTCGGCCTCGCGGGCGCCGCGTTCGCGGGACGACGTCATCCCTGGTGCGCGGGGCTCGCCGCGCTCGCCTCCTTCGCGGCCCTCGTCTACGGAGTGATGCCCTACGCCGCCGCGTACGACACCGCGCGGCACCAGGGACAAGACCTCGTCCCCGCGCGGTACTTCGACGGCGTCAACTACGCCAAGGTGCCCGACCGTGCGCGCACGCTCACCTACGCGCGCGTGGGCCGCGATCGCCGGGCGCACCCAGAGGGGCAGAAGCTGAGGCTCGACCTGTGGGCGCTGCCCAAGCGGGCCGCGGTGCGGCGGCCCGCCGTCGTATGGGTGCACGGCGGCGGCTGGAACAAGGGCCACCGCAGCCAGACCCCCGAATGGAACCGCTGGTTCAACGCGCGCGGGTGGTCGGTCTTCGACATCGACTACCGCCTCGCGCCCGGTGCCACCCAGCTCGACCAGATCGGCGACGTGAAGTGTGCCGTCGGCTGGGTGCGGCGGCACGCGCGCGTGTACGGCATCGACCCCGACCGCCTGCTCCTCGCGGGCAGTTCGGCCGGCGGCAACCTCGCGCTCTCCGCCGCCTACACGGAGGGGGACGGCAGGGTTCCGGCGTCCTGCAAGGTGCGCAGCAGTTCGGTCTCCGGGGTCCTCTCCCTCTACGGGCCCACCGACATGCGGCGCCTGATCGCGGGCACCGCGCTGCGCCGCGACCCCATGATCCCGCTCCTGATGGGCGGTTCGGCCGCCACCGCCCCCGCCCGCTACCGCCTCGGCTCGCCCGCGCGGCTCGTCCGGGGCGACGTGCCGCCCACGCTGCTCCTGCACGGCAGCGCCGACCGCGCGGTGCCGGTCGCGCAGGCGCGCGAGCTGGCCCGGCGCCTGAAGGAGGTCGGCGCCCCGGCGACGTACGTCGAACTGCCGTGGGCCGACCATTGTTTCGACGTGAACTGGGGAGGCTGGGGCAGTCAGATCGCGCGGGCGGCGACCGAACGTTTCCTCAAGATCCTCGACCGCTCGCTATATCCGGGGAAAGTCCCTGCGTAAAGACCTGCGCCAGCAGAAATCATCACTTCGGGTGATTCCTTGGCCTTGGGTTGCACGCAACAACCCACGGTTGCCAGGCTGTTGCTGTCTGTCAACCTGATGGGAGTGGCCAGTGACTTTCGGTGAACAGCCGGCGTATCTGCGGGTCGCGGGTGATCTCCGCAAGAAGATCGCCGACGGTTCGCTGCCGCCGCACACCCGCCTCCCCTCGCAAGCCAGAATCCGCGAGGAGTACGGGGTGTCGGACACGGTCGCCCTGGAGGCGCGCAAGGTCCTGATGGCCGAGGGCCTGGTCGAGGGGCGCTCCGGATCGGGCACCTATGTGCGTGAGCGCCCCGTCCCGCGCAAGATCGCCCGCACCGGGTACCGCGCGGTGAACGGCGGCTCGACCCCCTTCCGTCAGGAGCAGGCCGCCGACGGCGTGCGCGGCACCTGGGAGTCCCGCAGCGAGCAGATCGAGGCGAACGCCGCGGTCGCCGAGCGCCTCGGCATCCGTGTGGGGGACCGCGTGATGTGCACCAAGTACGTCTTCCGGGACGCCGGAGAGGCCATGATGCTCTCCACCTCCTGGGAGCCCCTCGCCGTCACCGGGCGCACCCCCGTGATGCTTCCCGAGGAAGGGCCGCTGGGCGGCTGCGGAGTGGTCGACCGGATGGCGGCCATCGACGTGATCGTGGACAACGTGGCGGAGGAGGTGGGCGCGCGCCCCGGCCTCGCGGAGGAGCT
Source organism: Streptomyces venezuelae (assembly GCF_008642315.1). Lineage (NCBI taxonomy): Bacteria > Bacillati > Actinomycetota > Actinomycetes > Kitasatosporales > Streptomycetaceae > Streptomyces > Streptomyces venezuelae. Next base: position 3,311,614 of record NZ_CP029192.1, on the reverse strand, counting down.
CACGGCGCTCGGCGGCGTCCCCGGCCACGTCGTCATCGTCGTCCACCGGACGTACTACGCGTCGGGCCGCCCCGTGGAGGCGGCCGACATCGTGGTCCCCGCCGACCGGTACCGGATCGCGTACCACTTGCCCGTGCGGTAGCCCACCGCCCCGCGCCCGCCCGCCGCCAACCCGCGCGCACGCCCCACCGGCGCGCCCTCGCGCGCCGCCGCCCATGCCGACCCGCCCCCCGTTGCCTTGTGCGCGGGGGGCGGGTTTCGGCTGTCCTCACGCGGCCCCGGCGCCCCTCCCGTTGCGCGCGTAGCCGGAGCCATGGCCGATAGCGGTCCTCATGCGTATCTCTTTGTGCAAACTCGTATCCGCTGCGTAAAGGTCGGGCGTAGGCTCGGGCATATGCGGATTGCGGTTTCCTTACAGATCGAGGCGTGGGGCGCGCCGGGGGTGGCGAACGGAGGGGCGCGATGAATGACGGGACAGTTCTGCTGCCCTGGTTCGTGATACGCCAGGACGACAACGGCAACCGCTATCGCGTGGGCAGGTACGCGACGAAGGCCGAGGCCCAGAAGATCGCCGACAGCCTCCACGACCGCGGGCACAAGCAGCTCTACTCGATCGAGAGGCTGAGCCAGAACGGCAGCGGACGTTAGGGCCTCCGTAGGCTCTGACGCATGAACGAACGCATCGTGGTGGGCGCCGCCCTGTACGACGACGGACGCCTGCTCGCCGCACGGCGCAGCGCGCCCCCGGAACTCGCCGGCGGCTGGGAGCTGCCCGGCGGCAAGGTCGAACCCGGGGAGCGGGACGAGGACGCGCTGGTGCGTGAGCTCCGCGAGGAACTGGGTGTCCGGGCCGAGCCTGTCGGCCGGGTCCCGGGTGAGTGGCCGCTGCCGGGCGGGTACGTCCTGCGGGTGTGGACGGCCCGTCTCGTGTCGGGCGAGCTCCGGCCCCTGGAGGATCACGACGAGTTGCGCTGGCTCGCCCCCGACCAGGTGTGGTCCGTCGACTGGCTGGCCGCCGACGTGCCCGCCGTCGAAGCGGCGCTCGCCCTGCCGCACGCCGCGCACTGACCCCGCGTACGCCGTTCGTGCCACAGTGCGCTCCAGTACGCGGTAAAGCAGCCGGGATATCGGGTATGTGCCCATTAACCCCATGAAACCGGACAGGTCCCGGGCAGGTTCAGCTACTGGTCTGGAAGTGATCGGCGTGATCGACACCGAAGGCGACCGCGCCGAGTGGGACTTCCCCGCGGACCCCGGCGCCGTCCGCACCGCCCGTACGGTCGTCCGCAAACAGCTCGCCGACTGGGGCCTCACGTCCGTCGCCGACGTCACCGTGTTGCTCGTGAGCGAGTTGGTGACCAACTCATTGCGGCACGCCTCCGGGCCCATCGGCGTACGTCTCGTACGCCCCGTGGACCCCAACGGCACCCTCCTCGTAGAGGTGTCCGATCCGCTCCCCGATCCGCCCCTGGAGCGCACCGCCGCCCTCGACGACGAGGGCGGCCGTGGCCTCCAGCTGGTGTCCCGTTCCTCCCGACGCTGGGGCACACGTCCGGGTCGAACGGGCAGTACGGGGAAGACGGTGTGGTTCGAGCTGGCGCTGCCGGGTTAGAAGACTGGCAGTGTGCGAGAGGCGTCCTGCACAAGGGCGGCACGGGCCAAAAAGCGTCGAGTCCGTGCTGTGATCGTGAACGCCGTGTGGCGCGGCACCGTAGTGCTGGATACTGCGGTCAGCCGTATGCGGTGACCGGTGCCGGACGCGGTGAGCTGGAGGGGACGGTTCGCGTGAGCGAGATACCAGCGAAGGCGACGGAGAGCAACGGTCCGTCGGGCGACGCGACGGCCGAGGACGCGACGGTCGGCGACGAGCCGAACGCCGCTGCGCCGAACGCTGATGTGCCGGTCGTCGACGGGCCGGCCCATGACGTGCCGGCCGACGAGATGTGGCAGAGCAACCCACCCGGTTCGATCTACGACTACATCAAGGTCGCCTCGTTCTCCATCGGCGCCGACGGCTTGGTCGACCAGTGGAGCGTGCGCGCCGAGCGGCTGTTCGGCGTGGCCGCGCGGGACGCCGTCGGCAAGGACCCCATCGAGGCCTTCGTGCCGCCCGAGCTGCGTGCGGGCGGCCACCGCAAGATGGCGGAGATCCTCGACGGGCGCGAGTGGACGGGCGTGGTGCCCTTCAGGCTGCCCGAGGACGTCCTGGCGCCCGGTGGGCCCGGTGCGGGCGGTGAGCGGGGCGCAGGCGGCCTGGAAGGCGTCGCCGAGGTCTACGTGATGCCGACCGTGACCGAGGAGGGCGAGCGGGCCGCGGTCTGCATCGTCGTCGACGTCCGGGTGCTCCGGCAGATCGAGACGGACCTCGCCGCATCTCAAGCCATTTTCGGCCAATCTCCCTTCGGGTTCCTGCTGTTCGGCACGGACTTGAAGGTGCAGCGCGCCAACCGCCGGTTCGCCGCCGTCTTCGGAGGCGGCGTCGAGGACCAGCGGGGCCGGACCGTCCACGACTATCTGCCGCGCCACGAGGCCGACCGCATGGCCGCCGCCCTGAAGCGGGTCCTCGAAACCGGCGACTCCGTGACGGACATGCAGATAGTGGGACCCGCACCCGGCAGCAGCGATCGACGGCACTGGTCGATCAACCTCTACCGCGTGCACAGCGGTTCGGGCCGCCCCATCGGCGTCGCGGGCCTCGGCACGGACGTCACCCGGCGGCACGCCGCCGCGCGGGAGGCCGCCCACGCCCGGCGCAACCTCGCCCTCCTGAACGAGGCGGGGGCCCGCATCGGCAACTCCCTGGACCTGGAGACCACCGCACGGGAGCTGCTCGACGTCGCCGTCCCCGGCTTCTGTGACCTCGCCTCCGTAGACCTCTACCAAGGCCTTCTCGACGGCGACGAGACACCGCCGGGCCTCGCCGACGGCAGCGCGGACCTGCGCCGCGTGGCCTTCGCGAGCGCCGTCGCCGACGCCCCGTTCCCGGACGGCAGCGCCCCCATAGACGTGGGCGCCGTCCACCGGTTCGCCTTCACGTCACCCTGCGCCGACGCACTGCGCGCGGCCAGGCCCCGCCTGGTCACGGGGGCCGACGACGAGTCGGCGAGCCGCCTCACCAAGGGCCTCGTCCAGTCGACGCTCGCCGTGCCGATGGTCGCCCACGACACGGTCGTCGGCCTCGCCCAGTTCTCCCGCACGAAGGGCAGCGAACCCTTCGGAGAGCGCGACAGGGCGCTGGCCGTCGAACTGGCCGCGCGGGCCGCCGTCTGCATCGACAACGCCCGCCTCTACCGCCGCGAGCACGAGCGCGCGTTGATACTGCAACGCTCCCTGCTGCCGCCCGGTGACCCCGAGGCGTCCGGACTCGACATCGCCTGCCGCTACCTCCCCGGCAACGCCGCGACAGAGGTCGGCGGCGACTGGTTCGACGTCATCGAACTGCCCGGCCACCGCACCGCCCTGGTCGTCGGCGACGTCATGGGCCGCGGCCTGCGCGCCGCCGTCGCCATGGGGGAGCTGCGCACCGCCGTCCGCACGCTGGCCCTGCTCGACCTGGAACCCGCCGAGGTGCTCTCCGCCCTCGACGAGATCGCCCGGGGACTCGGCAACCCCGCGGGGCCCCAGCAGGCCACCCGCGGGGTGCGCAAGGCGGCGGACGCCGACCTGAGCGAGGTCTACCTCGCCACCTGTGTGTACGCGGTCTACGACGCCGTCACGCGCCGCTGCACGTTCGCCAACGCGGGCCACCTCCCGCCCGTCCTCGTCGAGCCTGGCGAGTCCGCGCTCATGCTCGACGTGCCGCCGGGCATGCCCCTCGGCGTCGGCGGCGAGCCCTTCGAGGACGTCGAGGTCGAACTCCCCGAGGGCGCCCTGCTGGCGCTCTACACCGACGGCCTCGTCGAATCCCGCGACCACCCGCTGGACGAGGGTCTGAACGCGTTCGTACGCGCCCTGAACGACGCGCCGACGACCCTGGAGGACGCCTGCGACCACGTCCTGAACACCCTGGACACCCACCACGGAGAGGACGACATCGCCCTCCTGATGGCCCGCGTCGAAGGCCTGCCCACCGAACACGTCGGCGACTGGACGCTGCCGCGCGACCTCAAGTCGGTCGGCCGCGCCCGTGAACTCGCCTGCGACCAGTTGCGGGCCTGGGATCTGGAGCGGCTCTGCGACACGGCGGAACTGCTGGTCAGCGAGCTCGTCACCAACGCACTGCGGTACGGCGAAGGCGACATCAGGCTGCGCCTTCTGCTCGACCGGACGCTGGTGTGCGAGGTGTGGGACGCGAGCTTCGTGCAGCCGCGCCGCCGCCGCGCGCGGGACACCGACGAGGGCGGACGCGGACTCCAGCTGGTCGGGCTGCTCAGCGCGGCGTGGGGCTCGCGCAGGACACCGCGCGGGAAGACCGTGTGGTTCGAGATGGCGCTGCCGGACGGCGACACGGAGCCGATGGACGCGGCGGAGGCGTTGCTCAGCCTGTTCTGACGCGGTCCTGCCCCTTCGGCTTCGGGCAGGCTCACGTGGTCTTCGGGCAGGCTCACGTGGTCGCCTTGAGGGCGGCGAGGCGGGCGGTGATCTCCGCCTCGTCCCCCAGGGCGTCCAGCTCCTCGAACTGCGCGTCGAGCGAGGACGCGGCCAGCTCCTGCTTGCCGAGGGCCCGTGCCTCCTCCCGCCGCACCTTCTCCTCGAAGCGGCTCAACTCGCTGGTCGGGTCAAGGACGTCGATGTTCTGGGCCGCGTCCATCATCTGGTTCTGCGCCTGCGCCGTCTTCGCGCGGGCCACCAACTGATCACGCCGCGATTCGAGTTCGGTCAGCTTCGACTTCATCCGGTCGAGCCCGGACTTCAGTTTCTCCACGACCTCGGTCTGCGAGGCGATCGTCGGTTCGGCACCCTTCGCCTCCTTCTCGGACTGCAGCTGCCGCCCGAGCGCGACCTTGGCGAGCCGGTCGAACTTGTCGGCCTCCTCGGCGCCGCCGGCCGCGCGCAGCTCGTCCGCCTTCCTGCTCGCCGCGAGCGCCTTGCCACCCCATTCGGCTGCCGCGTCCTGGTCCTCCTTGAGGTCCTGCTCCAGCATCCGCAGATTGCCGATGGTGGTCGCGACCGCCTCCTCCGCCTCCCTGATGTTGTTCGAGTAGTCGCGGATCAGCTGGTCGAGCATCTTCTGCGGGTCCTCGGCCTGGTCGAGCAGCGCGTTGAGGTTCGCCTTGGCGAGCTGGGTGACGCGGCCGAGGATGGTCTGCTTCGGCATGGCTTGTGCTCCTTGCGTGAGGGTGCTTGCTTGGCAGGGCGCGTCGGTGCGCGCTGGGCGCGGTGGGCGCTTCTGGCGTGCGCAGGGTGTGCCGTGCGGGGAGTGGTCAGAACCTGCCGCCTCCGCCTCTGCGCCCCCGCGTACCGCCGCCGCCGAAGCTGCCGGGACTGCCGCCTCCGAGGCTGCCGCCGCCGTAACCGCCCCCTCCGAAACCGCCCCCTCCGTAGGGACCGCCTCGGCGACCGCCTCCTCCGAAGAGCTCGCCCAGGATGATGCCGCCGAGGACGGCGCCGCCCATTCCGCCGCCTCGGCCGCCGCCCCCGCCCATGCCTCCGTAGGGATTGCCGTACCCCCGTACGTCACGTTCGGCGAGCTGCTGCGCCTCACGGGCCAGCGCGTCCGCCCGCTGCGCCGCGCCGAGGGCCGCGGTGGCGTCGTCGTCCGCCTCCGCCTCTGCCTCCGCCTGCGCGAGATGGCGGCGGGCCTCGGCCAGACGGGTCCGCGCCTCGCTGCCGACGGCGCCGCGGTGGGTGGTGACGAAGTCGGTGGCCGCGCCGACGGCGCTGCGCGCGGTGAGCAGCGCCTGGGAGAGCAGGGACCGGGCGCGCCGGTCGGAGACCTCGCGCTCGCGGGCGCCCGCGAGCGCCTCGTCGAGCGCGGTGTCGGCCTCCTCGACCCTGCGCAGGGCGTCCAGCGGATCGTAGGGGCCCGCGGCCGTCCTGCCGCGCACCTCGGCGACGACCGACTCCGCGCGGGCCACACGGCCCCTCAGATCGGCCGTGGAGACGCCCGTGGAGGTGCCTTCGAGGAGCCCGCGCGCGTCGGCGAGGTCCGCCTCGGCATCGGTGAGCGCTCCCGGCAGCTTCTCGGCGGCCAGCGCGAGCTCGTCCGCCAGGCGGTCCACCGCGTCCACGAACGTGCCGGCCTGGTCGACGGCGCCCTCGGCGGCGCGCAGGTGGACGGCGGCCTTGCCGTTCTCGCCCGCGTCGACGCTCTGCCGCGCCTGGTTGAGGTGGGTGGTGGCGAACACGAGCCGGTCCTTGGCCTGCTCGACATGGCCGAGCACCGCGGCGGAGGCCGTGGGCGCGTACTTCTCGCGGAGACCGGAGAGGGTGGTCTCCGCGGCCCCCGTACGTGCTGCGACCTGCCGGAACACCGTCTCCGCGTGCTCCAGGGCGGCAGGGGCGCTCTTCTCTAGGGCGCGCAGCTCGTCGAACCCGGCGGTCTCGGCGTCGAGGCGGCGGCCCGCCTCCGTGCAGCGCGCCACGATCTCCTCCAGCATGCGGCGCCGGGTGGGATCGTCCTCCGGGAAGGCGTCGTCGAGCTCCTGGCGGAGCCGGAACGCCGCCGTCAGCTCCGTCTGCGCGTACGCGAGCGCGTCGGCGAAGGGCCGGGCCGCGTCCTCGCCGAACTGCGCCGTGGCGAAGCCGAGCTCCTCGGTGCTGGTGCGGACCGCGTCATCGGTCTCCACGAGCAGCAGCCGGGCCTTCTTGTCGAGCTCGGGGAGCGGAGTGGCCTGCTTGCCCGCCCCCTGCCCCCACCCGCCTCCGGGGGTCGTGCGGGTGGTCGCGCGCTTCCTGCGCCGCTTGTACGCGATGGTGGCGGCGACCCCGGCCGCGCACGCCGCCGCCACGGGGAGAACCAGGTCGCCGGTCGCGGAGTCGTCGGCTCCGGAGGTGCCGGCCCCCGGGTCGGCCGTGCCCGGCGTGACCGACGGGGTGGGCACGGGGCGGCCGGCGAGCACCGCGCGGTAGCCGTCCGCCGCGCCGATCGCGGCTCCGGCCCAGTCGTTCTCGCGCAGGGCGGGCCTGATCGCCGTGGTCGCCACGTCCTGGAGCTGAGCGTCGGTGAGCCGCGAACCCTCGTCCACGGAGTAGGCGAACTGACGGTCGTGGGTGGCGACGGCGAGGAGCACGTCGTCGAGCCCGAGGCCGTTGCGGTCGGCCGTGGCGTCCGCCCAGCTCTGTGCGGAGCGGCCGGAGAAGTCGCGTACATAGACGACGAAGAGCTGCACGCGCCGGTCGTCGTACAGCCGGTCGAGTGCCTGCTCGGCGGCGTCCGCGCGGTCGCCGAGCGCGTCCACCTTGTCGGTGATCTGGCCGGAGCGGGAGAGCGTGACCGGGTCGTCGGCGGCCGCGGGGGAGCCGCTCAACAGCGGAAACCAGGCGAGCAGCACGGCCACGGCGGCCGCGGCTGCCCGCAGGGCTGTCGACGGGGACGACGTCACATTTGGGAGCGTATGGCCGCATACGGGGGTCCGCGACCTGGGGCGGGCGGCCTCGGGGCGGCCTCGGAGCGTGCTCGGGGTGTGGTCGGGGTGTCCTCGGGTGCGCCGGGAACTGCTCCTCGTTCCGACCCGTTGTCGCTCTGTCGTGACTTCGCGGGCGTGGGGGCTTCGCGGGCTGGGTGGGGCGGGGGTTGAGGGTGGGGGCACCGGACGGGCCGGTCCTGAGGGACACGGCCGCGAGGCTGCGGGCGATCAGCGACGAGCTCTCCGACCGCTTCTTCGAGCGCGCCGACGTGGTGCGGACACTGCTCGTGACGCTGCTGGCCGGGCAGCACTCCCTGGTGCTCGGCCCGCCCGGGACGGCGAAGTCCGAGATGGCCAGGGAACTCACGGGCAGGATCGACGGGGCGTCGTACTGGGAGATCCTCCTGTCGAAGTTCACGGCACCGACGCGGATGTTCGGCCCCATCGACGTCGCCGCGCTGGCTCGCGGTGAGTACCGACAGGTCTACGAAGGCCGCGCAACGACCGCGCACATCGCGTTCGTCGACGAGATATTCAAGTGCTCCACGGCGGCGCTGAACGAGACGCTCGGTTACCTCAACGAACGGATCTACCACCCGGAGAACGGCGGCGAGCCGATCCGCTGCCCCCTGATCGGGGCCATCACGGCGAGCAACGAACTGCCCGTGGGCGAGGATTCGGCCGCGATCTACGACCGGCTCCTCGTACGGATCGAGGTCGGCTACCTGGAAGACCCCTCGAACTTCGCCTCGCTGGTCCGCTCCGCCGTCACCCGCCCGAAGGCACCGCGACGGACCACCGTCGAGCTGGTCGCGTTGCAGGAGGCCGTGACCGAAGGCGTCCCCTCCGTAGCGGTCCCCGACGCGATCGTGGACGCGGTGTGCACGCTGCGGGCCGCCCTGCGCCGCAAGGAGCTCGTCGCCTCCGACCGCCGCTGGCGGCAGGCGGTGGGCCTGCTCCAGGCGTCCGCGTACCTCGACGGACGCCCGGCGGTCGCCGAGACCGACCTGTCGGTGCTCACGCACGTGCTGTGGAACTCCCCGGCCGAGCGGCCGACCGTCGAGCGCGAGGTGCTGCACCTGGTCAACCCCGACGCCAAGGAGGCCCTCGACCTGGCCGACACGATCGAGGAGCTGGAGGCCCAACTCGACGCGATGGCGGGGCAGTCGCGCGAGGCGCTGAGCGACTGGGTCATCAAGAAGGCCCACAACAAGCTCGCCACGGCCGGGCAGCGACTGGAGCAGCTGCGCGAAGAGGCGGCGAACGCCGGACGCTCCACCTCGGCCATCGACCGTGTCACCGGCCGCCAGCGCGCCGTCCGCGCCCGCGTCCTCACCGAGGCGCTCGGCGTGGACGCGAGCGCGGTGCAGGCGCAGGTCTGAGCGGGGGCGGGGCGAGGGGTGATGGGCGGGGCACCGGGTGGGGGCGGTGAGGCGCCGGGCGGGGGCGGTGAGGTGCAGAGTCACGAGGGTCACGCCAGGCCGCGCCACCCGAACACTTCAGTACCTTGGCCTGCACCCGTACCCGTACCCGTACCCGCACCCCTCCCCGTCTCCGACCCTGTCTCCGTCTCCGACCGGCACACCGCAGCCGTCGTCGCGGACCGGTTCGACCGGCTCACCTGGTTCGACACCCACGAGCAGTCGGCCGCCCTGCGCGAGCTGACAGACGAGCTGAGCGCACGCCACGACTGCGCCACCGACCTCCTGGCCGACGTGTTCCTGGCGGCCTACCAGGCCCGACCCCGTCTGCGCGAGCGCACGGAAATGACCCACTCCAGGAGGGTCAACCACCAGGTGATCGCCTCCCTCATGGAGTCACCGGGCTTCGCCGAACTGCACCGCGAGTCGGCCGGTGACCCCTACGCCGCCGCCATGGCGGTACTCGCGCAGGCCACCGCGCTGCGCCGCCTGCTGGACGGCACCGAAGAGGCTCAGGACCGGGGCGAGCTGGCGGACAGGGCGGAGAACGCGGCGGACGAGCCCCACCGGGCGCCGGACGCCGAGAGCGCGGCACAGCGGGCCGCCCAGGACGCCGCGCAGGCCCTGGGAGCGGCCGCCCCCGGCATCCGGTCCGCCACCCGTAGCGCGGGGGCGAGGGCCGCCGTGGCCGTACGGGAGGAGGCCGCCCTGATGCGGGCATGGGGCGTCGGGACCGGCGAGTTGGAGCGGATGCCGTTCGACCGGCGGGCCCGGCTCGCCGAGCGGCTGCGCACCGGCCGCCTCGCCGCGTGGGCGGAGCTGATCGGGCGCTTCCGGCAGATGGCCGACGGGGAGCGTGCCCGCAAGGTGGAGCACACCTCCGGGGAACTGATCGGTGTCACCCTCGGCGACGACCTCGCCCGTGTCGTACCGTCCGAACTGGCCAACCTCGGACTGCCGGCCCTGCGCGCGGTGTTCGCCGCGCGCTACGCAGCCGGACAGTTGATGCTCTATGACAGCGAGGGTGAGCAGCCCACCGGGCGGGGCGCCGTCATCGCGTGCGTCGACACCTCGCACTCCATGTACGCGGAGGGGCCCGGTGGAGTCACCCGGGAGGCGTGGGCCAAGGCGTGCGCCCTTGCACTGCTGGACCAGGCCCGGCACGGAGGACGCGATTTCGTGGGCATCCTGTTCGCCGCCGCCGACAAGCTCCAGGTCTTCCGTTTCCCGGCCGACGAGGCCGCCGACGTCGAACGGGTGCTGGATTTCGCGGAGACCTTCCTGGGCGGAGGCACCAGCTATCAGAGGCCGCTGTCGGCCGCCTTGGAGGTGCTGGCGGAGGAGTTCGACGACACGGCCCGCGCGCGTGGGGACATCGTGATGCTCACCGACGACGAATGCGACGTCACGGAGGAGTGGATGCGCGGCTGGAACGACGCCAAGCACCGGCTGGGCTTCCGCGTCTTCGGCCTGGCCGTCGGCGCGCCGCCCGCCGCGGAGGCCGGTTCGGTGCTGGACGCCCTGTGCGACAACCTCCGCGTCGTGGAGGACTTCACCGACGTCCACGCGGCGGCCGACCTCTTCCGTGTCATCTGACCCGGCTCGGCGCGTGAGGAGCACGTACGGTGCCTGTGGGCATGGCCGGACTCCACGGGGAGACGGCCGCAGCGGGGAGGAGCGCGGTGAGCGGGGTCTGGGCAGGGGTGAGGGAGCGCGTGCTCGCGCTGCGGGACGCGCCGAACCGGCGGGCGGTGTTCGGCGCCTACTTCAAGGAGCACGGCCACCGGTTCGAGCTGCACCCGGTCCTGACCGAGGAGCAGGTCGCCGCGGTGGAGCGACAGCAGGGGGTGCGGTTCCCCGAGGAGTACCGGAGCTTCCTGCTGGAGGTCGGAGCGGGCGGCGCCGGCCCGGACTACGGCCTGTTCACCATCAAACCCCCCGAGCCGGCACAGGCCCCCGAGCCCGCCCCCCACTCCATCCCCACCACGCCGCCCGCCCCCGAGACGTTCCGCCCCGAGCGCACGGCGGAATGGGAGGCGCACCAGGCGGCGGAGCCCCAACGGTCGGCCTACGGGGACTCCGACGAGGACCTGGCACGGTTCCGCGACGCCTATGCCGCCTGGGACAAGCGCGACGACGAGCTCCTCGACGCCCTGACCGAAGGCGCGCTCCACGTGAGCGAACAGGGCTGCGCCTACTACACGCTGCTGGCGATGACCGGCCCCGAGCGCGGAACGATGTGGAATGACGTCCGCGCGGTGGGGGAGGGCGTGGTCCCGTACGAGCTCCACGGCAGCACGGCCCGGGTCACCTTCGCCGAGTGGTACGCCCACTGGCTGACCCGAGCGGAACGGCTGGCCCGACAGATGCCCGAGGGCCCGGAGCGCCCCGCCGCCTAGGGCCTGTGTCGGAAGTCCCGCCCGCCTACTCCCCCCGCCGCCGAATCTTGTTCCCCAGCCACACCAACGGGTCGTACTTCCGGTCGACCGCCCGCTCCTTCAGCGGAATCAGCGCGTTGTCCGTGATCTTGATGCCCTCCGGGCACACCTCCGTGCAGCACTTCGTGATGTTGCAGTAGCCCAGGCCGTGTTCGTCCTGGGCGGTTCGTTTGCGGTCGAGGCCGGATTCTTCTGCCGCGTCCAGCGGGTGCATGTCCAGTTCGGCGACGCGCATCAGGAAGCGCGGGCCCGCGAAGGCGCCCTTGTTCTCCTCGTGGTCGCGCACCACGTGGCACGTGTCCTGGCACAGGAAGCACTCGATGCACTTGCGGAACTCCTGCGGACGGTCCACGTCCGACTGCTGCATGCGGTATTCGCCGGGGCCCAGGCCCGCGGGCGGTACGAACGCCGGGACCTCCCGGGCCTTCGTGTAGTTGAAGCCGACGTCCGTCACCAGATCGCGCACCACGGGGAACGCGCGCAGCGGTGTGACGGTGATGACCTCGTGGCGGTCGAAGACCGACATCCGTGTCATGCACATCAGCCGGGGCCGCCCGTTGATCTCCGCCGAGCACGAACCGCACTTGCCCGCCTTGCAGTTCCAGCGCACCGCGAGGTCCGGCGCCTGGGTCGCCTGCAGGCGGTGGATGATGTCGAGGACGACCTCTCCCTCGTTGACCTCGATCTTGAAGTCCTCCAGGTCACCACCGCTCAGGTCCCCGCGCCAGACCTTGAATTGCGCGTCGTACGAACTCATTCGTACAGCTCCTCTTCAGAGAGGTACTTGACCAGCTCCTCCTTTTCGAAGAGGGCGAGCAGGTCCGGGCGGATGGGTTCGGTGGTGACGCGGACGAGGTCGATCTGGCCGCGTACGGGGTCCGTGGCCGCCAGGCCGCCTGACGGATCGGCCAGTTGGCAGAGCAGGTTGACCCGCCGCCACTCGCGGTTCATCGTCGGATGGTCCTCGCGGGTGTGACCGCCGCGGCTCTCCGTGCGCTCCAGGGCGGCCCGCGCGACGCACTCGCTGACCAGGAGCATGTTCCGCAGGTCCAGGGCGAGGTGCCAGCCCGGGTTGAACTGGCGGTGGCCCTCCACGCCCGCGCGCCGCGCACGGACCCGCAGTTCGGCGAGCTTCTCCAGGGCCTGTTCCATCTCCGCCTCCCGGCGGATGATGCCGACCAGGTCGTTCATGGTCTGCTGCAGTTCCTGGTGGAGGGTGTAGGGGTTCTCCGGGGTCACCCCGTCCTCACGGCCCTCGGCGCTGAACGGCCGCAGCGCCTCCGCGGCCGCCGTGTCCACCTGCACCTCGTCCGGCACGGGGCGCGCGGTGAGCCCCGCGGCGTACCTGGCCGCGTGCAGGCCCGCGCGCCGGCCGAAGACCAGCAGGTCGGAGAGGGAGTTACCGCCGAGCCGGTTGGAGCCGTGCATCCCGCCCGCGACCTCGCCCGCGGCGAAGAGCCCCGCGACGCGGCGCGTGGCCGCCGTGTCGGAGTCGACCGCGATGCCGCCCATCACGTAGTGACAGGTCGGCCCGACCTCCATCGCCTCCGCGGTGATGTCGACGTCCGCGAGCTCCTTGAACTGGTGGTACATGGAGGGCAGTCGGCGCTTGATGACGTCGGCGGGCATGCGCGTCGACACATCGAGGAAGACGCCGCCGTGCGGGGAGCCGCGGCCCGCCTTCACCTCGGCGTTGATGGCGCGGGCGACCTCGTCGCGGGGGAGCAGTTCGGGCGGGCGGCGGTTGTGGTCCGGGTCCTCGTACCAGCGGTCGCCCTCCTCCTCCGACTGCGCGTACTTCTCCTTGAAGACGTCGGGCACGTAGTCGAACATGAAGCGCTTGCCCTCGGAGTTGCGCAGCACGCCGCCGTCGCCGCGCACGGACTCGGTGACGAGGATGCCCTTGACCGACGGCGGCCAGACCATGCCCGTCGGGTGGAACTGCACGAACTCCATGTTCAACAGGGGCGCACCGGCGAGCAGTGCGAGCGCGTGCCCGTCGCCCGTGTACTCCCACGAGTTCGACGTCACCTTGAAGGACTTGCCGATGCCGCCGGTCGCGAGGACGACGCCGGGTGCTTCCAGCACGAAGAAGCGGCCCGACTCACGGTCGTAGCAGAAGGCCCCGCTCACGCGGCCGCCCTCGTCGCCGTCGTCCGCCGACTCGTCCTTCAGCACGCGCGTGACCGTGCACTCCTGGAAGACCTTCAGGCGCGCCTCGTAGTCGCCGAACTCCTTGTAGTCCTCCTGCTGCAGCGAGACGATCTTCTGCTGAAGCGTGCGGATCAGTTCCAGGCCGGTGCGGTCGCCGACGTGCGCGAGCCGCGGATACTCGTGTCCGCCGAAGTTGCGCTGCGAGATCCGGCCGTCCGGAGTGCGGTCGAAGAGCGCGCCCCAGGTCTCCAGCTCCCACACGCGGTCCGGCGCCTCGCGGGCGTGCAGCTCGGCCATGCGCCACTGGTTGAGGAACTTGCCGCCGCGCAGGGTGTCGCGGAAGTGGACCTGCCAGTTGTCGCCGGAGTTCACATTGCCCATGGAGGCGGCGATGCCGCCCTCGGCCATCACCGTGTGGGCCTTGCCGAACAGCGACTTGCAGATCACGGCCGTACGGGCGCCCTGTTCGCGCGCCTCGATCGCGGCCCGCAGTCCCGCGCCCCCGGCCCCCACGACGACGACGTCCCACTGCTGTCGTTCCACTTGAGACATCAGAAGGCCCCGTCCATCAGAAGAAGCGCGGATCGTCGAAGGCGCCGCTCGCGACCAGGTAGACGTAGAGGTCGGCGAGCGCCACGCTCGCCAACGACGTCCACGCGAGCAGCATGTGCCGGTTGGTCAGCTTTCCCGTCCACTGCCACATGCGGTACCGGACGGGATGCCGGGAGAAGTGCTTGAGCTTGCCGCCCATGACGTGACGGCAGGAGTGGCAGGAGAGCGTGTAGATCCAGATCAGTACGACGTTGACGAGCAGGACGAGCGTGCCGAGCCCCATGTGACCCCACTCGTAGTTCTCGTCGCGGAAGCCGAGGACGGCGTCGTACGTGAGGATGCCCGCCACGGGCACGGCGGCGTAGAAGAAGTACCGGTGGATGTTCTGCAGGATCAGCGGGAAGCGGGTCTCGCCGGTGTACTTCTTGTGCGGCTCGGCGACGGCGCAGGCCGGTGGTGAGGACCAGAAGGCCCGGTAGTAGGCCTTGCGGTAGTAGTAGCAGGTCAGGCGGAAGCCGAGCGGGAAGATCAGGATCAGGATGGAGGGGGACAGGCCCCACCAGCTGCCGAAGATCTCCCAGTTGGGGCCGCCCTTCATGGTTTCGCAGTTCTCGGCGATGCACGGCGAGTAGAACGGCGAGACGTACGGCGCCGCGTAGTAGTCCGCGTTCGCGAAGGCCCGCCACGTCGAGTAGACGATGAAGGCGAGCAGTCCCGCGGCGGTCGCCGCGGGCGCCAGCCACCAGCGGTCCGTACGCAGATGGGCAACGGTGATGGCGGCGCGCGTGCCGTCGCGCACGCCGCCGCCCGGTGCCGGTCCGCTCTTCGGTTGGGGTTCCGTGCCGGTGGCCAACGAGGCTCCACTCCTTCTTCCTCGGTCGGGGAGAAGCTCAGCGGGGAGAAGCTCGGCGAGTGTGTGCGGTGTGCGGGGTCAGGGCGCGTGGCGGTCGCAGCCGCCGAGGCCCTCGTCGTCGAGATCGCCGGTGTTCGTCCACAGCGAGCGGTCGTACGGCGTATCGGGGATCGTCACGAACTCGGGCTTGGGCGGTGGGAGGGGGGACGCCGGTGGCGGGACCGCCGCGCGCAGCAGCGCCACGCTCTCCCGCAGGTGATCGGTGTCCGTGCGCACCCGGCGCACGTCGACGCCCGCGATCTGGTCGCCGGCCTGCTGCTCCAGCCTGCCGACGGTGCGGACGAGGTCGTCCACGCAACGTTGTACAGCCGTCAATTCATCGTGCAGAGCCATTACTTGCCCTCACTTAGGGGGTGCGGTGGCAACGCTCATGCGCCTGCGAGTGTCGCGCGTCACATCCCGGCTTGTGAAGAGATCTGCAGTGATTGCCGGATCAGGGGCGGTGAATGCGCCGGATCACGCGTCGATCGCGCCGACCTCGACCGACGGTGACCGCTTGGCGATCGCGCGGCGGCGCCCGACCGGTGTCCGGACAGGCGGCGCCAACCCGGTGCCCGCCCACCCCATTGGGCCGCACGAGTGGCATCTGCGCGCCCCCGCGCCGTGCCTCCCCCGCACCGCGCGTCCCGTCGCCTTCAGTGGGGCGATAGATGTGATCAGCTCCATATACCGCCAAACGTGATCAAACCCGGCCCGGTCCTGGTAGCGGGCGGCCGGGCGAGCCCCGGACCCCG
This sequence comes from Streptomyces venezuelae, assembly GCF_008642315.1. Classification (NCBI taxonomy): domain Bacteria; kingdom Bacillati; phylum Actinomycetota; class Actinomycetes; order Kitasatosporales; family Streptomycetaceae; genus Streptomyces; species Streptomyces venezuelae. The sequence goes on along the minus strand of NZ_CP029192.1, from coordinate 3,295,894 downwards.
GAGGTACCAGTCATGTCCCACGACCGCGCCAGAGTCAGATCTGTCGTGTTCCTCGCGACGGGGGTGCTGGCTCTGCCCGCCCTCGCCGGATGCAGCTCGCACGACGAGGCCGGCCGGCCGGTCGCGGGCCAGGACGTCGCTCCCGCCGCCCGGGACATGGTCGCCGACGGCGGAACCATGAACTGGGCGGTCGACGAGCTGCCGGAGACGTTCAACTCCTTCCAGGCGGACGCCGACGAGGCCACCGCGCGGGTCGCGGGCGCGGTCCTGCCGTCCCTGTTCCGCCTCGACGCGCAGGGCAGGGCGCAGCCCAACGCCGACTTCCTGGAGTCCGCCGAGGTCGTCGAGCGCGAGCCGCAGCAGGTCGTCCTGTACAAGCTCAACCAGCAGGCGGTCTGGAGCGACGGCCGGGAGATCGGCGCCGACGACTTCGCCGCGCAGTGGCGGGCCCTCTCCGGCAGGGACAGCGCGTACTGGACGGCACGGAATGCGGGCTACGACCGCATCGCGAAGGTCGAGCGCGGCGCCAACAACCTGGAGGTGCGGGTCACCTTCGCCAAGCCGTACGCGGACTGGCGCTCCCTCTTCTCGCCGCTGTACCCGAAGCAGATCATGGGCACGCCCGACTCCTTCAACGACGGCGCGCGCCGCAAGCTGAAGGTGACCGCGGGCCCCTTCGCGCTCTCCGGCACCGACCGCAAGGCCGGCGACGTGACGCTGGAGCGCAACGCGCGCTGGTGGGGCAGCCCGGCGAAGCTCGACAAGATCGTGCTGCGCAAGGTGGGGCGCGCCGGGCGGGCCGAGGCGCTCGCCAAGGGCCGGGTCGACCTCGCCGCGATCGACGCGGCGGAGGCCGGCCGGATCTCCCGGGCGGCCGCGGACAAGGGGGGCGAGGGCCCGCTGGCCCACGGCCCCGGCGCCGCGATCACGCCCGCGAGGGCGCTGCGCTCCTGGGCGATCGCCCACGGCTCCGACGAGGAGGCCGCCGACACGGAGATCGAGGCACGCGCCAAGACCCGCAAGGCGGTCAAGAGGTACGCGACCGAGCAGGAGGGTCTGCGCGGCTACGTCGTACGCAAGTCACTGGAGCCCGCCTACACGCAGCTCGCCCTCAACGGTTCCGAGGGGCCGCTCGCCGACGACCGGGTGCGCCGTGCGGTGGCCCGCGCCCTGGACCGCGGGGAGCTCGCCAAGACCGTACTCAAGCCGCTCGGCCTGCCCGCCGAGCCGGTCGGCAGCCACCTGGCCCTCGCCGGGCAGCAGGCGTACGCGGACAACAGCGGGGCCCTCGGCGAGCAGGACACGGCCGAGGCGCGGGCGCTCCTCGCGGACGCCGGCTGGACGCCGGGCGCGCTGCTGAAGGGGAAGAAGGAAGAGGGCGAGAAGCAGAAGGGAGAGGAGGGGGAGAAGGAGGAGAAGACGGCCGGCGGCGAGTCGGACGCCAAGGACGAGAAGGCCGCGAAGGACGAGGAGACCGAGAAGTCGAAGGACTCCGGGGAGGACTCCACCGACGGAGGCGACGGCGACGGCGACAGCAACGACGACGGCACCTACATCGTCGGCGAAGAGGACAGCAAGCCCGGCGACTACGGCACCACCGTCCTCGCCCCCGCTCCCGCGGCCGCCTACCAGCGTGCCGTCCTGAACCGGCAGGCGGACGCCCTCGGCCTGCCCCGCGAGGCCGACAAGGAGAAGAAGAAGGAGCCGGCCGACCACGCCAAGCAGCACTCCAGGGACCAGGCCAAGGGCGGCGCCCCCGGCGCGTACGCCCCGAAGGGCACCGCCGCGCCGAAGGGCTCGGGGGCGAAGGGAGCCGCCGCGGCGGGTCCGCTCGCCAAGGACGGCAAGCCCCTCACCCTCCGGTTCGTGCTGCCCTCCGGGGACGGCTCGGAGCCGTTGCGGGCGGTGGCCGACCGGATCTCGCGGATGCTGCAGAAGATCGGCGTCCGTACGGAGACGGCGAAGGTCGCCGACGAGAGCTACTTCAAGGACCACATCGCGTCCGGGCAGTACGACCTCGCCCTCTACTCGTGGCCCGCCTCGGCCTTCCCGGCCACCGACGCCCGCCCGATCTTCGCCAAGCCCGTCCCGGCCGCGGACGGCTCGCTGAACGTCGAGCAGAACTACACGCGTGTCGGCACGGACCACATCGATCAGCTGTTCGACCAGGCGGTCGGCGAGCTGGATGAAGAAACGTCACGCTCCCTGGTCAAGAAGGCGGACGCCCGGATCTGGGCGGAGGCGGGCTCCATCCCCCTCTACCAGCGCCCCCAGCTGCTCGCCGCCCGCCCGAACCTGGCCAACGCCGGCGCGTTCGGCTTCCAGGCCCCGCACTACGAGGACATCGGCTTCCTGAAGCCGGGCGCGAAGCCGTCGGGCGGACCGTCCGCGAAGTAGCCCCCGGGGCCTCCCGAAGACGGCCGCCTCAGATTCCGCTCAACTCTCTTGCCCGCCGGCCCTCCCGGCGGGCAAGCTCGTGTTTACCCATTGACCTGCTGTTTCCCCAGTGTTCCCAAGGCTTTCCCCACCCCTGCGGCGCCCCCGCGGAGGCTGCCTCCGCGAGGGACACGTAGACTGGGGTGAGGCCGTGGCGTGTCCAGCCCGGCAGGGTCCGCGTAACTCAGATGTACGCGCGACCGACCACTCACTCCAGGAGTACGCCGCACTATGGCCACGCGCCACGACATCCGCAACGTTGCCATCGTCGCTCACGTCGACCACGGCAAGACGACCATCGTCGACGCCATGCTCAAGCAGGCCGGCTCGTTCGCCGCGCACGCCGCCGAGTCCCTCGACGACCGCATGATGGACTCGAACGACCTGGAGCGTGAGAAGGGCATCACGATCCTCGCCAAGAACACGGCGGTGAAGTATCACCCCAAGGACGGCGGGGACCCGATCACGATCAACATCATCGACACCCCCGGCCACGCCGACTTCGGTGGCGAGGTCGAGCGTGGTCTGTCGATGGTGGACGCGGTCGTCCTGCTGGTCGACGCCTCCGAGGGCCCGCTCCCGCAGACCCGCTTCGTGCTGCGCAAGGCGCTCCAGCAGCGCCTGCCGGTCATCCTGTGCATCAACAAGACGGACCGTCCCGACTCGCGCATCGACGAGGTCGTCAACGAGACGTACGACCTCTTCCTCGACCTGGACGCCGACGAGGACCAGATCGAGTTCCCGATCGTCTACGCGTGCGGCCGCGACGGCATCGCCTCGCTGACCAAGCCGGACGACGGCACGGTCCCGGCGGACTCCACCAACCTGGAGCCGTTCTTCTCCACGATCCTGGAGCACGTCCCGGCGCCGACGTACGACGAGGAGGCCCCCCTCCAGGCTCACGTCACCAACCTCGACGCGGACAACTTCCTCGGCCGCATCGCGCTGCTCCGTGTCGAGCAGGGCGAGCTGGCCAAGGGCCAGACCGTCGCCTGGATCAAGCGTGACGGCTCCATCTCGAACGTCCGCATCACCGAGCTGATGATGACCGAGGCGCTCACCCGCAAGCCGGCCGAGAAGGCGGGCCCGGGCGACATCTGCGCCGTGGCCGGTATCCCCGACATCATGATCGGCGAGACCCTCGCCGACCCGGAGAACCCGGTCGCGCTGCCGCTCATCACGGTCGACGAGCCGGCGATCTCCATGACCATCGGCACGAACACCTCGCCGCTGGTCGGCCGCGGTGGCACCGGCAAGGGCGCGGACGCGAAGGCGGCCGTCAAGGACCGCAAGGTCACCGCCCGCCAGGTCAAGGACCGCCTGGACCGCGAGCTGATCGGTAACGTCTCGCTGCGCGTCCTGGACACCGAGCGCCCCGACGCCTGGGAGGTGCAGGGCCGCGGTGAGCTGGCGCTGGCCATCCTGGTCGAGCAGATGCGCCGCGAGGGCTTCGAGATGACGATCGGCAAGCCGCAGGTCGTCACCAAGGAGGTCGACGGCAAGACGCACGAGCCCGTCGAGCGCATGACCGTCGACGTGCCCGAGGAGCACATGGGCGCCGTCACGCAGCTCATGGGCGTCCGCAAGGGCCGCATGGACAACATGTCCAACCACGGTTCGGGCTGGGTCCGCATGGAGTTCGTGGTGCCGTCCCGCGGCCTCATCGGCTTCCGTACGGAGTTCCTGACGAACACCCGCGGCACGGGCATCGCCCACTCCATCCACGAGGGCCACGAGCCGTGGTTCGGCACCCTGACGACCCGCAACAACGGGTCCCTGGTCGCCGACCGCTCGGGCGCCGTCACCGCCTTCGCGATGACGAACCTCCAGGAGCGCGGCGTGCTCTTCACCGAGCCGGGCACCGAGGTGTACGAGGGCATGATCGTCGGTGAGAACTCGCGCTCCGACGACATGGACGTGAACATCACCAAGGAGAAGAAGCTCACCAACATGCGCTCCTCCTCCGCCGACTCCTTCGAGGCGATCGTCCCGCCGCGCAAGCTCTCCCTGGAGCAGTCCCTGGAGTTCTGCCGCGACGACGAGTGCGTCGAGGTGACCCCGGAGGCCGTGCGCATCCGCAAGGTCGTCCTGGACCAGAAGGAGCGCGGCCGCTCCGCGTCCCGCGCCAAGCACAACTGACCCCACTGAGGTAGTCGGCAGGCGGCACACAGCCGCCTGAGAGGCCGATTTCCGCCGCTCCCGAGGGAGTTGGGCGGAAGTCGGCCTCTTGTGTTTTCGCTGGCGGGTACGGTGTGGCCACTGCTGCGCGGAGCTCTCCCGGCAACCGGTTTTTGTCCGCCACGTGTCCGGTATGCGGACGTCACTGACCGTTAGATGTGTAACACGTCCGTTTCGCAACCATCTATCTCGGATCGGTTTGTCCGGATTTTGGAAGTTGTACGGGCCAGGTGTGATTGAACCGAGACCAAAAGGGTGTGGTCGACCGGTACCTCATGGCTAATAGTTGACCGCGTATAGCTCGGGTCAATGGGTCACGCGCTGTGGGGAGCGCCGACTCACGAGCACACTGGGGTACTCGATCGTCGCCGTCAGGGGTGTCGGCGCGGTTTCTCGTACCCCCTCTTGTAGTGAACAAGTGGACTCATGAGGAGGAACCCCATGCGTGGTGCCAAGAGCGCCAAGTGGGTCGCGATAGCCGGTGTTGTGGCGCTGACGGCCACCGCTTGTGGCGGCGGCGACAGTGACAGCAATGGCAGCGGCAAGGTCGACCCCAAGGGGATCGTCAGCTACGCCAACGGCGAGCCGCAGAACGCTCTGCAGCCGTCGAACACCATGGAGGCGTACGGCAGCGTCGTCATCGACGCCCTCTTCACGGGCCTCGTGTACTACGACAAGCAGGGCAACATCACCTACGAGAACGCCGAGTCGGTCACCCCCGACAAGGCGAACAAGGTGTGGACCGTCAAGCTGAAGCCGGGCTGGAAGTTCCACAACGGTGAGACCGTCACCGCGAAGTCGTACGTCGACGCCTGGAACTGGGCCGCCGACCCGGCGAACGGCCAGCAGAACAGCTCCTGGTACCGCGACATCGTCGGCTACGACGAGGTCCACCCGGAGAAGGGCAAGGCCAAGAAGAAGGCCATGTCCGGCCTGAAGGTCGTCGACGACAACACCTTCACCATCACGCTGAAGAACGGCATCCCGTACTACGCGTACAAGCTCGTCTACAAGCCCTTCTTCCCGCTGCCCTCGGCCGCGCTGAAGGACCCGAAGAAGTACGGCGAGGCCCCGGTCGGCAACGGTCCCTACAAGTTCAAGAGCTGGGACCACAAGAAGTCGATCCAGGTCACCGCCTGGTCCGGCTACAAGGGCGAGGACAAGCCCAAGAACGGCGGCATCAACTTCAAGGCGTACACGACGCCGCAGGCCGCGTACAACGACCTGCGCTCGGACAACGTCGACACGATGCCGCTGATCCCGGACAGCGAGCTCGCCAACTTCAAGCAGGACTTCGGCGACCGCGCCATCGAGCAGGACTTCTCGGCGATCAACACGGTCAACCCGGCGTTCTACAGCAAGACGTTCAAGGACATGGACGTCAAGGTCATCCAGGGTCTGTCGATGGCCATTGACCGTGACACCATCGCGAAGCAGACGTTCGCCGGTACCCGTGAGTCCGCCAGCGGCTGGGTCGCCAAGGGTGTCAAGGGCTACAAGGCCGGCGCCTGTGGCGAGTTCTGCAAGTTCAACCCCAAGAAGGCCAAGCAGTTCGTCGAGGACGGCGGCGGCGTTCCGGGCAACAAGATCTCCATCCAGTACAACGCCGACCAGCCGCACGAGGGCTGGGTCACGGCCGTCTGCAACAGCATCACCAAGTCGACCGGCGTGAAGTGCGTCGGCGACCCGAAGACCGACTTCCAGGCCGACACCGAGGTGCGGGACAAGAAGCAGGTCAAGGCGATGTACCGGTCGGGCTGGGTGCTCGACTATCCGTTCAACGGCAACTTCCTCGCCGACCTCTACGGCACGGGCGTCGACGGCAACAAGGGCGGCTTCTCGGACAAGAAGTTCGACGAGCTGACCAAGAAGGCCGACGCGGCCAAGACGATCGACGAGTCCGCGGAGCTCTACCAGAAGGCCGAGGAGTCTCTGCAGAAGAGCTTCCCGGGCATCCCGCTCTGGTACAACAAGACGCTCTCCGCGCACTCCAAGAACGTGAAGAACGTGGTGTTCGACCAGGCCGGTGACCCCGTCCTGTCCGACATCGAGGTCTTCGAGAAGTAGTCGACGGAGGTCCGTCCCGAAGCGACGCCCGGTCATCCCCGGGCGTCGCTTCGGGCGGCTCCGGATTGGACGGAGGCACCAATGGGGCGTTACGTCGCACGGCGACTGCTCCAGATGATCCCGGTTTTCATCGGGACAACCCTGCTGATCTTCCTCATGGTCAACGTGCTCCCCGGCGATCCCGTACGGGCGCTCTGGGGAGACAAGCCGCCGGACCCCGCACAGGTGGCCCAGCTGAAGCACGACCGTGGGCTCGATCTGCCGCTGTGGCAGCAGTACCTGCACTACATGGGCGGTCTGCTGAAGGGTGATTTCGGAAACACCATCGCGGGCAACCGGCCCGTGCTCGACGAGATCTCGCAGGCCTTCCCGGTCTCGATGAGACTGGCCTCGATGGCCTGGACGTTCGAGCTCATCGTCGGCATCACGCTCGGCGTTCTCGCCGGCATCCGGCGCGGCCGGTTCGTCGACAACACGGTCACGCTCTTCACCCTGCTGGTGATCTCCGTCCCGATCTTCGTGATCGGCCTGCTCTGCCAGCTGTTCTTCGGCAACGAGCTGGGCTGGATCACACCAACGGTCCAGGACTCCGAGAACATGGGTCAGTTGGCGGTGCCCGCCATCGTGCTGGGCATGGTCGGCCTCGCCTATGTGGCGCGCCTGACCAGAACGTCCATCGCCGAGAACCGGTCCGCCGACTACATGCGCACCGCGGTCGCCAAGGGCCTGCCGCGCCAGCGCATCGTCACCCGGCACCTGCTGCGCAACTCGCTGATCCCGGTGGTCACCTACCTCGGTACGGACATCGGCACGCTGATGGGTGGCGCGGTCATCACCGAGGGCATCTTCAACGTGACGGGCGTCGGCAACCTGCTGTTCACGGCGCTCGCCCACCGCGAGGGCTCGGTCATCGTCGGTGTCGTCACCGTCCTGGTGCTCGTGTACCTCGCAGCCAGCCTGATCGTCGACCTGCTTTACGCGGTCCTGGACCCGAGGATCCGTTATGCCTGACCTCACCAAGACCTCGACCATGGACGAGAAGGCCGCGGCCCAGGACGAAGTCGTGGCGGGCTCGGCGGTCTCCGCCACCCCGGCGCCGGACAAGCCCCGCAGCCTCGGGGCCGACGCCTGGCGGGACCTGCGCCGCAACCCGCTCTTCATGATCTCCGCGGTGCTGATCGTGATCCTGCTCCTGGTGGCGCTCTTCCCGGGGCTCTTCACCACCGTCGACCCGACGTCCGCCGACCTGGCGAACGACTTCCTGAAGAAGCCGAACCTCGGCCACTTCTTCCAGGCCGACTGGTTCGGGTACGACCGGCAGGGCCGCAGCATCTACTCGCGCGTGATCTACGGAACGCGCAACTCCATCACCGTCGGTCTCGGCGTGACCATCCTGGTCACCCTCTTCGGCGGCCTGATGGGCATGCTCGCGGGCTACTTCGGCGGCTTCTGGGACAGCATCATCTCCCGTCTCACCGACGTGTTCTTCGGCATTCCGTTCCTGCTCGGCGCCATGGTCGTCCTGAACGCCTTCACCAACCGCACCGTGTGGGTGGTCATGGGCGCGCTGGCCTTCCTGGGCTGGACACAGATCACCCGCGTGATGCGCGGCGCGGTCATCACGACCAAGCACGCCGACTACGTGGTGGCGGCGCGCGCGCTCGGCGCCGGGACGAAGCGGATCCTGTTCCGCCACATCCTGCCGAACGCGCTCGCTCCGGTGATCGTCGTGGCGACCATCTCGCTCGGCACGTACATCGTGGCGGAGTCGACGCTGTCGTACCTGGGCCTCGGTCTCGCCGACGACGCCATCTCCTGGGGTGGCGACATCTCCAAGGCGACGCAGGACATCCGGAACAACCCGCACACGCTGTTCTTCCCGGCAGGAATGCTGAGTATCACGGTGCTGGCGTTCATCATGATGGGTGACGCCGTACGCGAAGCCCTCGACCCGAAGCTGCGCTGAGGGAGGCGTACGTGACCAGCATCGACCTCAAGACAGACTCTGTCCCCGCCCCCCGCTCGGGCGAGGAGAAGAGCGGCCGGCTCCTCGACGTGAAGGATCTCCACGTCGAGTTCCACACCCGTGAGGGCGTGGTCAAGGCCGTCAACGGCGTGAACTACAGCGTGGACGCGGGCGAGACGCTCGCCGTCCTCGGCGAGTCGGGCTCCGGCAAGTCCGTGACCGCTCAGGCGATCATGGGCATCCTCGACATGCCGCCCGGAAAGATCCCGCAGGGCGAGATCCTCTTCCGCGGCCAGGACATGCTGAAGATGTCCAACGAGGAGCGCAGGAAGATCCGCGGCCGCAAGATCGCGATGATCTTCCAGGACGCGCTGTCCTCGCTCAACCCCGTCCTCTCGGTGGGCTACCAGCTCGGCGAGATGTTCCGGGTGCACGAGGGCATGAGCCGCAAGGAAGCCAAGACCAAGGCCATCGAGCTGATGGAGAAGGTCAAGATCCCGGCGGCCAAGGAGCGGGTGAACGACTACCCGCACCAGTTCTCCGGCGGTATGCGCCAGCGCATCATGATCGCGATGGCGCTCGCCCTTGAGCCGGACCTGATCATCGCGGACGAGCCCACCACGGCGCTCGACGTGACGGTCCAGGCGCAGGTCATGGACCTGCTGGCCGAGCTCCAGCGCGAGTACAACATGGGCCTGATCCTGATCACCCACGACCTCGGCGTCGTCGCCGACGTCGCGGACAAGATCGCGGTCATGTACGCGGGCCGGATCGTCGAGACGGCGCCTGTCCACGAGCTGTACAAGCGCCCCGCGCATCCGTACACCCGTGGACTCCTCGACTCGATCCCGCGCCTGGACCAGAAGGGCCAGGAGCTCTACGCGATCAAGGGCCTGCCGCCCAACCTGCTCAAGATCCCCGGCGGTTGCGCGTTCAACCCGCGCTGCCCCAAGGCGCAGGACATCTGCCGCACGGAGATCCCGGCGCTCGTGCCGGTCACCGAGCAGGACGGCGCGGAGCTGCCGGGCCGCGGCAGCGCGTGCCACTTCTGGAAGGAGACGATCCATGGCTGAGCCGACGAAGGCTTCGAAGCTCTCGAAGTCGGACGAGCCCGCCGACGCCACCCCGAACGTCTCCGACGTGGAGACGGTGGACGCCGCCACGGCCGACGAGGCCGTCGCGGCGATCGAGGCGCCGGTCGAGCGCGGCGAGCCGATCCTGCAGGTCCGCAACCTGGTCAAGCACTTCCCTCTCACCCAGGGAATCCTGATCAAGAAGCAGATCGGCGCGGTCAAGGCGGTCGACGGCATCTCCTTCGACCTGTACCAGGGCGAGACGCTGGGCATCGTGGGAGAGTCCGGCTGTGGCAAGTCCACGGTCGCGAAGCTCCTCATGACCCTGGAACGCGCCACGGCGGGCGAGGTCTTCTACAAGGGCCAGGACATCACCAAGCTGTCCGGGCGCGCGCTGAAGGCGGTCCGCCGCAACATCCAGATGGTGTTCCAGGACCCCTACACGTCCCTGAACCCCCGTATGACGGTGGGCGACATCATCGGGGAGCCCTTCGAGATCCACCCCGAGGTGGCCCCGAAGGGTTCGCGGCGACAGAAGGTCCAGGACCTCTTGGACGTGGTGGGCCTCAACCCCGAGTACATCAACCGCTACCCGCACCAGTTCTCGGGCGGTCAGCGCCAGCGCATCGGCATCGCGCGCGGTCTGGCCCTCAACCCCGAGATCATCATCTGCGACGAGCCGGTCTCGGCCCTGGACGTCTCCGTCCAGGCCCAGGTCATCAACCTGATGGAGAAGCTCCAGGACGAGTTCAACCTGTCCTACCTCTTCATCGCGCACGACCTGTCGATCGTCCGGCACATCTCGGACCGCGTGGGCGTGATGTACCTCGGGAAGATGGCGGAGATCGGCTCGGACGAGCAGATCTACGAGCACCCGACGCACCCCTACACGCAGGCGCTGCTCTCCGCGGTCCCCGTCCCGGACCCGGAGGCCCGCGAGGGCCGCGAGCGGATCATCCTCTCCGGCGACGTCCCGTCCCCGGCGAACCCGCCCTCGGGCTGCCGCTTCCGCACACGCTGCTGGAAGGCGGAGGACAAGTGCGCGAAGGAGACCCCGCTGCTCGCGATCCCCGAGCGCTTCAAGGGTCAGGACACCCCGGCGGCGCATGAGTCGGCGTGCCACTTCGCGGAGGAGAAGGACGTCGTGCACGCGGCGTGACCTCCCGACGCTGGGGTGTGCCCCGTCATGCTTCACGCACGACGGGGCACACCCATGTGCGGGCGGCGCGGGCTCTACCGGTTGGGCTTGAGGTAGAACCAGAGCTTTGCCTTGGGGTGGCACCAGGTGGGCTCGTTGGCGCCCGCGAGCTGCACGTGGAGCATGAAGTGCAGGGGCTTGTTCTTGGAGAACTTCACCGTCTTGTTGATCTTGTAGGTGCGCCACTCCTCCACACCCTTGGGGATGTACCACCCGTTCGCCTTGCGCCAGCGCTCGTGCTTGTAGCCGTCGTCCAGATAGGCCGAACCGACGTGCAGCTCACGCTCGTTGTAGTAGCGGACCTTGATGCTCTTGACGCGCGCGGACTTCCGGGTGACCTTGCCGAGGTTCCACACCACCTTCTCCATGGTGGAGGCGTGCGGCTTGCACTCGTTCCAGGACTCCCGGTTGTAGCCGATGTTGGCCGAGTAGACCTTCTGGCTCCCGTTCTTGACCTTGGCCTTGCTGGTCGTCGACTGCGGCATCTCGGCGCGGACGGAGACGCCGTCCGCCGCCTTCCCGGGGCCTTCGGACGCGCTCGCGGGGCCGGCGGCGGCCACCGTTCCGGCCAGCAGTGCCGCCGTGACCGTCAGGGCCGCGGTGGTGGGGGTGCGCATGACTCAGCCACTTCCTGTCGCTCGTTGTGCAACGCGGCGTGCGTTCCGTAATCAACCTATGGATGCGTGGTGCCTGAAGCCAGTGATTTGAGGGGAAGATGAGGTTGTTGTGGCAGAGGTGTCTTCATGGGCCAGGACGGTCGGAGTGAACGGCGTCGGTCTGGCGCTGCGCCCTTGGCGGGCGGGGGACGCGGCTGCGGTCCTGGCCGCCTTCTCCGCCCCGGAGATGACCCGGCAGGCGGACCAGCCGGTCGACTCCCTTGCTGCGGCGACCGGTTGGATCGGCCGCCGCTCCCGCGACCGTGACGCCGGTACGGCTTACGCCTTCGCCGTGGCGGACGAGAGCGACACGGCACTGGGCAACGTCGCGGTGGGCGCGGTGAACCGGGTCCACTCCACCGGCTGGGTGTCGTACTGGACGACTCCCGCCGCGCGCGGCAAGGGCGTGGCCGCGTACGGGTGCGCGGCGCTTGCCCGCTGGTGCTTCGACGAACTGGGCCTCTACCGCCTGGAACTGGGCCACCGCACGAACAACCCCGCCTCCTGCGGCGTGGCCCTCGCGGCGGGCTTCGCGGTGGAGGGCCTGCAACGCCAGAAGCTGGCGTACGACGGGGTGCGGTATGACGTGGAGTTGCATGCGCGGCTGGCGTCGGACGACGAAGTACCGGGGAGCCGCCTGTAACAACTTCCACCCGCCCGGCGTGTATCAGTCGAGAACGGCGGGCGGACGAGCCCGCCGTGCGAGGGATGGACGGGGGACGATGGCGACGCGGCCCGAAGGAACAGACCTGGATCACTGCGCCGGCTTCGACGCGTTCTACGCCGCCACGGCCAAAAGTCTGGTCGCCACGGTCTACGCGATGACCGGCGACCTGGCGGAGGCGGAGGACGCGGTGCAAGAGGCGTACGTACGGGCGTGGCAGCGATGGGACAAGCTCGTCGACGCGGGGGACCCACTGCCCTGGGTCCGGACCGTGGCGTCGCGGCTCGCCATCAGCACATGGCGCCGGACCCGCAACCGTGTGCGGGCCCACTTCAGACACGGGCCCGGCACCGACGTGCCGGAACTGTCCGCCGACCGCGTGGCGCTGATGGAGGCGCTGCGCGGACTCCCGCTCCAGCAGCGGCAGGTCGTGGTCCTCCATCACCTGCTGGACCTGCCCGTGGAGCAGGTGGCACGGGAGACGGGCGCCACCAACGGCGCCGTCCGCACCCGGCTCAGCCGGGCCCGCAAGGTATTGGGCGAACGCCTCGCCGACACGGCGGCGTTCCGCACGGAGGGGGCGGCGAGCCATGGCTGAGCTCAAGGGGCGGGTCGAGGTCGAGGAACTGCTCGACGACGTCCGGCTGAACCTGCCCGCCGGCGCCGAGCTGCGGGCCAGGGGCGGACGACGGCAGGCGAGGCGCCGGATCGCGCTGTCCACGGCGGCGGTCACGGCCGTGGCGGGGGCGGTGCTCTGGGCGGTTGTGCCAGAGGGCGGGGACGGCGGCAGGGATGTGCGTCCCGCCGAGCGGCCGGAGCAATCGCGTGAGTTCGGGCAGGACGACACCCCGTACAAGAAGGACGGCGTAGTCCGTCTGATGCGTGCGGAGCGGCTGCCGCTGGACAAGAAGTGGCACTGGCGGGAGGGCGGCCTCGGCGGTGACGTGAACCGGAGCATCCTGCGGATCGGACTCAAGGATGTCGGCTGCGCGCCGTTCGGCACGGGAAGCCTGCCGAGCCACGGCCGCCACACCCAGTCCTATCAGGGACTCAGCAACGCCGTCGCCCGGCACCGCTATGCCGAGTTCCGCACCGAGACCGACACCGACACGGTGGTCGCCCACCTGCGCAACGTGCTCGACAACTGCGGCATGGTGAGGCTAGGGCAGGGGCCCGACGCGTACTACACGGGGTCGGGCGCGGGTCCGAGAAGCCATCTCCGTGTCCAGCTGACGCACGGCGAAAGGTGGCTCTCGGTGGTCGAGACGCTGGACGACTTCGACCGGGCGCCCTGATTCACCCTGAGCCCGTCTTGCCGTAACGGCGCAAGGCGGCGGTTTCGATGGTCCAGGCGCTGAAGGGCACGGCATCCCCGAAGATGTACGGCTCTTTGGACCTGTAGCGGTCCCCGCACGGTTCGCAGTGCACTTCGATCGTTCCGGTCCTGGGGTCGACGATCAGATAGTGGTCGATGTCCATGGCCGGGTACTCGGAGAGCTTCTCGCCGTAGTCGTTGCCGGGATGAGGCCGGGGGGATGATTTCGATGACCGCCAGCACCTGTGTGGCGTCGACGGCGAAACCCTCCTCGTCCAGCGTGGCTTCGGGGATCACCAGGGCGTCGGGCCGGCGCATCCGGCCGAGCGCGGGGGACTCGATGAGGGGGTCGTTCGCGCAGATGTGGCCAGGGTGCGTCCCGGTGAGTTGCTCGCTCAGCTGGTCTCGGCGTCGGCGGACCGTGCCCACGTGCCGCGTCGAGGGGGACGTCATCGCCAGGACCGGACCGGAAGGCCCGCCCTCGACCTTCCAAGCCCCCTCGATGCGCTCGGTGAAAGCCTCGAGTTCCTCGGCGATCGTGCGCATCGTGGCGTAGTCCACGCCGACAGAGTAGATCCGTCACATCGGCAGTGACCGCAGTCGCACCGGCCCCTCCGGCCACCGGGCCCCCTCGTGCAGGGGCGTCACCATCGTGTGCAGGGGCATGGTGATCACCCGGTCCTGGGGCTGTTCGACCAGGACCGGGACCTCGGTGGGTATCGCCTGCCAGCCCAGGCGTTCGTACAGCGCCACCAGGGGCGGGCGGCAGAAGAGGAGGGCGTGGGGCGGGCCCATCGTGCGGGCGTGGGAGAGGGCCGTCGTGAGGATCCGGCGGGCCAGGCCCCGGCCGCGGACGTCGGGGGCGACGGCCACGCCGCCCACGCCGATGACCTCCGTGAGGTCGGAGCCCGCCACCGTGACGGGGAGGCGTCGGAGCCCCGCGTGTGCGACCAGGCGGCCGTCGACGCGTATGCCGAAGTGTTCTTCCTTGGGGAGCCAGGCCAGGCCCGTCTCCGCGACGCCGAACGGGTCCTCGCCGGTGCCGAGGATCTCCTGCTGGTCGGCCTGCGTGTACTCGGGCAGGCGAAGGCCTGCCGTGTCCTGTGTGGTCATCCCTGCATGATGCGGCAGAGGTCGCGCCGCGGTGGGCGGAGGGTCCGGAACCGGCCGCGCCCCGCTCGGGTCAGGGGGGAGGGCGGGCCGGCTCCGGAGGGGCGGGGCGCGCGCGTCAGAGCGACTTGCGGGTGGCGGGGATGGCCGGCTCGACCGGGGATTCCGGGTAGTGGCACGCCGTCAGATGGCCCGCCCCGTTCCCGTCGATCTGGACCAGCGCCGGGTCCTCCGACGCGCACTTGTCCGTAGCCTTCCAGCACCGCGTGCGGAAGCGGCAGCCCGAGGGCGGGTTCACCGGGGACGGCACGTCGCCCTTCAGGAGGATGCGTTCGCGGCGCGGGATGTCGTCCGGGGTGGCCTCGGGGACCGCGGACAGGAGCGCCCGCGTGTAGGGGTGGCGCGGGTTCCCGTACAGGCTCTCGCGGTCCGCGATCTCCACGATGCGGCCCAGGTACATGACCGCGACCCGCTGTGAGAAGTGGCGTACCACCGCGAGGTCGTGGGCGATGAAGAGGAACGCGATGCCCAGGTCCTTCTGGAGCTGCTGGAGCAGGTTGACCACCTGCGCCTGGATCGAGACGTCCAGCGCCGAGACCGGCTCGTCCGCCACGATCAGCTTCGGTTCGAGGGCGAGTGCGCGCGCCACTCCGATGCGCTGGCGCTGGCCGCCCGAGAACTCGTGCGGGAAGCGGTTGAAGTGCTCGGGGTTGAGCCCCACCGTCTCCAGCAACTCCCGGACGCGCGCCTCCCGTCCGCCCGCCGGGTTGATGTCGTTGACCTCCATCGGACCCGCGATGATCTTGCCGACCGTCTGGCGCGGGTTCAGCGACGCGTAAGGGTCCTGGAAGATCATCTGGATCTCCGAGCGGACCGGTGCGAGCTCCTTGCGCGATGCGTGCGTGATGTCCTGGCCGCGGTAGGAGATCTTGCCGCCGGTCGGCTCCAGGAGACGCGTGATCAGGCGGCCCGTCGTCGACTTGCCGCAGCCGGACTCGCCGACCAGACCCAGGCTCTCGCCCCCGCCGACGGTGAAGTCCAGACCGTCCACGGCCTGCACGGCGCCGATCCTCCGCTTGAACGGGAACCCGCCCATCACGGGGAAGTGCTTGGTCAGCCCGCTGACGTCCAGGAGGGGAGAAGGGGGCTTGGTGCTGCTCATCGTCGTGAAATCCCGTCTCTTGTACGTCTGTACGTCAGTCGGTGCGCGTGCCCGCGAAGTCCGCGAAGAACTCCGTGCGCTGCTCGTCCGTGAGGTGACAGGCCGCGCCCCGGCCCCCGGACAGCTCGAGGAGCGGCAGCTCGCCCGAGCAGCGGCCGTCCGCGACCTGCTCGGTGAACGCGCACCGCGGGTGGAAGCGGCACCCGGAGGGCGGGTTGAGGAGGCTCGGCGGCGTGCCGGGGATGGGGGAGAGCGGGACGTCCACCGGGCCTTCCAGGGACGGCATGGAGCCGAGCAGACCCCAGGTGTAGGGGTGCTGCGGGGCGCGCAGGACTTCCTTCTTCGTGCCCCGCTCCACGCACCGCCCGCCGTACATCACCAGGACGTCGTCCGCGATGTCGGCGATCACGCCCAGGTCGTGCGTGATGAAGATGATCGCCGTGCCGAACTCCTGCTGGAGGTCCTTCAGGAGGTCCATGATCTGGGCCTGGACCGTCACGTCGAGGGCCGTCGTCGGCTCGTCGGCGATCAGCAGCGCCGGATTGCAGACCAGCGACATCGCGATCATCGCGCGCTGGCGCATACCGCCGGAGAACTGGTGCGGATAGTCGTCCACGCGCAGGTCGGGCTGCGGGATGCCGACCTTCGTCAGCATCTCGATCGACCGGTCCCGCGCCTCCTTCTTGGAGGCACCCGTGTGCTTGCGGAACGTCTCACCGATCTGCCGGCCGATGGTGTGGTACGGGGAGAGGGACGCCAGGGCGTCCTGGAAGATCATCGCCATCTTGTTGCCGCGCAGCTGCTCCAGCTCCCGCTCGGTGGCGGTGAGCAGCTCCTTGCCGTCGAGGAGGATCTCTCCGTCGATGGCGGTGCTGTCCTTGTGGTGCAGGCCGAGGATGGCGAGGTTGGTGACTGATTTTCCGGAGCCGGACTCTCCCACGATGCCGAGCGTCTTGCCCTTCTCCAGCTCGAAGTCGAGTCCGTCGACGGCCTTGACCGTGCCGTCCTCGGTGGCGAAGTGGACGCGCAGGTCGCGTACGGACAGGAAGGGGGTGGTGCTCATCAGATCTCTCCCTGAGCCCTAGGACAGCCGCACGCGCGGGTCGATCAGCGCGTAGAGGGCGTCGACGACGATGTTGAAGATGACGATCGCGGTGGCCGCCACGAGGACCACTCCGAGCAGGAGCGGCAGGTCGCTCGTGTCGACCGCCTTCACCGACAGCTCGCCGATGCCGTGCAGGGCGAAGGTCTTCTCGGTGATGATCGCGCCGCCGAGGAGCACGCCGATGTCCAGGCCGAAGATGGTGACGATCGGGCCCATCGCGCCGCGCCAGGCGAAGCGGAAGAAGACCGTGCGGCGCGAGAGCCCCTTGGCCCTGGCCGTGCGGACGTAGTCCTCGTTCATCGTCTCGACCAGCTGCGAGCGGGCCATGCGGGTGTAGTTCGCGGTGAAGATGAGCGCGAGCACGAGCCACGGGATCAGCAGTCCGGAGAACCACTCCGCGGGATTCTCGGTGACCGGCGTGTACGCGGGCCGGTCCAGGAGGTGCAGCTGGTCGGTGAGGACGTAGACGGCGAACACGCCGACGACGTAGATCTGCATCGAGGAGGCGACGAGCGACGCCGACGACGCGATCTTGTCGACGGCCTTGCCCTGCTTGACGGCGGCCAGCATGCCGGTGCCCACACCGAGGACGACGAACACGACCGCGGCGCCCATGGAGAGCGAGACGGTGGTGGGGAAGCGGTCGAGGATGGTGGCGAGGACCGGTTCCCGGTTGCGGAACGAGTAGCCGAGGCAGGGCGCGTCGCAGAAGCCGTACGTGTCGTAGTCACGCCCGACGAAGATGCCCTCGAACCAGTGCCAGAACTGCACCGGCAGCGGGTCGGCGATCCCCAGGTTGTGCTTCACCAGTGCCAGCGTGTCCGGCGGGCAGACCTTGCCGCAGGCCAGGCGCGCGGGGTCGCGCGGGGCGGCGTAGAAGAGGAGGAAGACGATCGCGCTGATGATCAGCAGGATCACCGCGCCGCCGATCACGCGGCGAATGAGGAAGCGGAGCATGGCAGTTGGGATTCCTGACGGATGCCGTGAGGGAGGTGAGGGTCGGGGCGGGCCCCTTCGCAGAGTCGAAGAGGCCCGGCCCGGGGGCGGTCGTCAGCCCTTGACGTACGTCTTGTGGAGCAGCGTCGCCGCGAACTGCGGGTCGTGGATGGCGCCGCCGACCTTGGAGCCGTGCAGGTACCAGCGGCGCTGGTAGGTCTCCGGGATGATCGGCACGACTTCCTTCATGATCCGCTTGTCGAGCGCGGCCCAGGCCTTGCCGGCCTCCTTCGGGTCCGAGATCACGGCGTTCTTCTTGATCGCCTCGTTGATCCAGGGGACGTCGCACTGCGAGACGTTGTTCTGGCCGTCACCGATGGCCGTGCCGTCGAACATCGGCTGGATCATGGTGTACGCGGTCGGCCAGTCCGGGGACCAGCCGAACCACATCACGTCGAACTTGTTGTCCAGGCGCTGCGCCTGGTCGTAGAAGTCCGTCGAGTTGAGCGGCTTGATGACCGGCTCGAACCCCGCGGCCTTCAGGTTCTTCTCGATGACGATCTTGGTCTTGTCGTACGTGGGGCGCCGCGGGAAGGCGTACACGATCTTCGTGCCGAGCTTGCCGGCCTTCTTCAGGATCTCGTGGGCGCGCTTGACGTCGCCCTGCGGCTTGTCGAGCTTGCCGTAGAGGTCGAACTTCTCGCGGCCGACGATGTCGGGGCTGAGGATCGTCGTCGCGTAGTCGCCCGCGGTGGTGCCGCCGTAGATCTTGCGGCTCTGCTCCAGCGGCCAGGCGATGAGGAGGGCCTTGCGGACCTCGACGTCGGTGACGCGCTTCATGTTGATGGCGAAGTAGTAGGTGCCCGACGACAGGCCGTTGAAGCTGCGCTTCTTGAGGTCGGGGGTGGTGAGCACCTTCTGCATGCGCTCGGCGGGGATCGGCTCGTAGATGGCGACCATCTGCTGGTCCTTGCCCTGGTCCGCGATGAAGCGGTCGCAGGACTCGTTGCCGGTCGGCCCGAACTCGAACTCGAAGCTGTCCGGGTAGGCGTTGCGGATCGGGTCGGTCTCCGGGTCCCAGTGCTTGTTGCGCGTCAACGTCATCGACTTGTCGATGGAGCGGTGCTTGACGATGTAGGGGCCGCAGGAGAAGGGCGCCTTGTCGTACTTCTCCTTGGTGTCGTGCTTCACGGGCGTGGCCGCGTACGAGTGCATGGCCAGCGTGAAGTTGAACTCCGGGCGCGCTTCCTTCAGGTGGAAGGTGATCGTCTTCTTCGCCTTGTCGGTGACGATCGAGTCCAGGTGCTTGCCCTTGTACGGACCGTCGTACGCGTCACGCCACTTGCCGCCCTTGCCGGTCAGCGCCTGCTGGACGTAGATGGCGCCCTCGGTGACGAACGGGGCCCAGCCGCGCTCGAAGCCGTGCCGGACGTCGTCGACGGTGAGCTCGCTGCCGTCCTGCCACTTCAGGCCGTCCTTCAGCGTGAAGGTCCAGGTCTTGTTGCCGTCCGAGGCCTTTCCGGTGTCCGTGGCGAGGTCGCCGACGAGGATCTGGTGGCCCTCCATGTCGGTCTGGTAGCCGGTGAGGCAGCGCGCGTAGAGGTTGGCGAGGGAGGAGTTGTACGCGAAGTAGATGCGCTGCGGGTCCATGTGCGACACGTCGTCCTCGGCGACGCCGTAGATGGTGCCGCCCTTCTTGCCCCCGGGGACGCCGGGGGCGGGCCCGGTCGAGTCCTTCTCGGTGCCCACCTTCACGCTCGCGTTGGTGTACTCCGTGGCGCCGCCGTGCGATCCGCCGTCGCCTCCGCCCGAGTCGCCGCTGCTGCACGCGGACAGCACGAGCGAGCCGCCCGCCGCGACCGAGGTCGAGATGAGGAGGTTTCTGCGTGAGATTGCCATGTGGCTACCAACCCTGTGAGAAGGAGTAGAGAGCGGAGAGCGGGCGGCACGGCCCCGTCGCGCGTGCCTGCCCCGAGGAAGTGGTCAGCGGGGAGTGTCAGCGTCTGGTCTTCGGGTCGAGCGCGTCGCGCACCGAGTCGCCGAGGAGGTTGAAGGCCACTACGAAGATCACCATCGCGAGGCCGGGGAAGACCATGAAGGTGATGTCGTCCTGGTAGTACTTCGAGCCGTTCTGGATCATCACGCCCCAGTCCGGCGTGGGCTCCTCGAGGCCGACGCCCAGGAAGGCGAGGCCCGCCTCGGCGGTGACGAAGAGCGGGAGCAGGAGCGTCGCCTGGATCAGGATCGGCGTCCACAGGTTCGGGAGCAGTTCCTTGAAGATGATGCGTGCCGGTGAGGCGCCGGTGACCTTGGCCGCCTCCACGAACTCGCGCTCGCGCAGGGCGAGTACCTCGCCGCGGAGCAGGCGTGCCAGCGGGGCCCAGCCGAAGGCGGTCATCACGGTGATGAGGCTGGTGACGGTGAGCCACTGGGGGATCTTGTCCTCGGGGCTGACCAGGACCGAGATCATCACCGGGAAGAACGCGATGTAGAAGAGCGTGGACGGGAAGGCCAGCAGGATGTCGATGATCCGGCCGATGAAGTAGTCCGTCTTGCCGCCGATGTATCCGGCGGTGAGCCCGATGGTGATGCCGAGCAGGGTGACGAGCAGGGTCGTCGCGGTCGCGATCAGCAGGGAGTTGCGGATTCCGTAGAGCAGGAAGGTGAAGACGTCCCTGCCGAGGACCGGTTCGACGCCGAACCAGAAGTCCCCGTCGATGCCGCCGTTCGGCTTGATCGGGTAGTTGAAGTCGTTGAGCAGGCCCGGCTGGTCGAGTCCGTAGGTGTCGTACGGGTTCTTCCCGTACACCTTCGCGATCAACGGCGCACACAACGCCACGACGAAGAAGAAGATCACGACACACGCGGCGATCACGCCGGACTTGTCCCGCTTGAAGCGGGTCCAGGCGAGCCGTCCCGGTGAACGGCCCTTGCTGCCCTGGTCCTTGGGCGACGAGGGCGTGCCGTCTGTTTTCTCCGTCACTTCAAGCGTGGCGGCAGCGGCGGGAGTTGGGGAGGTCATGGCGCTCCAGGCCCGGAGAGGGACAGCAGGAATCCGCAGGACAACCAGCACCCACGGGCTAGGCGCGACTTTCGCAAGGCGTTTCCCGCGCGGTCAATGAATGGTGGGCCGCTTTGGGGTGCTCTTGAGTTCCTTGAGGGAGACTTTACTTGATCATGGGCATGCCATTGCGTGGGCGTAATCATGCGTGATGGACAAGGTGGGCCAGGGCGGGGCAACCGCGGCAATGAGTCCGATATGAGTCCGATATGCGGGCGCGAGCGTCTCGGAATGCGTACATCCGGATGGCCTGCGACTCATACGGGTGGGGTAAATGTGCGGTTCATTCCTCTTGCGGCGATATTTGGCGGTACGTAATCGCATAGCTGAGGACAGGAGGACTCCATGCGTGGAGCCACGCACGCCAAGTGGGCCGCATGTGCGGTGACCGTCGCTCTCGCTGCGACGGCCTGCGGCGGCGGAGGAAGCGGCGGCGGCGGTGGCGACGGCTCCGGCATCGTGAGCTCCTCCTGGGGCGACCCCCAGAACCCGCTGGAGCCGGCGAACACCAACGAGGTGCAGGGCGGCAAGATCCTCGACATGGTCTTCCGCGGCCTCAAGCGGTACGACCCGAAGACCGGCGAGGCCAAGGACATGATCGCCGAGTCGATCGACACCAAGGACGCCCAGAACTTCACGGTCAAGATCAAGGACAACTGGAAGTTCAGCAACGGCGAGAAGATCACCGCCAAGTCGTTCGTGGACGCCTGGAACTACGGCGCGAACCTCAAGAACAACCAGAAGAACGCCTACTTCTTCGGCTACATCGAGGGCTACGACAAGGTCCACCCCGAGAAGGGCGACCCCAGCGCTCAGACCCTCTCCGGGCTCAAGGTCGTCGACGACAAGACCTTCACGGTCAAGCTCAGCCAGAAGTTCTCCACCTGGCCCGACACTCTCGGCTACCCCGCCTTCGCGCCGCTGCCCAAGGCGTTCTACGACGACCACCAGGGCTGGCTGTCCAAGCCCGTCGGCAACGGTCCGTACACCGTGGACTCGTACACCAAGGGCTCCAAGATGTCCCTGCGCAAGTGGGACGGCTACCCCGGCGACGACAAGGCGCAGAACGGCGGTGTGGACATGAAGGTCTACACCGACAACAACACCGCCTACACCGACCTGATGGCCGGCAACCTCGACCTCGTCGACGACGTCCCCGCCTCGCAGCTCAAGAACGCCAAGAACGACCTCGGCGACCGCTACATCAACACCCCCGCCGGCATCATCCAGACCCTCGCCTTCCCGTTCTACGACAGCAAGTGGAACAAGCCGGGCAAGGAGAAGGTCCGGATGGGCCTGTCCAGGGCGATCAACCGCGAACAGATCACCGAGACGATCTTCCAGAAGACGCGCACGCCCGCCTCCGACTGGACCTCGCCGGTCCTCGGCGAGAAGGGCGGCTTCAAGGAAGGCCTGTGCGGCGACGCCTGCAAGTACGACGCCGAGCAGGCCAAGAAGCTGGTCGAGGAGGGCGGCGGCATCCCCGGCGGCACCCTCAAGGTCTCGTACAACGCGGACACCGGCTCGCACAAGGAGTGGGTCGACGCCGTCTGCAACTCCATCAACAAGGCGCTCGACAACGACAAGGCCTGCGTCGCCAGCCCCATCGGCACCTTCGCGGACTTCCGCAGCAAGGCCTCCAAGCAGGAGCTCGACGGCGCCTGGCGTGCGGGCTGGCAGATGGACTACCCGCTGATCCAGAACTTCCTGGAGCCGGTCTACTTCACGGACGCCCCGTCCAACGACGGCAAGTACTCCGACAAGGAGTTCGACAAGCTCGTCAACGAGGCCAACGGAGAGACGGACACCAACAAGGCCATCGGCAAGTTCCAGGACGCCGAGAAGATCCTCGCCAAGGACATGCCCGCCATCCCGCTCTGGTACCAGAACGGCAGCGCCGGCTACTCGGACAAGGTCTCCGACGTCTCGCTGAACCAGTTCAGCGTGCCGGTCTACAACGAGATCAAGGTCAACTGAGACGCCGGGAGCGGCCGTCCGGCCCCCGGGAGGGGGAGCCGGACGGCCGCTCCCCCCAACACCGGAGCTCCCCATGGGACGTTATGTGATCCGGCGTCTGCTGCAGATGATCCCGGTCTTCATCGGCGCCACGCTGCTGATCTTCCTGATGGTGAACGTGATGGGCGACCCCGTCGCGGGCCTGTGCGGCGACCGCAAGTGCGACCCCGCGACGGCCGCCCAGCTGAAGAAGGAGTTCGGCCTCGATAAGCCGGTGTGGCAGCAGTACCTGACGTACATGGGCAACGTCTTCACCGGCGACTTCGGCACCGCGTTCAACGGTCAGAAGGTGACCGAGCTGATGTCGGCCGCCTTCCCCGTGACCATCCGGCTCACCATCGTGGCGATCGTCTTCGAGATCGTCATCGGCATCTCGCTGGGCGTCCTGACGGGCCTGCGGCGCGGGCGTCCCGTCGACACCGTGGTGCTGCTGCTCACGCTCGTCGTCATCTCCATCCCCACCTTCGTCACCGGCCTCGTCCTGCAACTCCTGCTCGGCGTGCAGTGGGGCGTCATCAAACCCTCCGTGTCGAGCGAGGCGCCCTTCAACGAGCTGCTGATCCCGGGACTCGTGCTCGCCTCCGTCTCCCTGGCGTACGTCACCCGCCTCACCCGCACCTCCATCGCCGAGAACCGGCGCGCCGACTACGTCCGCACCGCCGTCGCCAAGGGCCTCCCGCGCCGCCGCGTCATCACCCGGCACCTGCTGCGCAACTCACTCATCCCCGTGGTCACCTTCATCGGCACCGACGTGGGCGCGCTGATGGGCGGCGCGATCGTCACCGAGCGGATCTTCAACATCCACGGCGTCGGCTTCCAGCTCTACCAGGGGATCCTCCGACAGAGCACCCAGACCGTCGTCGGCTTCGTGACCGTCCTCGTCCTGGTCTTCCTGGTGGCCAACCTCATCGTCGACCTCCTGTACGCCGTACTCGACCCGAGGATCCGCTATGCCTGAACCGCAGGAGCCGGAGCGCGCGATCGCGGCGACCGGCATGGGCGGGGCCATGGACCTCGCCACCAGCGAGGCGACCTCCCTGGAGAAGACACCGGGCGGACCCGAGGGCGGACCCTCGGCCCCCGCGCGCAGCCTCTGGTCCGACGCCTGGCGCGACCTGCGGCGCAACCCGGTCTTCATCATCTCGGGCCTGGTCATCCTCTTCCTCGTCGTCATCTCCCTCTGGCCCTCGCTCATCGCCTCAGGCAACCCGCTCGACTGCGACCTCTCCAACGCGCAGAAGGGCTCGGCCCCCGGGCACCCCTTCGGCTTCAACGAGCAGGGGTGCGACGTCTACACCCGCGTCGTCTACGGCACCCGCGTCTCCGTCACCGTCGGCGTGTGCGCCACCCTCGGCGTCGCGATCATCGGCAGCGTGCTCGGCGGGCTCGCCGGGTTCTTCGGCGGGGCGTGGGACGCGGTCCTCTCCCGCATCACCGACATCTTCTTCGCCATCCCCGTCGTCCTCGGCGGCCTGGTCCTCCTGTCGGTGGTCACCAGCTCCACGGTCTGGCCGGTGATCGGCTTCATGGTGCTGCTCGGCTGGCCGCAGATCTCCCGCATCGCCCGCGGCTCCGTCATCACCGCCAAACAGAACGACTACGTGCAGGCGGCGCGCGCCCTCGGCGCCTCCAACTCCCGGATGCTGCTCCGCCACATCACGCCGAACGCCATCGCCCCGGTGATCGTCGTGGCGACCATCGCACTCGGCACGTACATCGCCCTGGAGGCCACGCTCTCCTACCTCGGCGTCGGACTGAAGCCGCCCACCGTCAGCTGGGGCATCGACATCTCCGCCGCCTCCCAGTACATCCGCAACGCCCCGCACATGCTGCTCTGGCCCGCCGGAGCCCTCGCGATCACCGTCCTCGCGTTCATCATGCTCGGCGACGCGGTGCGCGACGCCCTCGACCCGAAGCTGAGGTAGGCGCCCATGGCAACCGTGGCATCCGAGGCAGCCGCGTCCGGCACGCCCGCGTCGGCCAAGCTGCTCGAAGTACGGGACCTGCACGTCGAGTTCCGCACCAGGGACGGCGTCGCCAGAGCCGTCAACGGAGTGGACTACAGCGTCGACGCGGGCGAGACACTCGCCGTCCTCGGCGAGTCAGGGTCCGGCAAGTCCGTCACCGCCCAGGCCGTCATGGGCATCCTCGACACCCCGCCCGGGAAGATCACCTCCGGGGAGATCCTGTTCCGGGGGCGTGATCTGCTGAAGCTCAAGGAGGACGAGCGGCGCAAGATCCGCGGCGCCGGCATGGCGATGATCTTCCAGGACGCCCTGTCGTCCCTGAACCCGGTGCTCAGCGTCGGCGACCAGCTCGGCGAGATGTACGTCGTGCACAAGGGCATGTCGAGGAAGGACGCCAAGGCCAAGGCCGTCGAGCTGATGGACAGGGTGCGCATCCCGGCCGCCAAGGAGCGGGTCGGGCAGTTTCCGCACCAGTTCAGCGGCGGCATGCGCCAGCGCATCATGATCGCCATGGCGATGGCGCTCGAACCCTCGCTGATCATCGCCGACGAACCCACCACCGCCCTCGACGTCACCGTCCAGGCGCAGGTCATGGACCTCCTCGCCGAGCTCCAGCGCGAGATGAACATGGGCCTGATCCTCATCACCCACGACCTCGGTGTCGTCGCGGACGTCGCCGACACCATCGCCGTCATGTACGCGGGCCGCATCGTCGAACGCGCCCCCGTCCACGAGATCTACCGGGCGCCCGCCCACCCCTACACCCGCGGCCTCCTCGAATCCATCCCGCGCCTCGACCAGAAGGGCCAGGAGCTCTACGCGATCAAGGGGCTGCCCCCGAACCTCATGAACATCCCGCCCGGCTGCGCCTTCCACCCCCGCTGCCCCATGGCCCAGGACGTCTGCCGCACCGACGAGCCGCCGCTCCACCGCGTGACGTACGAGGGACTGACCGCCGAACGCAGGAGCGCCTGCCACTTCTGGAAGGAGACGCTCGATGCGTCACGTTGAGCTCGCCGACGTCGGCACGCCCGCCGGACGCGAGCCGATCCTCCGGGTCCGCGGCCTCGTCAAGCACTACCCGCTGACCCAGGGCATCGTCATCCGCAAACAGGTCGGCGCGGTCAAGGCCGTGGACGGCGTCGACTTCGACCTCGGGCACGGCGAGACGCTCGGCATCGTGGGGGAGTCGGGCTGCGGCAAGTCGACGGTCGCGAAGATGCTGGTCAACCTGGAGCGGCCGACCGCGGGCGAGATCCGCTACAAGGGCGAGGACATCACCAAGCTCTCCGGCCGCGCCCTCAAGGCGGTGCGCCGCAACATCCAGATGGTGTTCCAGGACCCGTACACCTCGCTGAACCCCCGCATGACGGTCGGCGACATCATCGGCGAGCCGTACGAGATCCACCCCGAGGTCGCCCCGAAGGGCTCGCGCCGGCAGAAGGTGCAGGACCTGCTCGACGTGGTCGGGCTCAACCCCGAGTACATCAACCGCTATCCGCACCAGTTCTCCGGCGGCCAGCGCCAGCGCATCGGCATCGCACGCGGCCTCGCGCTGCGGCCCGAGGTGATCGTCGCCGACGAACCGGTCTCCGCCCTCGACGTCTCCGTCCAGGCGCAGGTCATCAACCTCCTGGAGAAGCTCCAGGAGGAGTTCGACCTCAGTTACGTCTTCATCGCCCACGACCTGTCGATCGTGCGGCACATCTCCGACCGGGTCGGCGTGATGTACCTGGGACGGATCGTCGAGATCGGCTCGGACGCCGAGATCTACGACCACCCCACGCACCCCTACACCCAGGCGCTGCTCTCCGCCGTGCCCGTCCCCGACCCCGAGGCGCGCGACCACCGCGAACGGATCATCCTCTCCGGAGACGTGCCCTCGCCCGCCAACCCGCCCTCCGGCTGCCGCTTCCGCACCCGCTGCTGGAAGGCGCGGGAACGGTGCGCGCTGGAGGTGCCGCTGCTCGCCGTGCCGGCGGAGTTCCGGCTCGACGACAGCCCCGCCGCGCACGACTCGGCCTGCCACTTCGCCGAGGAGAAGCAGGTCGTGCCGTAACGGGCGGGGCCGCTCGCGCCTACTCCCTCGGCAGGCCCAGGGACCGCTTCAGGAAGTCCACCTGGAACAGGAGCAGGTTCTCCGCGACCTGCTCCTGCGGGGTCATGTGGGTGACCCCGGACAGCGGCAGGACCTCGTGCGGGCGGCCCGCGGCGAGCAGCGCGGAGGAGAGCCGCAGGGAGTGCGCCACCACGACGTTGTCGTCGGCGAGGCCGTGCACGATGAGCATCGGGCGGTGCGGCTCGGCCGCCTCCACGAGGCCGTCGTCCCAGATCAGGGAGTTGTGCCGGTACGTTTCCGGGGTCCGGGTCGGGTCGCCCAGGTACCGCTCCTCGTAGTGCGTGTCGTAGAGCCGCAAGTCCGTGACCGGGGCGCCGACCACCGCCGCGTGGAACACGTCGGGGCGGCGCAGCGCGGCCATTCCGGCGAGGTAGCCGCCGTAGGACCAGCCGCGGATCGCCACGCGGCCCAGGTCGAAGGGGAACCGCTCGGCGAGCGCGTGCAGGGCGTCGACCTGGTCCTCGAGGGTGAGGGTCTTGTCGTTCTTGATCGACTTTTCCCAGCCGGGGGAGCGGCCCGGGGTGCCGCGGCCGTCCGCGACGAGCACCGCGAAGCCCTGGTCGGCGAACCACTGCGAGGTCAGGAAGATGTTGTGCGCACGCTGCACGCGCTGGCCGTGCGGACCGCCGTACGGATCGAGCAGTACCGGAAGAGGGCCGTCCGTCTCCTTGTAATCCGTGGGGAGCAGGACGGCGCACGGAATGTTCCGCGTGCCCCCTTCGGTGAGCGTCACGCGCGGAGTGAGCCCCGGGCGCTGGGCGTGTGAGGCGATGGTCGCCACCTGCTTGCCCTCGCGCAACACCTGCACCTGGGCGCCGGGGTGATCTAGCGTGGCGGACACCAGGACGGTGAGGCCGCCCGCCCGGACGGCCGAGTGCACGCCCGGCTCCTGCGATACGCGCTCCACGCCCAGTTCGTTGACGCGGTACACATGGATCTCACCGGTCTCCGGGTCGGCCGCCGCCGCGCCCGCGGACGCCGAGAGGAGGATGTCCTCCTCGGTGACGTCGAGCACCGCACGCACGTGCAACTGGGGTCCGGTCAGCGGCCGTTCCCCCCACGCGAGGACGCGCGCGCCGCCCTCGTCCGCGATCCGGACCAGCTTCCCACTGGGCGACCAGCACGGCACACCAGGGAAAAGTTCAAGCCATTCCGGATCCTCCTCCGCGTGCACCATCCGCGTGGCACCGCTGTCCGGATCCACCGCCAGATACAGCTGGCTGCCCTGGTCGCGGGATTGCACGAGCAGCAGCGGCGCACCATCCGCCGACCAGTGCACACGCGCGAGATACGGGAAGCGCGCGCGGTCCCAGACCACCTCGGTCCGCGACCCGTCGAGGCCCAGGACCCACAGGCCGACCTCCGCGTTGGGCGTGCCCGCGGCCGGGTAGGCGATCTGCTCGGGAGCCCGGTCCGGGTGCGCGGGATCCGCGATCCACCACCGCCGCACCGGGGCGTCGTCCACCCGCGCGACGAGCAGCCGCCGCGAGTCCGGCGACCACCAGAAGCCTCGTGAACGGGCCATCTCCTCGGCCGCGATGAACTCGGCGAGACCGTACGTGACGGTCGCCTCCTGGCCCGTCTCGGGCTCCGCGAGGGCCCGGTCGTCCTCCCCGTCCACACCCGTCACGCGCAGGGCGCCCCGGGCCACGTAGGCCACATGACGCCCGTCCGGCGAGGGGCGCGGGTCGATCACCGGCCCCGGCACGGGCAGTTCGCGGGCCGTGCCCGCACGCAGCTCCGCCGTGAACAGGCGGCCCGACAGGGCGAACGCGGCCAGCTCCACGGCGGCGTCCGTCGCGTAGCCCACGATGCCCGCGCCGCCCTCACGGCTCCGCTCGCGCCGTGCGCGCTCCGCCGCGGACAACTTCTCGGCGGCGCCGCCGAGCAGCACGTGCGGGTCGGCGGCGACCCGCTCGGCACCGCCGTCCGACACGTCCAGGACCCACAGCCGGTTCGCCCGGTCGGTGCCGTCGGAGGAGCGCAGGAAAACAACGCGTGAACCATCCGGCGCCACGGTGAACGCACGGGGTGCGCCGAGGGTGAAGCGCTGGGTGCGGGCGTGCTGACGCGGGAAGGAGAGCCGCTGTGCCTGGCTCTCGTCGGGCCTGGGAATTCCGGGGTTCTCGGTGGTCATCCCCCGAGCCTATGGCTCATGCGCCCCCCTGTGCTGCCGTGCTCCGACTCATGCGTCCGCACGGATAGTTATGATCCGTAGCGCTTGGTGGGTATGAACCTGCTGACGTCCGCACTGGGGTACGACAACGAGTTGGAGGTGACCGCCGTGGCACTCTCGATTTCGGCGGTGGTGCTGCTGGCGATCATCGTCTTCCTGTTGGTCAAGAAGTCAGGACTCAAAGCGGGGCACGCGGTCGTCTGCACGCTGCTCGGCTTCTACCTGGCGAGCTCGTCCGTCGCACCGACCATCAACGAGCTGACGACGAACGTGGCGGGCATGATCGGGGACATCAAGTTCTGACGGGGGCTCGTAGGGTGGTCCCATGACGGAACTGCCCGCCCGGCGCCTGCTGCTCGTGCACGCGCACCCCGACGACGAGTCGATCACCACCGGCGCGACCCTGGCCAAGTACGCGGCCGAGGGTGCCCACGTCACCCTGGTGACCTGCACCCTGGGCGAGGAGGGCGAGATCATCCCGGACGGGCTCGCCCATCTCGCGGCCGACCGGGACGACTCCCTCGGTGCCCACCGCGTCGGGGAGCTGGCGGCCGCCATGAAGGAAGTGGGCGTCACCGACCACCGCTTCCTCGGCGGCCCCGGACGCTACCGCGACTCCGGGATGATGGGCGTCGAGCAGAACGCCCGCCCGGGTGCCTTCTGGTCGGCGGACCTCGACGAGGCCGCCGCCCACCTCGTCGAGGTGATCCGCGAGGTGCGCCCCCAGGTCCTCGTGACGTACGACCCCGACGGGGGGTACGGCCACCCCGACCACATCCAGGCGCACCGCGTCGCCATGCGCGCCGCCGACCTCGCCGCCGACCCGGCCTTCCGCGCCGACCTCGGCGCGCCCCACACGATCGACAAGATCTACTGGAACCGCGTCCCGCGGTCCGTGGTCGAGGAGCGCTTCGCCTGGATGGCGTCCGACGCGCTGCCGAACTCGCCGTTCGACACGCCCGCCGCCGTCGCGGACGTGCCCGGCGTCACGGACGACGAGCGGATCACCACGGAGATCGACGGCCGCCCCCACCGGACCGCCAAGGCGGCGGCGATGGCGGCGCACGTCACCCAGATCACGGTGAGCGGGCCGCTCTTCATCCTCTCCAACGAGCTCGCGCAGCCGATCTTCGACGTGGAGTACTACGAGCTGGTGCGGGGAGAAGCGTCGGCAGAGGGAGCGTCCCGCGAGACGGATCTCTTCGCGGGACTCGAAAGGGTGACGGACATGACTGAGGTGACCGCGCTGTGAGTACGCGTTCCCGTGCGTCGTCGGGGGCCGGTTCCGGGGCGTCCAAGCCCCCTGCCTCCCCCGGTGCGGGGTCCGGCGCCGCCGCCGGCGGCAGCTTCCTCGCGCAGCCCCTGAGAGCGGGCCGGCTCGCCGCCTACGCCCTCCTCTTCGTCCTCGGCGCCGTCGTCGGCGTCGCCGGGTCGCTCGTCCAAGGCGGCTTCTTCCCCGCGGGGTTGCTGCTCGCGCTCCTCGGTGCCGCCGGTCTCTTCTACGGCGGATCGCGGGCGGTCGGCACCAAGGCGGGGGCCGTCGCGCCCGCGGCCGGCTGGCTGGTCGCGGTCATGCTGCTCACCGCCACCAGACCCGAGGGCGACTTCCTCTTCGGCGCGGGGATCGGCTCGTACGGCTATCTGCTCGGCGGAATGGCCGTCGCTGTGATGTGCGCCACGCTCGGGCAGGGGACGCAACCGACCGCGCCCGCCGCCCGACTTGGCAAGTGACGTACCACTTCGCCCCGTGTCGCGCACGGGTTTGACGCCGGTCACGGGATGAGTGCCGACGGCGGCCAGTATGGTGGTGCGGCCGCCGAGCCTCCCCCAACCTCCGGCCGGGGGGACCCCGGATGAGGTCGAGACGGGCGGCGGAGTCAACCAGGAGAACCTGCCTTGAGTCGTGAAACTGACAGTTCGTCCTCCGGGCCCCAGGGGCGCGGTGGAGCCGCCTACCCCTCGGGGACGCCGCCGTACGGCTCCCCGGCGCAAGGTGCCGCCGACGGCGGCAGGGACGGAGCGCGGCGGCAGGCCGCCGAAGAGCGGCCCGACGAGCCCGAGACCCAGACCACGCTGACCACCCGCATCCGGATCAACATCCCCGGCTCGCGGCCCATCCCGCCGGTCGTCATGCGCACGCCCGTCGGTGACGACGGTCCGCGCGGGGAGTCCGTGCCTCTGGACGGTGGCCGCGGCGACGGCGGACGTGGAGACAGCGGACGCGGCGACGACGGACGTGGTGACGGTGCGCGCGGCGACGGCGGCTTCGGCGGCGGTGCCGAGCCCGGCCCGCCCGGCGCTCCCGGTACTCCGGCCGCCTCCGGGTCCGCGGGTCCGGGCGAGAGCGGTGCCGGATCCTCCGCCCCGGCCGAGGAGAAGACGAGCGACTGGTTCGCGCCCCGCAAGCCGCCGCGCAACGAGACCGGTGGCGGCACGGGCACCGGCGCCTTCGACGTGTCCGGCGCCGTGGCGTCGGGCCCCCTCGGCACGGGCGCCCCGCAGGGCGACCCGCACCGCGGCGACCTGCCCTACTTCGACGACGGGGACTCCCGGGGCCCGTCCGGGCCGACCGTCGGCCCCGTCACGGGTGACAGCCCGCTGGCGCCCCCGACGCCCCCGTCGCCCGCGCAAGGCCGTCCCGCGGGCCCAGGCGTCCCCGGCGCCCCTGGTGGCCATGGCGTCCCTGGCACCCCCGGTACCACCGGCGCCCCTGGTGCCCCCGGTGGTCCCGGTGGTCCGGCGAACTCCGGCCCCCGCCCGCCCCGTTCCGGCCCGATGAGCGACGACACCGCGATCCTCACGCCGCAGAAGTCCGGCCCTCTCGCGCCGCCGCGCGGCCCCGGCGGACCGGGTGCTCCCGGCGGTCCCGGAGCCCCCGCGCCGGGCTCCAACGTCTCCGGTGAGACCCTCACCAGCGGCATCCCCGTCGTACCGCCCGCGCAGGACAACTCGCCGTTCGCGCCCGGCCCGCAGGGTGACGGCCCCGTGCCGCACACCCCGCCGAAGCTGCCCGAGCCGGTCCGCTCGGACGTGCCGCCCGCCGCGCCCGCCCCGAAGGCCAAAAAGAAGAAGGGCCGCAACAAGCTGGTCCTCCTCGTGGCCGCCGTCGTGGTCGTGGGCTGCGGTGCGTACGGCGCGGGTCTGCTGATGAACCACGCCGACGTTCCGAAGGGCACCACCGTGCTCGGCGTCGACATCGGCGGCGGCACCCGCGACGAGGCCGTCCAGAAGCTCGACGCGGCACTGGACGAGCGCGTCACCAAGCCGCTGAAGCTGTCGGTCGACGGCGACACCGTCAGCCTCAAGCCGGACCAGGCGGGCCTGACCCTGGACAGCCAGGCCACCGTCCGCGAGGCCGCGGGCAGCGACTACAACCCCGTCTCGGTGGTCGGCTCGCTCTTCGGCAACCAGCGTGTCGTCGAGCCGGTCATGCCCGTCGACGAGGAGAAGCTGGCGGCCGCCCTGGAGCGCGCCGCGGGCGGCTCCGGGACGGCGCAGGAGGGCACGGTCGACTTCGTGCCGGGCAAGGCCGTTCCGGTCTACGGCAAGGTCGGCAAGGGCATCGACCCGCAGGCGTCGACCAAGGCGGTCGCCGAGGCGTACAAGAAGCAGGTCGAGACGGGCAGCGCGGGCACGGTCCAGGTGCCGGTCACCACGCGCAAGCCGACGATCTCCAAGGCCGCGGTCGACAAGTTCATGACCACGTTCGCCAAGCCGGCGATGTCCGCCAACGTCACCATCAAGGCGGGCGCCAAGTCGATCCCCTTCGGCCCGGAGAGGTCGCTGCCGAAGATCCTGGAGACCAAGGCCCTCAAGGACGGCACCCTCCAGGTGCACTACAACCTCGAAGAGCTCAAGAAGCTGTACGGCAACGTCTTCGACGGCGTGCTGATCCAGCGCGGCAACGGCTCCAAGACGCCGGTCCAGCCGACCGATGTGGCCCAGGCGATGGGCAAGGCGCTGACCGGCAAGACGCCGGCGGAGCGCATCGGGGTCATCGAGACGAACGCGAGCTGACCCCTCGCGCGCGTCCCGCGCGACCCGCGGCACGTGTGTCACCGACTCCGGCATGACAGATGTCATGCCGGAGTCGGCACATTCGACACTGCCGCTGTGACCTGCGCTTTTGTGACGATGGTCGACATGACGACGACCACAGCACCGCCCACCGCCGACGTGGTGAACTTCGAGCGGGTGACCAAGAACTTCGGCGACGTCCGCGCCGTCGACGGTCTCACCCTGGACCTCCGCCCCGGCGAGACCGTGGCGCTCCTCGGGCCGAATGGTGCGGGCAAGTCCTCCACCCTCGACCTGCTCCTCGGCCTGCGCCGCCCCGACAGCGGCACGGTGCGGGTCCTCGGCACCGAGCCGCGCGAGGCGATCACCGCGGGCCGGGTCGGCGCGATGCTGCAGAGCGGCGGCCTGATGGGCGAGGTGACCGTCCGCGAACTGGTCACGCTCGCCTGCGACCTGCACCCCAGGCCGTACCGCGTGAACGACGCGCTCGCCCACGCGGACATCACGAAGATCGCGGACCGCAAGGTCGACAAACTCTCCGGCGGTCAGGAACAGCGCGTCCGCTTCGCGCTCGCCACGGCGGGCGCCCACGACCTGATCGTGCTCGACGAGCCGACCACCGGCATGGACGTCACCGCCCGTCAGGCGTTCTGGGCCACCATGCGCGAGCAGGCGGACCAGGGCCGCGCGGTCCTCTTCGCCACGCACTACCTGGAGGAGGCCGACGCGATCGCCGACCGCGTCCTGGTCCTGCACCGCGGCCGCCTCCTCGCGGACGGCACCGCCGCCGAGATCAAGGCGAAGGCGGGCGCCCGCAAGGTCGCCTTCGACCTGGAGCGTATCGACGCGGCGCTCACGGAGCGGCTCCGCGCGCTGCCCTTCCTGACCACGCTCGACATCGCGGGCCACACCGTCCGCGCCCAGTCGACGGACGCCGACGCCACGGTCCACGCGCTCTACGGCCTCGGCGTCTACCCCCGCAACCTCGAAGTCGCCGGGCTCGGCCTGGAGCAGGCCTTCGTGGCGATCACCGAGGCCGAGGAGGCCAGGACCCGATGAACAGCCTGATCAAGCTCGAGATCACCCGCGCCCTGCGCAACCGCAAGTTCCTCTTCTTCTCCGTCATCTACCCGTCGGTGCTCTTCGTGATCATCGCGGGCAGCCAGGACGGCGCCGACAAGGTGCCCGAGACCGGTCTGTCCGTCCCCGCGTTCATGATGGTCTCGATGGCGTCCTTCGGCGCCCTGACCGCCGTCCTCATGGGCAACAGCGAGCGCATCGCCAAGGAGCGCGAGAGCGGCTGGGTGCGGCAGCTGCGCCTGACGTCCCTCCCCGGCCGCGGCTACGTCCTCGCGAAGACCGCGAGCGCCGCCGTGGTCAGCCTGCCGTCCATCGTCGTGGTCTTCGCCGTCGCGGCGATCTTCAAGGACGTCCGCTTCGACGCCTGGCAGTGGGCGGCGCTGACCGGCGCGATCTGGGCGGGCAGCCTCTGCTTCGCCGCGCTCGGCGTGGCCATCGGCTACCTCGCGACCGGCGACGCCGTGCGCCCCATCACGATGATCATCTACTTCGGGCTCTCCATCCTCGGCGGCCTGTGGATGCCGGTCACCACGTTCCCGCACTGGCTGCGCGAGACCGCGTCCTGGCTGCCCACGCACGCGTACGCTGCCCTCGGGCAGGCCATCGAACTGGGCGAGGCACCGCACGCGAAGGACATCACGCTCCTGGTCGCCTACTTCCTCCTCTTCGCGGGCGGCGCGGCGTGGCTGTACCGGAAGGACACACTGAAGGCGTGAACACGACAGACGCTGAGGGCAGCGAACTCCACCCCGTCTACACGTTCGGGCGCCCGCCGCAGGGCCGCCGCCAGTGCCTGACGAAGTCGGCCTGGATCGGCGTCTGGCTGGTGTTCCTGAGCGCCCCGGTCAAGGACCTGGCCGAGGGGCACCACACGCGCCTCGCCACCGTCCTCGGCTCGCTGGGCCTCGCGCTCTTCGTGGCCTGCTATCTGACCCTCGTCTTCCGCTACACCACCAGGATCCTGCGGTGGCGCCCCGTCATCTCGTCCTTCGTGCTGCTCGTGGTCCTCGCGTCGGTCCTCGCCTTCGGCTTCGGCGACAACTGGCTCGGCCTCTTCGTGTACGTCTCGGTCTCCGCGGGCGCCGTCCTGCCGGTGCGGTACGCGCTCGGGGTCATCCCCGCGGTCACGCTCCTGATGATCCTGGTCGGCTTGCGCGACGACGGCCTCGGCGACCTGGTCACCAACCTCGGCGTGATCACGCTCCTGGTGGGCTTCGCGATGTCCGGAGTACGGGAGTTGATCCGTACGACGGTCCAGCTCCGCCAGGCCCGCGCGACCGTCGCGCAGCTCGCCGCCAACGAGGAGCGGCTGCGGCTCGCCAGGGACCTGCACGACCTGCTCGGCCACTCGCTCTCCCTGATCACGCTCAAGAGCGAGCTCGCCGGGCGGATGCTCCCCACCCACCCCGACAAGGCCGCCCAGCAGGTCGCCGACATCGAACAGGTCAGCCGCCAGGCCCTGGTGGACGTGCGCGAGGCGGTCTCCGGCTACCGGCGGCGCACCCTCGCCGGTGAACTCGTCGGCGCGCGCACGGCGCTCACCGCCGCGGGCGTCGACGCCGAGGTGCCGGAGGAACCGCCCGCCGAACTACCGGGCGAGGAGGCGGAGGCGGCGCTCGCCTGGGCGCTGCGTGAGGCCGTCACGAACGTCGTGCGGCACAGCGGGGCCCGGCGCTGCACCGTGGCGTTCACGGCGCGGCAGACGCTCGCGGGACGGCTCCTCGAGCTCACCGTCGAGGACGACGGAGTGGGCACCTCCGGCGCGGGGGCCGGCAACGGCCTGACGGGGCTCGCCGAGCGCGTCGAGGCGGTCGGCGGGGCGCTGGAGACGGGCCCCGGGGACCGCCGCGGCTTCCGCCTCGCGGTCCGCGTACCCCTGGCGAAGGCCACCGTAGGATCCCCCTCATGATCAGGATCCTGCTCGCCGAGGACCAGGCCATGGTCCGAGAGGCCCTCGCCGCGCTGCTCGGCCTCGAACCGGACATCGAGGTCGTCGCGCAGGTGTCGCGCGGCGACGAGGTGCTCGCGGCGGCTCGCGCGCACGCCGTGGACGTGGCGCTGCTCGACATCGAGATGCCCGGCCGCACCGGCATCGAGGCGGCCGCCGAACTCCACGCGGCGCTACCCGCGTTGAAGGTGGTCGTGCTCACCACCTTCGGCCGGCCCGGCTATCTGCGCAGCGCCATGGAGGCCGGCGCCGACGCCTTCCTGGTCAAGGACGCGCCCGCGGCGCAGCTCGCCGAGGCGGTGCGCAAGGTGCTCGCGGGGGAGCGGGTCATCGACCCCACGCTGGCGGCGGCCGCCCTCGCCGGGGGCGCGAACCCGCTGACCGACCGTGAACGCGAGGTGCTGCGCGCGGCCGCCGACGGCGCCACCAACGCCGAACTCGCGACCACCCTGCACCTCTCCCAGGGCACGGTCCGCAACTACCTCTCGACGGCCATCCAGAAACTCGCGGTCCGCAACCGCGCGGAGGCGGTCAGGACCGCGAGGGACAAGGGCTGGCTCTGACGCCACGGCCGTTCCGGACGGCTCCTGCGTCAGTTGAGCATCGCCCGCGCCCCCTGCGCCTGCCGCCGCGCCCGGTCGGCCGTCGCCGGGTCCAGGGCGGCGACTTCCTCGGCGTAGGTGTCGAGCTCCCGCGCGCCCGCCTGGTACTCCCCTTTCTGTACGAGGAGTTGGGCACGTTCGTAGTGCAGACGCGGCGACGGCGAGGGCAGCAGCAGGCAGAGGTCGACCGCCCAGAGCGATACGTCGGAGCGCTCGGGGCGGGACGCGGCCCAGGCGCGGATGTTGTTCAGGATGCGCGCCACGATGTCCAGCGGCTCCGCGGCGCACAGCATCGACGGGGCGAGCGGCGTCCCGGTGGCCGCCGCGACCAGGAGCTCCACGTCCATGCCGGTCAGCAGCCGCCCGCCGCCGAACGGATCGACGAGCACCCGCTCCTCCGGAGGGCCGAAGCCGACGACGAAGTGCCCGGGCAGCGCCACGCCGTGGACAGGGGCCCCGGCACGCCGCGCCACCTCCATCCACACCACGGAGAGCAGGATCGGCAGCCCTCTGCGGCGCCGCAGGACCTGGTGCAGGAAGGAGGAGTCCAGACGCTGGTAGTCGCCGGGTCTGCCCTTGAACCCGAAGCCCTGGCCGAGGAGTTCGGAGAGGGTCGTGGCCCAGGCCAGCGGGTCGCGGGACCGGCCGTGCGGGGGACCGGGCGCGACCTGTTCCGCCAGCCGGTCGAGCATGCGCCGCGCGGCGTCGATGTCCGCCGCGTCGAGGGAGGGGTCCGCCTCGGTGCCGATCAGCAGGCACAGCAGGGACAGGTCGGGGCGCGGTGACCCGGCCTCGGCCGCGAACAGCCGTCGCCACTCGGTGGTTCCGGGGGGTCGGGGGTGCATACGTCCCTCGTGCCCGGTCGCCTCGATCGATACGTACCTCCGGGCGGGCCCGAGCGGCCACGCCCGACGGTCAGTTCAGCATCGCCCGCGCGGCCCGCGCCTGCTGGCGGACCCGCTCCGCCGTGGTCGGCTCCACCGTCGTCACCACATCCGCGTAGGCGTCGAGCTCCGCCGCGCCGCCGAGGAAGTCACCCCGCTGCACGAGGAGTTGCGCCCTCTCGTAACGCAGCCGTGCCGGATGGGCGGGCAGCAGGAGCGACAGTTCGAGGGCCCACAGCGCGACGTCGGAGCGCTCGGGCCTGGCGGCCGCCCAGGCGCGGATGTTGTTCAGGATGCGCTGCACGATGTTCAGCGGATCGGCGGGCGTCAGCATCGACGGCTGGATGCCGGTGCCCGTCGTCCCCGCCACCAGGAGCTCCGCGTCGGCCCCGGTGAGCAGCCGTCCGCCGTCGAACGGGTCGGCGAGTATCTGGTCGTCCTTGGGGCCGAAGCCGACGACGAAGTGCCCCGGCAGCGCCACCCCGTACACCGGGGCGCCCGCGCGCCGCGCCACCTCCATCCACACCACGGAGAGCAGGATCGGCAGCCCCCTGCGGCGCTTGAGGACCTGGTGCAGGAGGGAGGAGTCCAGGCGCTGGTAATCGCCGGGCGTCCCCTCGAACCCGCACTGTCCACCCAGGAGTTCGGCCATCGCGGTGGCCCACGCGCGGGGCCCGCCGGGGCGGAACGGCAGCAGGCCCGCGAGACGGTCGAGCTCGATCTCCGCGGCGTCGATGCCCGCCTCGTCGAGAGAGGGGTCCGCCTCGGTGCCGATCAGCAGGCACAGCGTCGCGAGACCGGGCCGTTCCGACCGTGCCTCCTCGGTGAACCGCCGCCGCCATTCGCCGGACTCCGCGTGCATACGTGCCTCGTGTCTGCCCTCGCCGGGCGCTGTTTCCGTGCCGTGCCGTTGCTGTGCGTTGTGGTGCGTTGCTGTGCTGTGCCGTTGTGCCGCCCGGTCAGGCGGGGCCGTACCGGTAGTGGTGATAGGTGTGATGCGCGGCGAAACCCATCCCGTCGTACAGCGCCCGCGCGCCGTCGTTCTCGTCCTCGACCTGCAGCCAGGCCGCCGAAGCGCCCTCGGTCAGCGCCTGCCGGGAGAGCGCGGTCATCACCGCGGTGGCGAGCCCCTCGCGCCGGTGCTCCGGGGCCACCTCGACCGCCATGAAGCCCGCCCAGCGTCCGTCCACGACGCACCGCCCGATGGCGGCCGGAGCGTCACCGCTCCCGGGCACGGAAGCGAACCATACCGAGGGCCCGCCCGCCAGCACCTCGAGCACATGCGGCCCCGGAACCCCGAACCGTTGGTACCGCCGCAGCCACGGCTCGTCGAAGGTCCGGGACAGCGTCACGCGGTCGGTGGCCGCGTCCAGGTCGGCGACCGGGGCGAGCGCGCCGATGTACAGCTGCGCGCTGACCTCGCGCTTCCAGCCGCGCTCCGCCAGGGCGGCGCAGAGCAGCTCCTGTGTGCCCTCGGCGCCGGTCGCGGTCTGGACGTAGGGCGGCAGGCCGCGGGCCGCGTACCACTCGCGGACGTAACCGAGCGCGTCGTCCAGCGGTCGGCCGGGATCACCCAGCGGCAGCACGGAGTTGGCGCGCCGGGTGAACCCCGCGGCCGACCGCAGCCGCCAGTCGCCGAGCGGCTCGCTCTCGACCGGCTGCCAGGCGCGGGCGGACACGCGCGCCAGCTCCGCGTACGAGGCGGCGGGGCCTCTTCGGCGGGCGGGCGCGGCCGGGACGACCTTGCCGGCGACCAGGGATCCTTCCGGGATGCGGACGGTTTCGCCGTTCCGGCGTGTGATGAGCACCACACCTTCGTTCCACGATGCGAGAACACCCACCGTGTCGGTGAACTTCTCACCCGAGATCGATGCGTCGGTCAAGCGTCGTACCGAAACGCGTTTTCCCACGTCAGCGGGGGTGATGCGGACCTCGAGTCGTCCACCGGCAGCGAATTCCACAGCTTGGTCAGCCCCTCCTGTTCGGATCATGCCCGGGAACGGAGATACTAGGGGTGGGCATCGACGACGCCGCGCTCCCGCGCGCCAGGCGAGCGGAGCCTGAGGACGGCCCGCCAACGCCCGTATCGAGGAGGAACGACAGCGTGACCTACGTCATCGCGCAGCCTTGTGTCGACGTCAAGGACAAGGCGTGCATCGAGGAGTGCCCGGTCGACTGCATTTACGAGGGCTCCCGGTCCTTGTACATCCACCCGGACGAATGCGTCGACTGTGGAGCCTGCGAACCGGTCTGCCCGGTCGAGGCGATCTTCTACGAGGACGACACTCCTGAGGAGTGGAAGGACTACTACAAGGCGAACGTCGAGTTCTTCGACGAGCTCGGTTCGCCCGGTGGCGCGAGCAAGCTCGGCCTGATCGAGCGCGACCACGCCTTCATCGCAGCCCTGCCGCCGCAGAACCAGTAACAAGCGGCAGCCCGAGCGTCGCCCCGGTCCCGTACGGCATCTCCGCCGCACGGGACCGAGGCGTTTGCAACGACCAGTACCAGCACGGGAGTCACCACGTGTCCGCAGTCTCCGACCGGCTTCCCACCTTCCCCTGGGACAAGCTCGAGCCGTACAAGGCCACGGCGGCCGCCCACCCCGGCGGCATCGTCGACCTGTCGGTGGGCACCCCCGTGGACCCGGTCCCCGAGCTGATCCAGAAAGCGCTGATCGCGGCCGCGGACTCGCCCGGCTATCCGACGGTCTGGGGCACGCCGGAGCTGCGCGACGCCCTCACCGGCTGGTGTGAGCGGCGGCTCGGCGCCCGCGGCTTCACGCACCGCAACGTCCTGCCGGTCGTCGGCTCCAAGGAGCTCGTGGCCTGGCTCCCGACGCAGCTGGGCCTCGGCCCGGGCGACGTGGTGGCCTACCCGCGGCTCGCCTACCCGACGTACGAGGTGGGCGCCCGCCTGGCCCGCGCGGAGTACGTCGCCTACGACGACCCGACCTCGCTCGATCCGGCGAACCTCAAGCTGCTCTGGCTCAACTCGCCCTCCAACCCCACCGGTCGCGTCCTGTCGAAGGACGAGCTGACCCGGACCGTGGCGTGGGCGCGCGAGCACGGCGTGCTGCTCGTCAGCGACGAGTGCTACCTGGAGCTCGGCTGGGAGGCCGAGCCGGTGTCGGTGCTGCACCCGGACGTGTGCGGCGGTTCGTACGACGGGATCGTCGCCGTCCACTCGCTCTCCAAGCGCTCCAACCTGGCGGGCTACCGGGCGGCGTTCATCGCCGGTGACGAGGCCGTCCTCGGGGATCTGCTGCAGATCCGCAAGCACGGCGGCATGATGACCTCCGCGCCGACCCAGGCGGCCGTCGTGGCGGCGCTCGGCGACGACGAGCACGTGCGCGTGCAGCGCGAGCGGTACGTGGCCCGGCGCACCGCGCTGCGCGACGCCCTGGTGAAGCACGGCTTCCGTATCGAGCACAGCGAGGCGAGCCTCTACCTGTGGGCCACCCGCGACGAGTCCTGCTGGGACACCGTGGGCCACCTCGCGGAGCTGGGCATCCTGGTGGCGCCCGGCGACTTCTACGGCCCCGCGGGCGACCGCTTCGTGCGCGTCGCCCTCACGGCGACGGACGAGCGCGTCGCCGCGGCGGTCGAGCGCCTGGGCTGAGCCCGGTGCCGTGAGCACGGCGGAGGGCCCGGAGCCAGTGGCTCCGGGCCCTCCTGTGTGCGTGCCGGGTGATCAGCCGAGGGGGAGGCTCTGTACCGGCAGCTGGTCGGTGGGGAGACCGCCCTTGGTGAGCGAGTCGGTGGGCAGGCCGCCGCCGGTGGCCGAGTCGGCGGTCTCGCCGAGCGCCTTGCCCGCGCCGCCCGCGACGTCACCGGCGGCCTGCTGGGCGGCGGGGGTGGCCGTCTTGCCGACGCGGCCCACGGCCTTGCCCGCGGCCGGGACGGACTTCTTCACGGCCTTGCTGCCGGTGTCACCGGCGAGGTTGCTGACGTTCTGAGCCGCATCGTCGACGGTGTTGCCGAGGCCCTCGCCGTCCAGCGTGGACACGCCGCCCAGGTCGGGGGCGGCCGGAAGGTCAACGGCGCTCGCGGAGCCGGCCGCACCGACCACGGAAGCTGCACCCGCGGCGCTGAGCAGCGCGGCACGAGCGATCCGGCGGGTCAGGGGGAGGGACATGATGCTCCTTCAGACGGGAGAGAACGTTGGGTGTCCGGCCGGTTCGGATCCGGCTTCCCACCGGACGGCTTCCGGCGCTCGGACGCAGTGACTACCGCTCGAAGCCCGCGAAGGTTTCGCTGCGCCAACGTAAAGAGTTGGCAATGCGTCGCATTATCGGCTGCGGATAAAAACGGGCAAAGAGCGCCGGGGCCGTTTCGCTGCAGAATCCTTAATCCCTAGTGATCTCAAGGGATTCGGGGTTTCGGCGGAGCGTCGGCGGGAAAGTCGGACAGGGTGTCGGTCCGTAGCACTCGGCATGCCCCCATCGAGGGACCCGTCGCACTACTGCCCGGTCACGATCCGGACCTCACCGGCGGCCGTCGCCCCCGCGGTCCCGCCCTTCTTCGCCTCGCGGCCCGCCGCGCGCCACTTCCCCGCGCCTGTGGCCCGCCACTCCCGCCCGCCGTACGCCACCCGCTCGATGTGCAGCGACGAGGAGTGCGCCACGGCCCAGTGCGCCAGCTCCCAGCCGCGCTGCGGGGCCCGGTCGGTCGCCACGGGGGCCGGCACGGGAACCGTCACCGTGCGCCCCCGGACCGCGCCGGGGCGCACCTCGCGGCCGAAGTCGCGGGCCAGAGCGGCCCGCACCTGCGCGGGGCCGCCGGGGTCCGTGTCCGGGCGCCCCTCGCAGCTGAACGCGGCGGGCGCGCGGCCCGTGAGCGCGGCGGCGAGCAGCGCGGCGTCCGGCTCGTGCTTGGCGTACGCCTGCGGGAAGCCGCTGCGCTGCACCCGCTGCGCGGCGACCGTGAGGGGCAGCCGCGAATAGCCGGGGACCTCGGCCAGGTGCTCGTAGAAACGGCCAGCCGAGTACGCCGGGTCCATGATCTGCCGCTCGTTGCCCCAGCCCTGCGAGGGGCGCTGCTGGAACAGGCCGAGCGA
The DNA here is from genome assembly GCF_008642315.1 of Streptomyces venezuelae. NCBI lineage: Bacteria > Bacillati > Actinomycetota > Actinomycetes > Kitasatosporales > Streptomycetaceae > Streptomyces > Streptomyces venezuelae. The sequence goes on along the minus strand of NZ_CP029192.1, from coordinate 3,253,103 downwards.
GTCCCGGTCCCCGTGCTTGATGTTGCGCAGCCCCGACTCCTGAAGAGCGGTGGCGAGCGCGATGGTCACCGCGCGCTCCGGCATCCCGCGCGAGGTGCCCGCCGCGGCGACCGTCGCCGCGTTCTGCGCCTGCTCGGCCGTGAACGAGTGCGAGGCGCCGTCGCCCTTCCCCGACACCACCGTGCACCGCGGCTCGGGCTTGCCCCCGTACACGTACTGCAACGCCACATAGCCGACGACGGCGAGCAGCACGGCGGCCGCGGCCCCGTGACGGAGGGGACGGCCGCGCCGGACGAGGGTGGGGGGCTCAGGCACGCGTCCAAGGTACTGGAGTCCACCGACAGCCCCGCGCGCCCGCTGGCTTAGGGTCGACGGCATGGCTCACACACCGCTTGACCTCACGCTCGACGCCGCGCAGCTCACCGCGCGACTGGTCGATTTCCCGTCCCCGAGCGGCGAGGAGAAGGCGCTCGCCGACGCCATCGAGACGGCCCTGCGCGCCCTGCCGCACCTCACGGTCGACCGGCACGGCAACAACGTGGTGGCCCGCACCAACCTCGGCCGCGCGGAGCGGGTCATCCTCGCCGGACACATCGACACCGTGCCCATCGCGGACAACGTGCCCTCGCGCCTCGACGAGGACGGCGTCCTGTGGGGCTGCGGCACCTGCGACATGAAGTCGGGCGTCGCCGTCCAGCTGCGCATCGCGCAGACGGTGACCGAGCCCAACCGCGACCTGACCTTCGTCTTCTACGACAACGAAGAGGTCGCCGCCCACCTCAACGGCCTCGGGCACGTCGCCGAGGCCCACCCCGACTGGCTGGCCGGTGACTTCGCCGTCCTCCTCGAACCCACCGACGGACAGGTCGAGGGCGGCTGCCAGGGCACCCTGCGGGTCCTGCTGAAGACCAAGGGCGTACGGGCGCACTCCGCGCGCGCGTGGATGGGCTCCAACGCGATCCACGCGGCCACCCCGATCCTCCGAAAGCTCGCCGCGTACGAGCCGCGCAAGCCGGTCGTGGAGGGCCTGCAGTTCCACGAGGGCCTCAACGCCGTCCGCATCGAGGGCGGCGTCGCCACGAACGTCATCCCCGACGAGTGCACCGTCACCGTCAACTTCCGCTACGCCCCCGACCGCAGCGAGGACGAGGCCCTCGCCTTCGTACGCGACTACTTCGCGGACTGCGGCGTCGACGAGTTCATCGTCGACGACCACACGGGCGCGGCACGCCCCGGCCTCACCCACCCGGCCGCCGCGGCGTTCATGGCGGCCGTCGGCGGCGAGGCGCGCCCCAAGTTCGGCTGGACGGACGTCTCCCGCTTCAGCGCGCTCGGCGTGCCCGCGGTGAACTACAGCCCCGGCGACCCGCTGCTCGCGCACAAGATCGACGAGCGCGTCCAGGCGTCGCTGATTCCGGTGGCGGAGGAGAGGCTGCGGTCCTGGCTGACGTCGTAGCGATGCGTGGAGGTCCCTCGGAGGTAACCCGCGTGGATCTACGCTGTGAGTCACGTACGCAGTCACGTACGCATGGAGGGAGCAGACGATGAGCCATCCCGACAACAGCGCCGAGAGCGCTGCCCGCGGTACCGGTGCCAGGAAACGCCCCGAGGAGCAGCGGCTCGGTCCGGTGCTGCGCCGGCGGGACAAGGTGCAGGCCGGCACCACCGATCAACGTCTCCTCGACTCCGACGGACCCTCCGAATGGGTCCACACGGACCCCTGGAGAGTCCTGCGCATCCAGTCCGAGTTCATCGAGGGCTTCGGCACGCTCGCCGAACTCCCGCCCGCGATCAGCGTGTTCGGCTCGGCGCGCACGGGGGAGGGGACGCCCGAGTACCAGGCGGGCGTCGAGATCGGCAAGGCGCTCGTCGAGGCGGGCTTCGCGGTGATCACGGGCGGCGGGCCCGGCGCCATGCAGGCCGCCAACCAGGGCGCCGTCGAGGCGAAGGGCACGTCGGTCGGCCTCGGCATCGAGCTGCCCTTCGAGCAGGGCCTCAACCCGTACGTCGACATCGGCGTCAACTTCCGCTACTTCTTCGTCCGCAAGACGATGTTCGTGAAGTACGCGCAGGGCTTCGTGGTCCTGCCCGGCGGCCTCGGCACGCTGGACGAGCTCTTCGAAGCGCTCACGCTCGTCCAGACCCGCAAGGTGACGCGCTTCCCGATCGTCCTCTTCGGCTCGCAGTACTGGGGCGGCCTGGTCGACTGGCTGAAGAACACGGTCATCGCCCAGGGCAAGGCCTCGGAGGCCGACCTGCTCCTGTTCCACGTCACGGACGACGTGGAAGAGGCGATCACCTTGGTGACGAAGGAAGTCGGGAAGTAACCCTCTTCGGAGGAGGGGTGCGCAAGCCCTCGGCGGGCGACCGCCGGGGGCCTGTGACCGGCAGTGGTGGCGACCATGACCTCTTCCCGAGCCTCAGGCCAATCCGCGCCGTGCGACGGCGGGTGCCCGATGCCCCGCAATCGTCGCCACCATGTCCAGCACCTGCTTCGTCTCCGCCACCTCGTGCACGCGGTACACCTGCGCGCCCAGCCAGGCCGAGACCGCCGTCGTCGCGAGGGTGCCGAGGACGCGCTCCTTGACCGGCTTGTCGAGGGTCTCGCCCACGAAGTCCTTGTTGGAGAGGGAGACCAGGACGGGCCAGCCCGTGTCCGTCATCTCGCCGAGGCGGCGGGTCGCCTCCAGGCTGTGGCGGGTGTTCTTGCCGAAGTCGTGCCCCGGGTCGATCATCACGGACTCACGGGGCACACCCAGCTCCACCGCGCGCTCGGCCAGGCCGACCGTCACCCGCAGGATGTCCGCCATCACGTCGTCGTACGTGACGCGGTGCGGCCTCGTCCGCGGCTCGGCGCCGCCCGCGTGCGTGCAGACCAGGCCCGCCCCGAACCGCGCGGCGACCTCCGCGAGCTTCGGGTCGACGCCGCCCCACGCGTCGTTGAGCACGTCGGCGCCCGCCTCGCAGACCGCCTCGCCGACGTCGTGCCGCCAGGTGTCGACGCTGATCACCACATCGGGGAACCGCCTGCGCACCTCGGCGACGAAACCGACCGTGCGCCGCGCCTCCTCCTCGGCGCTCACCTCCTCGCCGGGACCCGCCTTGACCCCGCCGATGTCGATGATCGCGGCACCCTCGGCCACGGCCTGCTCCACGCGGGCGAGCGCCGGTTCGTCGCGGAACGTGGCCCCCTGGTCGTAGAAGGAGTCCGGGGTCCGGTTCACGATCGCCATGATCACCGGCTCGTGCGCGTCGAACTCGCGCCTGCCAAGCCTGAGCATCCCCTGTGGCCCTCCTGGGTCCTAGTCGCGGTTCGGCCGCCTGTGACCTTAACTGTCAGAACCACGTGGCACGATCGGACCCTGACAGTTTGAGCACGGGCAGTCGAGCGTGAGGGCCTGAAGAGATGGTCTTGTTCTTGTTCCTGGTCATCGCCCTCCTCGTGGTGGTCGGCGCGGTGACCCTCGCCGTGATCGGCGGCGGGGAGAGCGGCGGGCTGCCCGACGCCGCGCCCGAGCGCTTCACCGATCCGCTCCCCCCGGACCGCCCGCTGCGGCGTGCCGACGTCGACCTGGTGCGCTTCCCGATGACGCTGCGCGGCTACCACATGGGCGAGGTCGACGACGTGCTCGGCCGTCTCGGCGCCGAGCTCGCCGAGCGGGACGCCCGCATCGCCGAGCTGGAGGCCGCCCTGGCCGGCGCGCAGGCCACCGCGGTCGCGGGCCCCGCGCTCCTGAAGGGGCACGAGAAGGACGCGGTCGAGGACACGAAGGGCGACGACCAGTGAGCGACGAGAGAGGCGCGGTCGCGGGCCCGGACGGTGGGCTCCGCTGCCCCTGGGGCCTGTCCACCGAGGACTACGTGACGTATCACGACGAGGAGTGGGGCCGCCCGGTCCGCGGTGACGACGCGCTGTACGAGAGGCTCTGCCTGGAGGCCTTCCAGTCGGGCCTCTCCTGGATCACGATCCTGCGCCGCCGCGAGGGCTTCCGCGCCGCCTTCGCCGACTTCAGGATCGCGTCGGTGGCGGAGTTCACCGACGAGGACCGCGAGCGGCTCCTCGCCGACCCGGGGATCATCCGCAACCGCGCCAAGATCGACGCGACCCTCGCCAACGCGCGCGTGCTCGCCGACTGGCCCGAGGGCGAACTGGACTCCCTGATCTGGTCCTTCGCGCCGGACCCCGCGACCCGGAAGGTCCCGCGGACCCTCGCCGACGTGCCCGCGATCACCGACGAGTCCACCGCCCTGTCCAAGACGCTCAAGAAGCGCGGCATCCGCTTCGTCGGCCCCACCACGGCGTACGCGCTGATGCAGGCCTGCGGCCTGGTCGACGACCACCTCGCGGACTGCGTGGCCCGCGAGGCGTCGTGACGGGCCCGCGGCTCAGCGGCCCAGGTACCTGGGCTTCTCCTTGGCGATGAAGGCCTGGACGGCGATCGCGTGGTCCTCGGACGCGCCCGCCCTGCCCTGCAGCTCGTCCTCCTTGTCGAGGGCCTCGTCCAGGGAGTGGCCCGCCGCGTAGGCCAGGGACTCCTTGAGCGCCGCGTAGGCGAGCGTCGGGCCGTCGGCGAGGGCGCGGGCTACCTGTGCCGCCTCGGTGGCGAGGTCGGCCGCGGGGACGATCTTGTTGGCGATCCCCAGGTCGTACGCCTCCCTCGCGTCGATGTTGCGCGGGAACAGCAGCAGGTCCGCGGCGCGGCCGGGGCCGATCACGCGCGGCAGCGTCCAGGAGACGCCCGAGTCGGCGGTCAGCGCGACACCCGCGAAGGAGGTGTTGAACTTGGCGGTGTCCGCGACCACGCGGTAGTCCGCGGCGAGCGCGAAGCCGAGGCCCGCTCCCGCGGCGACGCCGTTGACGCCCGCCACGACCGGCTTCGGCATGCCGGTCAGCGCCCGGACGATGGGGTTGTAGTGCTCACGGACCGTGCTCATCGTCTGCCCGGTGCCCGCCTCGCGGTCCGCGGCCAGGTTGCCGATGTGCTCCTTGAGGTCCTGGCCCACACAGAAGGCACGGCCCGCGGCGGTGAGCAGCACCGCGCGCACCGCCTCGTCGGCGGCGGCCGCGAGCGCGGCCTCCCGCAGGGCGACCTTGGCCTCCGTGTTCATGGCGTTCATCGCCTCGGGACGGTTGATCGTGATCGTCGCGAGTCCGTCGTGCACCTCGTAGAGCACGCTGTCGGCCATGGTGGCCCCCTCCGCTGGTCCAGTACGTAGGAGCTCAGCATGACGGAGATCATCGGGGTCCGGCATGAGGCCATCGATGTGACCTGCGTCAAAGAAATCCGGGCCCCTGGGGCGTATGGGGCGGCGAAGTATCGCAGCCACATCGCCGAATTGAGTGGTTTTGCGGGCGCGCGTTGCCCAAGCGATGCCGACCGATGTTGGTCATCGGGTCCTGCCATGCGGGATAATGGCCTGGAAGCAATGTGTTCGATGCCGGTGACACCTGGGTTGTCGGCTGCGATGAGCTGGTTTCAGGAAGGGGAACGAGCATGGCGGCCATGAAGCCGCGGACGGGCGACGGCCCGCTCGAGGTGACCAAGGAGGGGCGGGGCATCGTCATGCGCGTTCCGCTCGAAGGCGGCGGACGACTTGTCGTCGAACTGACTCCGGACGAGGCCGACGCGCTCGGCGACGCCCTGAAGAAGGTCGTCGGCTGACGCGGAAGCGCGCTCCATACTTTTCCACTGCCCCGGCATCGTAAAACGATGCCGGGGCAGTGCTTGTACCGGGCCCCTGGGCCTGAGCGATTCCCGGCGGGCCCGGATACTCGGTGGGCAGAACTCCGGGTTTCCCAGGGCCGCGGGCAACTGCTGGTGGGCAGAACCCCGGGCTTCCCAGGGGCGCGGGGAACTGCGCGACCGGCGACAGCGGACCCGCAGGCAAGGAGCGACCGGCCCGGGCCCCCGGTGCCTTTCCGGTGGGCGGAGCCGAGGATCACCCAGGGGCGCGGGGAACTGCGCGACCGGCCACGGCGGACCCGCAGGCAAGGAGCGACCGGCCCGTGGGCCCCGGTGCCTCTCCGGTGAGGCGGAGCCGAGGACTACCCAGGGGCGCGGGGAACTGCGCGACCGGCCACGGCGGACCCGCAGGCAACGGACGGGGGGAACCACGGAAGACCGCTCAGGCCAGCGCAGCGCTACCGCTTGACGGCACAGAGCAGCCCGTCCCCAACGGGCAGCAACGACGGCACCAGATCCGGGCTCTCGCGCACGGTCCGCAGCAGATCGCGCAGGTGCAGAACCTCGACCGGCTGCGGTCCCGAGTCGACGGTCCTGCCGTCCGCGAAGACGCCCTCGAAGCAGACGAGCCCGCCGGGCCGCAGCAGGCGCAACGATTCAGCGAGGTAGTCGAGGGACTCCAGGCGGTCGCCGTCGCAGAAGACGAGGTCGTACCCGCCGTCCGCGAGACGCGGCAGGACGTCGAGGGCGCGGCCCGGGATGAACCGTGCCCGGTTGCCCGCGAAGCCGGCCGCCCGGAAGGCCTGACGGGCGAACTGCTGGCGGTCGGGCTCGGGGTCGACGGTGGTCAGCACGCCGTCGGGCCGCATGCCGTGCAGCAGATGGATGCCCGACACTCCGGTGCCCGTACCGATTTCGGCCACCGCTTTCGCGTCAGCCGTGGCGGCGAGCATGCGCAGCGCGGCGCCGGTGCCGGGGGACACCGAGGGCAGGCCTGCCTCCCGGGCCCGGTCCCGGGCCCAGCGCAGCGCCTCGTCCTCGGCGACAAAGGCGTCGGCGAACGCCCATCCCGTCTGCCGGTTGCCGGTAATGGCCCTCTCCTGTCCCCGTGGTTGCCTGGCCGTGACTGTATCCGTTGGGGGCGGGAACCCGCAGATGGGACCGCGCGTTTATAGGGGGTGGGAGGACAGCGGGGGTAACGGATGGATCAAGACTTGAAGCGGGCGGCTCGCAGGGGCAGGACACCTGCCACGAAGCCCGTACCAAATTCACGTAAAAACGCTTATCCGGAGCTAACGGGCGAGGTGGTTATGGTAGGGGCTCCACTGGACACCACCAGAGCCGACAGGGGAGGTGCGGCTGCGTCCGCGGATCGGGGAGGAGTGCTCCGGCGCTTTCTCGGATTGGCGGGTGAGCCGAAATCCGTGACCGACACCGCTGACCGCATCCGTGCCAACGACTCCGCTCAGACCGCGACCTTTGCCGCTGACGCGGAATCGCAGGCGTGGACTCCGCCCACCTGGGAGGAGATCGTCAGCACGCACAGCGGCCGCGTGTACCGCCTGGCGTACCGCCTGACCGGCAATCAGCACGACGCCGAGGACCTCACCCAAGAGGTCTTCGTCCGTGTCTTCCGGTCCCTCTCGACCTACACCCCCGGCACGTTCGAGGGCTGGCTGCACCGCATCACCACGAACCTCTTCCTGGACATGGTGCGCCGCAAGCAGCGCATCCGGTTCGACGCACTCGGCGACGACGCGGCGGAGCGGCTGCCGAGCCGCGAGCCGTCGCCCCAGCAGGTGTTCAACGACACGCACTTCGACGCGGACGTCCAGCAGGCGCTGGACACCCTCGCGCCCGAGTTCCGTGCGGCCGTCGTCCTCTGCGACATCGAAGGCCTTTCGTACGAGGAGATCGCCGCCACCCTCGGCGTCAAGCTCGGTACGGTCCGCAGCCGTATCCACCGGGGCCGCTCGCAGCTGCGCAAGGCTCTCCAGCACCGGTCTCCCGAGGCTCGCGCCGAGCGCCGTTCGCTCGCGGTCACGGGTGCCGTGGCGCTGGGAGGAGGGGGCGCGACCGCGTGAGTGGATCACGGTCGAATCCTGCCGAACGGCACGTAGCCGAGGCCGAGCAGCATCTGGGGGACCGGCTCGCCGCCCTTGTGGACGGCGAGTTGGGCCATGACGCGCGCGAGCGCGTCCTCGCGCATCTGGCGACCTGTCCGATGTGCAAGACGGAGGCGGACGCGCAGCGCCGCCTGAAGAACGTCTTCGCGCAGGCGGCCCCGCCGCCGCCCACCGAGAGTTTCCTCGCCCGCCTCCAAGGTCTTCCAGGAGGCGGTTCCGGGCCGTCCGGAGGACCCGGGGCCGAAGACGGCTTCGCCACCGGGGCGACCGACTCCGCGGGGCTCCCGCGGAACGGGATCTTCGGCGTGAGCACGGAGCCCTTCGTGGAGTACGTGCCCGCGGGCGCCCACGCCGCGGTGCTGCCCAGCGAGCAGCGCGGCTTCCGCATCCACGAGGTCGCCCGGCGGGCCGAGGCGGAGCGTCCGGCCTGGCGCGGGCGCCGGTTCGCGTTCGCGGCGGCCGGTGCGGTGTCAATGGCGGCGATCGCGCTCGGTGGCGTCACGGTCGGCGTCCCGACCGACTCGGGCGGCGACACCCGCGCGGGTGGCTCCGGCAGCAATGTGACACCGCAGCGCAGTCAGGGTTCCGGCACCGCGGCCACCCCCGACTCCGTGCGCCGTCGCGGCGGCGGCAATCCGCTCTCGGTGCAGGGCCAGCGTCCCGGTGCCCTGAACGCGCCGGTCGCGCCGACGGAGGTCACGGGCCCGCTGCTGCCCGGTGCGCCCACGCAGCCCCTGCGCTCCCGCGATTCCGTGTACGAGCTGACGGCCCCCATGCTCGCGGGCGCCGCCGCCATCTCCCCTCTCATACGTCCGGCGCCGCCCGGCCGTCACACCGCCGCCCTGCCCGGCATCAAGCTGCCGCGGGCGTCGGATGCCGTGATGCCCGGGGACGCGGATCCGGTGCGCGTCGACGCGGTGGCTCCGGGCGCCGGACCGCTGAAAGGCACGTCGCAGGTCCACTGACGCTTCGGCTGACGCGACGGTGCCCTGCGCTTCCGCGCGGGAACCTGGTTGAATCCTCGGTGGGCCGTGCCCGCCGGGGATTCGGCGGTCGCGGGGTTGAGCATGCAAACGGCGTCCGCCGCGGGCCAGTTGTGGGGAGAACATGGACGACGGGAAGCCCACGAAGGCGAACTGGTGGAGCCGCCCGCGGCCGGGCACGCCGGACGAGCCCGCGCCCACGCACCCCGCCGACGCCCCGCCGGACGCTCCGACGCCCCCGGACCGCGCCACCGAGCCCCCGGCCCAGCCGACCGAGGCCCGAACCACACCGCCGACCGAGCGGTCCCCCCTCACCGACTTCCCGCCGACCGAGGCGCCGGTACCGGGCTCTTCGGCGGCGCCGGGCTCGTCCGGCGAGGCTCCCGCCCAGTCGAGCGTGCAGCATCCGGCTGAGCCGTCGCCCCTCACCGACTTCACGCCGGACCGTCCGCAGGCCCCGGGTGCCCCGGCGGCGCAGGACCGCTCCGGTGAAGTTTCCGCCCAGTCGGGCGCCGCCGCGACGTGGACCGAGCCTGGCGGGCAGCCGCAGGTGTCGGGCGGGTCGTCGGTCCCCGGCGAGTATGCGTCCGCCGCCGCCGGGGCCGGCGCGCAGGAGCCCGGAGGCGTGGAGCGGCCGCGGCCCCTGCACGACCCGGATCCGTACAGCACTCCGCCCTACGGCGAGCCGGGCCCCTGGGCGCCCGCGCCTCCCGTGCAGCACCCCGCGGCGACGCCGGCGCACGGCACCCAGCTCCCGCAGCCGCCGCACGGCGGCACCACCCCTCCGCACGGCACGCCGGGGCCTGCTCCGCATCTGCCTCAGCAGCCGCAGCCGCTCCACGGCGGCGCCACGCCCCCGCACGGGACCCCCGGGCCCGGCCCGCACGGGGCCTCGCAGGCCATGTCGGTGCCGGGGCAGCCCGGAGGTGGTCAGGGGGCGCCTCGGCAGGCGTACGACCCCTGGAACGTGCCGCTTCAGCAGGTTGGCTCGTTGCCTCCGGAGACTCGGGAGAAGCGGGAGAAGCGGGGGCGGCGGGTGCTGTTCATCGGGGTGGCCGTCATCGCCCTGCTCTCGGGGCTCATCGGCGGCGCCACCGGTGCGTACCTGGAGCGCAACGGGACCGGTGACGTCGAGCTGCGGCAGGCCGACGCCGAGTCCGCGGACCGGCCCAAGGGCAGTGTCGCCGGCATCGCGTCCGCAACCCTGCCCGGCGTCGTGACGCTGCACGTCAGCGGCGACTCCGCCCAGGGCACCGGCACCGGCTTCGTCCTCGACGGCAAGGGCCACATCCTCACCAACAACCACGTCGTGGAGCCCGCGGGCACCGGCGGCGAGGTCTCCGTGACCTTCAGCGGCGGCGAGACCGCCAAGGCCGAGGTCGTCGGCCGTGACTCCGGCTACGACCTCGCGGTCGTCAAGGTGAGCGGTGTCCGCGGCCTCAAGCCCCTGCCCCTCGGCAACTCCGAGAACGTCCAGGTGGGCGACGCCGTCGTGGCCATCGGCGCCCCCTTCGACCTGGAGAACACGGTCACCTCCGGGATCATCAGCGCCAAGGAGCGGCCCATCACCGCGGGCGGCGAGAAGGGCGACGGCAGCGACATCTCGTACGTGGACGCCCTGCAGACCGACGCGCCGATCAACCCCGGCAACTCCGGCGGCCCCCTCGTCGACTCCAAGGCCCGCGTCATCGGCATCAACAGCGCCATACGCTCCGCGGACGACAGCTCCGAGCCGGGCGGCGGCCAGGCGGGTTCCATCGGCCTCGGCTTCGCCATCCCGATCAACCAGGGCAAGCGTGTCGCCGAAGAGCTGATCAACTTCGGCAAGGCGACGCACCCCGTGATCGGCGTCACACTCGACACGGAGTTCAACGGCGACGGCGCGCGCATAGCCGACAAGGGCAGGAACGGCGGCTCGTCGGTCAACGAGAACGGCCCCGGCGACGAGGCGGGTCTGAAGCCGGGCGACGTCATCACCGAGGTCGACGGCCGCGCCGTGCACTCCAGCGACGAACTGATCGTCAAGGTCCGCGCCCACCGTCCGAAGGACCGCCTCAGGCTGACCGTCGAGCGCGACGGCGACGACCGCGAGGTGACCCTGGTGCTGGGATCGGCCAGCAGCGGCTGAGTGCTGGTGGTGGCCGGGTAAAGGACTGGCCACGTCTGATCCGGGTTGTCGTGCAGCGGCTACCGGACAGACATGAGCGGCGGGTACCGTGGTCACGGTCCGACCCGGACGACGACCTGTTGCCGACGACCTGCTGCGGGCTGAGGACATCGCGGACATCGCGCAAGGAGCTCTAGGTGTTCAATGACATTGGCGCACTCGAGATAGTGACGCTGGTCGTCCTCGCCGTGCTCATCTTCGGTCCGGACAAGCTGCCGAAGCTCATCCAGGACATCTCCCGCACGATCCGCAAGATCCGCGAGTTCTCCGACAGCGCGAAAGCGGACATCCGCGACGAGCTGGGCCCCGAGTTCAAGGACTTCGAGTTCGAGGACCTGAACCCCAAGAAGTTCATCCGCAAGCAGCTCGACAACGACGAGCTCGGGCTCAAGGAGATCCGCAACGGCTTCGACCTGAAGAAGGAGATGAACGAGGTCGCGGACGCCGTGCACGGCCGCGACAGCGACTCCTCCGACACCGGTTCCGGAGCCTCCGCTGCCTCGTCCGGCGGAGCCCGTGTCGACATGCAGAAGAAGTCCGCGGACCCCGCAAAGCAGGTCTCCGACGACCGTCCGCCGTTCGACGCGGACGCCACCTGAGCCCTCGCCTGAACTGCCCCCGCCAACAGGTGTGGCTATCCTGCCTTGTTGTCCGGCGTGAGGACGCCCGAGGGGGGCGGGCCGCTCCGGACCGACGAGAGCGAGGAGGCGGCCGGGTACATGGAGACGACAAGTCGGGTGGGCGCGCAGGCGCCGACCGCGGAAGGCACCGCACCAGAGGTGTCGACCGCCCGGCGCACGGTCGACGGCTACCTGCTGGCGCCCTTCCCCTGGTACGGCCTCGACGAGGCCTTCACGGGGCAGCGCTGGCTGATGCAGGTCGGCGCGACATCGGACGGCGCCGTGGAGCACGGTTCCATCGGACACGGTGACGAGCCGTCGGTCCTGGCCGAGGGCACCCTCGGCAACAGCGACAAGGAGCGTTTCGCGGTCGTGGTGACCGTCGCGGCCAACCCGGTGCGGCGCACCCCGGACGGCACGGGTGTCCTGGAGGCCACGTCGGTCTCCTCGGCGGCGTGGCTCGCCGGGGTCGGCCTGCTGAACTTCACCTGGCCCGGCCAGATGGACCACACCCTGCGCGACGACTGGCTGGACCAGCAGACGGAGACCGCCTGGGTCCTCGCCGACGACCTGGAGGGCTCCGACTGGTCGTCGCTGTCACTGCCGGTCGACGGGGTGCCGACGCCGTTCCACTACCGCGAGTCCGAGTACGGCTGGATCCTCGCGGGCTCCACGAAGGAGGGCGTGCACCTGGGTGCGTACGGGCGTGGCATGAGCGCGTACGGGCTGGGCTTCTCCGTCATCCAGGACATCGGGGCGTACGCCTAGGGCGGCGGGCCGAACGGGAACGGGGGGCGTCGTCGAAGTGACGGCGCCCCCCGTTCCCGTACAACCTTCGTCCGCGGGATCGTCGTGGCCGGTCGCGCAGCTCCCCGCGCCCCTTACGGGGCGCGGCTTGCCGCGGCCCCCTGCGGGGCGCTCCTAGAACTTGTTGCGGGGCGTGATGCCCAGGGTCATGCCTGCCAGGCCGCGCTGGCGGCCGCCCAGCTTGCCCGCGATGGCGCGCAGCGCCGAGCCCGCGGGGGAGTCCGGGTCGGACAGGACGACGGGCTTGCCCTCGTCGCCGCCCTCGCGCAGCCGCACGTCGATCGGGATGGAGCCGAGGACCGGCACCGTCGCGCCCGTCGTCTTCGTGAGGCCCTCGGCGACCTTCTGGCCGCCGCCCGTGCCGAACACGTCGACCATCTCGCCGCAGTGCGGGCAGGGCAGGCCCGACATGTTCTCGACGACGCCGACGATCTTCTGGTGGGTCTGGACGGCGATGGAGCCGGCGCGCTCGGCGACCTCGGCCGCCGCCTGCTGAGGCGTCGTCACGACGAGGATCTCGGCGTTCGGGACGAGCTGCGCGACCGAGATCGCGATGTCGCCCGTGCCCGGCGGCAGGTCGAGGAGCAGCACGTCCAGGTCGCCCCAGAAGACGTCCGCGAGGAACTGCTGGAGCGCGCGGTGCAGCATCGGGCCGCGCCACACGACCGGCGCGTTGCCCGGCGTGAACATGCCGATGGAGATGACCTTCACGCCGTTCGCAGACGGCGGCATGATCATGTTCTCGACCTGGGTGGGCTTGCCGTCGGCGCCCAGCATGCGGGGGACCGAGTGGCCGTAGATGTCGGCGTCGACGACGCCGACCTTCAGGCCGTCGGCGGCCATCGCCGCCGCCAGGTTCACCGTCACCGAGGACTTGCCGACGCCGCCCTTGCCGGACGCGACCGCGTAGACCCGGGTCAGCGAGCCGGGCTTGGCGAAGGGGACCTCGCGCTCGGCGGTGCCGCCGCGCAGCGCCGCCGCCAGCTCCTTGCGCTGCTCGTCGCCCATCACGTCCAGGGTCACGGTGACGTCCGTGACACCCTCGACCGCCGCGACCGCGTCGGTCACGTTCTTGGTGATGGTCTCGCGCATGGGGCAGCCGGAGACCGTCAGGTACACGGTGACCGCTACCGCCCCTTCGGCGGAGATGTCCACCGATTTGACCATCCCCAGTTCGGTGATGGGTCGTTGGATCTCGGGGTCGTTCACCGTCGCCAGTGCCTCGCGCACCGCGTCTTCCGTAGCCATGAGACCGATAGTACGGCGCGGTAACCCTGCCTCGGAAAGGTATGTCAGCGGTCGCCTACATCACTTCCGCGCGAGCGCTCCGACGGGAATACGGCGCGCTGCTCCTCCAGCTCCTTGACCAGGTCCTGGAGCTCGGAGCGGATCCAGTCGCGGGTGGCCACCTCGCCGAGGCCCATGCGCAGCGATGCGATCTCGCGCGTGAGGTACTCGGTGTCCGCGATGGACCGCTCGTTCTGCTTGCGGTCCTGTTCGAGGTTGACGCGGTCGCGGTCGTCCTGGCGGTTCTGCGCGAGGAGGATCAGCGGGGCGGCGTAGGACGCCTGCAGCGACAGCATCAGCGTCAGGAAGATGAACGGATACTGGTCGAAGCGCAGGTGGTCGGGGGCGGCGATGTTCCAGACCACCCACATGATGATGACGACCGTCATCCAGACGATGAACCTGCCGGTGCCCAGGAACCGCGCGATCCGCTCCGAGAGGCGCCCGAAGGCCTCCGGGTCGTAGTCGGGCAGGATCTTGTTGCGCGGGGGCCGTGGCTGGTCCAGCCGGAAGCGCGGGGTCCGCTGCTCGGGACGGTTCTCGCGGTCGCGGTCAGCCGCCATGGCCCGCCCCTTCCTCCTCCAGGTGGAACTCCGTCTCGCGCCAGTCGTCCGGCAGCATGTGGTCGAGCACGTCGTCGACGGTGATCGCGCCGAGCAGCGAGCCGCTCTCGTCGACGACGGGGGCCGCCACCATGTCATACGTCGCGAAGTACCCGGCGACGGCCGGCAGTGTCGTGGCGGGCGCGAGCGGCAGCAGATCGTCGTCCAGGATCGAGCCGACCAGCGTGTACGGGGGATCGCGCAGCAGGCGCTGGAAGTGCACGGTGCCCAGGTACTTGCCGGTCGGCGTCTCGTCCGGCGGGCGGCACACGTACACCTGCGCGGCGAGCGCCGGGGAGAGGTCCTGCTGCCGCACCCGGGCGAGTGCGTCGGCGACCGTCGAGTCGGGCCGCAGCACGATCGGCTCGGTGGTCATCATGCCGCCCGCGGTCCGCTCCTCGTACGCCATCAGGCGTCGCACGTCCGCCGCGTCGCCGGGCTGCATCAGCGTCAGCAGCCGTTCCTTGTCCTCCTCGGGCAGCTCGGCCAGGAGGTCGGCCGCGTCGTCCGGGTCCATGGCCTCCAGGACGTCGGCGGCGCGCTCCTCCTTGAGCTTGCCGAGGATCTCGATCTGGTCGTCCTCGGGGAGCTCCTCCAGGACGTCGGCGAGCCGGTCGTCGTCGAGGGCCGCGGCCACCTCGGTCCGCCGCTTGGGGGAGAGGTGGTGCAGGACGTTGGCGAGGTCGGCGGGGCGCAGCTGCTCGAAGGTGGCCAGGAGGCTCTCCGCGCCCTGCCCGTGCTCCTCCAGGGAGAAGCCGTCCACGGCGGACCAGTCGACGGTGAGCGTCTCGCCCTTGCGCCGGAAGGTGCCGGCCTTGCCCTTCCGCACGAAGACCCGGTCGATCTCCCAGTCGCGGCGCGCGGGCAGCTGCTGAATCGATACGTCGAGGACGGTGACCTCGTCGCCCGTCTCCACGAGCCGCACCCGGCGGTCGAGCATCTCGCCGAGCACGAGCCGCTCGGTGGGCCGCTGCTCGAACCGTCGTACGTTCAGGACGCCGGTGGTGATGACCTGGCCCGACTCGATGCCCGTGACGCGCGTCATCGGCAGGAAGATGCGGCGCCGGGTCGCGAGCTCGACGACGAGCCCGAGGAGCCGGGGCGGGCGTCTGCCGACCCGCAGCATCGCCACCAGATCGCGCACCCGGCCCACCTGGTCGCCGTTCGGGTCGAAGACGGGGGTGCCGGAGAGGTGTGAGACGAAGACTCTGGGGGCACCTGCCGCCATGCGTGCGCCTCCTTCGGGCCGGGGGTTTCATGCCGTTTGATCCGTCAATACGGGCTTCAGGCTAGCCCGTCCCCGTCGGGTGCGCCCCGGCGGAGGGTCCGGAAGGCTGCCGCCGGTCGGCTCGCCCGACACAGGTACGCTGCCGTACTGCCGAAGCCGTAGAGGTCGTCCGTACGAGAGGCAGCGCCACCTTGACCGCTCTTCCCCTGGCCAGCCGCGCCCGCAGGGCAGCGTTCGTGAGCGCGATGTGCGCGGGCCTGGTCGCGGCGGCGACGAGCCTGACGGGCTGCAGCAGCGGCGAGGATCCGGACGCGGGCACCAACGGCGTCGGGAAGCTCTCCGCGTCGAAGATCCAGGGCAAGGCCGACAAGGCGGCCGAGTCGGCGTCGGCGGTCCGGCTCTCCGGCACGGTGGTCAGCAAGAGCCACTCGTACAGCCTGGACATGCGCCTCAAGGGCGAGGGCGGCACCGGATCGGTCACCTCGAAGGGGCGGACGTTCCAGCTGCTGCGGATCGGCGAGCAGCTGTACCTGAAGGCCGACACGGAGTTCTGGACGGGCGGTGGCCAGGCCGACGGGAAGTCCGGGAGGGCCGACGCGACGGCCGCGGCCAAGCTGGACGGCAAGTACGTGAAGGTCCCGCAGGGCGACCCCGCCTACCAGCAGCTGAGCGGCTTCACGGACAAGGACGAGCTCCTCGGCGGCATGCTCACGCTGCACGGCAAGCTCACCGTGGGCGACCGCGGCAAGACGGGCGCACTGCGCAGCATCAAGATCACCGGCGACGAGGGCGCGGGCGGCACGCTCTCCGTCTCCCTGGACGGCAAGCCGTACCCGCTCCGCCTGGACCGCGGCGGCCACGCGGGCACCCTGAAGCTCACCGACTGGAACAAGGACTTCCCGCTGGAGGAGCCGGCCAAGGACGAGATGGTCGACTACGGAAAGCAGCTCCCGACGTCCTGAGGAGGAAGCGAGCCCCGAAGGGGCGGGCTTCCAGGGGCGCGGGGAACTGCGCGACCAGCCACAGCGCTCCCGCAGAGCAAAGCAGCCCCGTCCCTCAACGCCGCTTGCGCCCGAAGAGCAGCCGAGGAAGCCCCCCGGGCAACGCCCCACGCGTAGTGGCCCCCGTCGCCAGCGGCGCAGCCGCGAGAGACCCCGACGGAAGCTCCGTCGTGACAGCACGCGGCGTGAGCCGGACGACCCGACACTGCTCGGCCCACCGCACGGTGACCCGCTCGGCGTCCGGCGCGTTCAACCGCTTCCCCTTGAGCTCCGAGGCCGCCGCCTCCCACTCCTCGGACCCGGCCGAGAGCTCCCGCACGTCCGCGGTCCAGGCGACGACCCGCCCGCCCTTGTCCTTGCTGCGCACGGTCACTTCCGCGGTGCCCCCGTCGACGAGACCGGGCAGGGGCTGCTCGCCGGGCCCGTCGCCGACGAGGTGCACGGCACCCTCGTACCAGACGTGCCAGAGCGCCCGGGCGGGCGAGTCGACGCCCTGGACCCAGATGAGGCCGGACTTCTTCGTGGCCTCCTCGACGAGGGCGCGGTCGAGCAGCGGGTCGGCGGCCGCGGCGGGGTCAGCAGTCATGGCGGCAGCCTACCGAGTGGGGGTCACAGCCAGCCGTTGCGCTTCAGGGTCCGGTGGATCGCGAAGCAGACGCCGCCGATGAGGGCGAGCACCATCGGGTAGCCGTACCGCCAGTGCAGTTCGGGCATGTGCTTGAAGTTCATGCCGTAGACCCCGCAGACGGCCGTCGGGACGGCGATGATCGCCGCCCACGAGGTGATCTTGCGCATGTCCTCGTTCTGCGCGACGGCGGCCTGCGCGAGGTTGGCCTGGAGGATCGAGTTGAGGAGCTCGTCGAAGCCGATGACCTGTTCCTGGACGCGCGTCAGGTGGTCGGCGACGTCACGGAAGTACTTCTGGATGTCGGGGTCGACGAGCCGCATCGGCCGCTCGCTGAGCAGCAGCATCGGGCGCAGGAGCGGGGACACGGCCCGCTTGAACTCCAGGACCTCGCGCTTGAGCTGGTAGATCCGACCGGCGTCGACGCCGCGCGAGCTCCCCTTGCCCTTGCTCGGTGCGGAGAAGACCTCGCTCTCCACGTCGTCGATGTCGTCCTGCATGGCGTCGGCGACCGCGATGTACCCGTCGACGACGTGGTCGGCGATGGTGTGCAGGACGGCGGAGGGGCCCTTGGCGAGCAGCTCCGGGTCCTCCTGGAGGCGGCGGCGCAGGGCGCGCAGCGAGCCGTGGCCGCCGTGCCGGACGGTGATGAAGAAGTCCCGGCCGGTGAAGCACATCACCTCGCCGGTCTCCACGACCTCGCTGGTGGCGGTGAGTTCGGTGTGCTCGACGTAGTGGATGGTCTTGAAGACGGTGAACAGCGTGTCGTCGTACCGCTCCAGCTTGGGTCGCTGGTGGGCGTGGACGGCGTCCTCGACGGCGAGCGGGTGCAGCCCGAACTCGGCCGCGATACCGGCGAATTCGGCCTCGGTCGGCTCGTGCAGGCCGATCCAGGCGAAGCCGCCCCGGCGGCGGACTTCGAGCATCGCCTCGTGCGGGGTGAGGGCGTCGGCGCACTCAAGTCGGCTTCCGTCGCGGTAGACGGCGCAGTCGACGACGGCTGACGCGGCGTCACGGGTGGCGTCGTAGGTGTCGTAGGACGCGGGGGACGAGGGATAGGCGGTGCCGTCCTTGCGCAGCGAGGGGCGGACGGCGGCACGAAGGTCGCGGATCATCGACATGGGCAGGCTCCTTCGAAGGAGGCCGCCGGCGACGGTTGGAACTGCCCGGAATGGGGACGTCCTACTGCGGGGGGTTTGGCACGTCCGCAAAGCGGGAAGCACCGCACCGTCGCGGTGGCAGCTTCGCTACTGACACAGATCAGGGAACTCAGACAGATCAGGTGGGAACGAAGTGCTCTTCCGACGCACACGGCACGAACAGTGCTCGCGGTGCGTGCGTGTGCTCGCGCAGCAGCTACAGGGCTGCGGGAATCACCGGGCGGAAGAGCGGGTGGTACTGCACGGTCGACTTCGGTCCATTGCAGCCCCACCTCCTCCGGCCGGTCCCCCGTAAGGGAAGTCCCATGCGCCCTTCACGCCCGTGGCGCAAAGTCAGTGTCTGTCTGCAGGGCTTGAAAGCGACGCTTCTGCGTGCTGCCCTGAGCCAGCGGCCAACACTATCAGCCGACAGAAGTGTCAAGCCCCCGCTTTGCCCTTACCTGACGAGTTCTATGCTCGCGTCATGGCTGATGTTCTTGCGCTGGTCGAGGCTCGTCTCCGTACTGGCCTGGGGGAACCCGACGCGCGCGCCGCGGTGACCTTCCTCGGGACCGACCGCGTCGAAGTGCTGCGGTTCACGGACGGCGACGTGGTGCGCTACGCCACGCTCGGCATGTCGGCCCAGCCGATGGCCGACCCCACCGCCGCGCTGGCCGACCCGGTCAAGGGCCCGCGCGCCGAGCTGGTGCTCTCGGTGCGCGGGGGGCTCGCCGACACGGACAAGGTGCTGCGTCCGCTCGCGGTCCTCGCCGCCTCGCCGGTGGTCGAGGGGCTGATCGTGGCGCCGGGCGCGTCGCTGGACGTGGGTGAACCGCTCTGGCCGGGCGCGCCGTTCACCTCTGTGCTGGTGGCGGAGTCCGGCGGCCTGGTGGAGGATCTCGCGCTGGACGAGCCGATGGATCCCGTACGGTTCCTGCCGGTGCTCCCCATGACGCCGAACGAGGCGGCGTGGAAGCGGGTGCACGGCGCGGCCGCCCTCCAGGAGCGCTGGCTGAACAGCGGAACGGACCTGCGCGATCCGCTGCGCAAGTCCGTGTCCCTGGACTGAAGTCCGGCCGCTGACACCTCAGTTGGCGAAGACCGTGACGCTGTCCTCGGTCGCGTGCTTCGGTTCCAGTTCCTCCGCCTCGTGGGTGAGGGCGTTCCTGCGCACCCAGACCACGGCCGCGCCGAGCACCGCCGTGACGGCCGCGACCACGAACGGGATGTGGATGTTGCTCCACTCCTCGATCTTCGGCGCGAAGAACGGCGCGGCGGCGGCCGCGAACCACCGGACGAAGTTGTAGCCGGCGCTGGCCACGGGGCGCGGCGCGTCGGACACCCCGAGGGCGAGCTCGGTGTACACGGTGTTGTTCACGCCGATGAAGGCGCCGGACAGGATGGTGCAGACGACGGCGACCGTGTGGTTGCCGTAGCCGAGCACCAGGACGTCGGCGGCGAGCAGGACCAGTGAGCCGCCGAGCACCTTCAGCGAGCCGAAGCGTGCCTGGAGCCGGGGTGCCACGAGCACGGAGAACACCGCGAGGAGCACGCCCCAGGCGAAGAAGACCGCACCCGACTTGTACGGGGACATGTTCAGGACGAACGGCGTGAAGGCCAGCACGGTGAAGAACGTGTAGTTGTAGAAGAAGGCGGAGGCGGCCGCGGAGGCGAGCCCGCCGTGGCCGAGCGCCTTGACCGGGTCGAGCAGGGACGTCTTCCGTGCGGGCTTCGGCTGTTCCTTGAGGAACGCGGTGATGCAGAGGAAGCCGATCGCCATCAGGGCCGCGGTGCCGAAGAACGGGTAGCGCCAGCTGGCGTCGCCGAGCAGCGCGCCGACCAGGGGGCCGCAGGCCATGCCGAGGCCGAGCGCGGACTCGTACAGCAGGATCGCGGCGGCGCTGCCGCCCGCCGCGGCGCCGACGATGACGGCGAGGGCGGTCGAGACGAAGAGCGCGTTGCCGAGTCCCCAGCCCGCCCGGAAGCCGACGAGCTCGCCGACCGATCCGGACGTGCCGGAGAGGGCCGCGAAGACCACGACGAGCGCGAGGCCGAGCAGCAGGGTCTTCTTGCCGCCGATGCGGCTGGAGGCGAAGCCGGTGACGAGCATCGCGACGGCGGTGATCAGGAAGTACGAGGTGAAGAGGAGGGACACCTGGCTCGCGCTCGCGTCCAGGCCCTTGGCGATGGAGGGCAGGATCGGGTCGACGAGTCCGATGCCCATGAAGGCGACGACGGACGCTCCCGCGGTCGCCCAGACGGCCTTCGGCTGCCGCAGCAGACTGCCCGCCCCGGCGTCGAACGGGTCCCCTTCGGCGGGACCCCCTGTGCTGCTGTTCATACAGCCGCTCCTTCGCTGCTTCCGCTGCCTCCACGGAAGTCGTTGACGTATACACATATTAAGTTAGAGAGCCTAATTGATGCAAGCTACACTTAATTTTGCCTGGTGACAGCGCCACCGGACGGGTGATCGTCCTTGACGGAGCGGCGACCGGGGAGGACCGTTGGGCGCTATGAGGGGCGAACCCAGTTGCCCGAAGTGTGGTGGCCGGGTCAGGGCTCCCGGTCTCTTTGCCGACTCCTGGCAGTGCGATGTGCACGGCACGGTGCACCCGCTGCAGCCCGTGATCCCGCCCAGCGTCGAGGCCCTCCAGGTCGTGGTGCACCGCACGCAGGTCCCGGTGTGGATGCCGTGGCCGCTGCCGGTCGGCTGGCTGTTCACGGGCGTGGCCTGCGCGGGCGACGACAGGAGCGGCGGCCGGGCGACGGCCGTGGCCTGCTCGGGCCCCGCGCCGCTCGGCGGCGTCGGTGAGCTGGTGCTCGTCGCCGAGGAGCTCGGCGTCGGACTCGGCGCGCGGTACGCGGGCATCGACGGCCCCGACCCGGGCCCCCGCATGAGCGTCGAGAAGCCGCCGCAGACCAAGCTGCTCGCCGCCGGGCGGCCGACACCGATGTGGCACGTCTCCGGGACGCCGGACGACCGCGCCGTCTTCGCGGGGGAGGCGCGCGGCCTGTGGCTGTGGGCCATCGCGTGGCCGGAGCAGTCGGGCCTGCTCATGTACGACGAGCTGGTCCTCACGGATCTGCGGGACGCGGGCGCGGAGGTGGACCTGCTGCCGTGCGGGGCGCTGTCGCCGCGGCTGCTCACGCCGTGAGGGAGTGACCGCGGGGCAGCGTGCCCCTTCCGGGGCGGCCGGGCCCCGGGGTGAGCGATGCCTCTTCCGGGGCGGCCCGTACGGAGTCCGATCCCCGTTATCCTTGAGCGTCCGCCCTCACCTTGCCGCCCTTGCCGTCCGCCCCGTCAGAACCCTGGAGTCAGCGTCGTGCGCATCGATCTGCACACCCACTCCACCGCCTCCGACGGCACGGACACCCCGGCCGAGCTGGTCCGCAACGCGGCGGCCGCCGGCCTCGACGTCGTCGCGCTGACCGACCACGACACCACCCGGGGATACGCCGAGGCGAAGAAGGCCCTGAGCGAGCTGGGCGAGCTGTCGAAGGGGCTGACCCTGGTGACCGGCGCCGAGCTCTCCTTCAAACTCAACGGCATGGGCCTGCACATGCTGGCCTACCTCTTCGACCCCGAGGAGCCGGAGCTCGCCCGCGAGTGCGAGCTGGTCCGCGACGACCGGGTGCCGCGCGCGAAGGCGATGATCGAGAAGCTGCAGGGGCTCGGCGTGCCGGTCACCTGGGAGCAGGTCGCACGCATCGCGGGCGACGGCTCGGTGGGCCGCCCGCACATCGCCGAGGCGCTCGTCGAGCTGGGTGTCGTGCCCACCGTCTCCGACGCCTTCACCGCCGAGTGGCTCGCCGACGGCGGCCGCGCGTACGCCGACAAGCATGAACTCGACCCCTTCGACGCGATCCGCCTGGTCAAGGCGGCCGGTGGCGTCACCGTCCTCGCGCACCCCGGCGCCAGCAAGCGCGGCAAGGTCGTCCCGGAGAGCGTGATAGCCGACCTCGGGGCAGCGGGCCTGGACGGCATCGAGGTCGACCACATGGACCACACGCCCGAGACCCGCGCCCGGCTGCGCGCCCTCGCGGGGGACCTCGACCTGCTGGTCACCGGGTCCAGCGACTACCACGGCACCCGCAAGACCTGCGTACTCGGCGAGTTCACCACGGACCCCGAGATCTACGGCGAGATCACGCGCCGGGCCACGGGAGCGTTCCCGGTGCCCGGAGCGGGCGGACGCCCCGCCGCCTGACGGCCCGCCCCCGCCCGGGGCCGCCCTCCCCCCTCACTCTCTCTTCACCGCACACCACGACTCCGTGGCGTGCGGCATCTTCGTACGACTCTCCGCAAGGCCATCACTGTGTTCGACGTCGCCGTTTTTGGTTCCCTCTTCCTCACGCTTTTCGTGATCATGGACCCCCCGGGGATCACCCCGATCTTCCTCGGTCTCACCGCGGGCCGCCCCGCCAAGGTGCAGCAGCGGATGGCCTTCCAGGCCGTGTGCGTCGCCTTCGGCGTCATCTCGGTCTTCGGCCTCGTGGGCCACCAGATCCTGAACTACCTGCATGTCTCCGTCCCCGCACTCATGATCGCGGGCGGCCTGCTGCTGCTCCTCATCGCGCTCGACCTGCTCACCGGCAAGACCGACGAGCCGAAGCAGACCAAGGACGTCAACGTTGCGCTGGTCCCGCTGGGCATGCCGCTGCTCGCGGGCCCCGGCGCGATCGTCTCCGTCATCCTCGCCGTGCAGGACGCCGACAGCGTCGGCACGCAGATCTCCGTCTGGGCGGCGATCGTGGCCATGCACGTGGTGCTCTGGCTGGTGATGCGGTACTCGCTGCTGATCATCCGCGTCATCAAGGACGGCGGCGTCGTGCTCGTGACGCGGCTCGCGGGCATGATGCTGTCCGCCATCGCCGTGCAGCAGATCATCAACGGCGTGACGCAGGTGATCAACGGCGGTTAGCGCCGCGACGGGATCATCGGGAGCGGTCCTGCGCTGAGGCTCATGTGCGGCCGCGGCCGGACCTTCGTGTTCGGCACGGGCCGCAGCCGCCAGCGCGACGCGATGGTCGCCAGGGCGATCGTCGCCTCCGTCATGCCGAACACGTCCCCGATGCACTTGCGGCTGCCGGCGCCGAACGGCAGATAGCTGCCGCGCGACACGTCCTTCGTCCGCTCCGGGAGCCACCGGTCGGGGTCGAAGGACTCGGGGTCCTTGAACAGCGCGGGGTTGTGGTGCAGGACGTAGGGGCTGACCAGGATGTCGGAGTTCGGCGGGAGCTCTCGTCCCGCGAGTTCCGTGGCCTCCGTGGTGGTCCGCGTGTAGAGCCAGGCGGGCGGGTAGAGCCGCAGGCTCTCGGTGAACACCCTGCGGCTGTAGTCGAGGTCCGGGATGTCGGCGTAGCCGGCCACCCGGCCGTCGAGCACCTCGTCGAGCTCGGCGTGCAGGGCCGCCTCGACCTTCGGATTCCGCCCGAGGAGGTGGAAGGTCCAGGCGAGGGCGCTGGCCGTCGTCTCGATCCCGGCCAGCAGCAGCGTCATGACCTGGTCGTGGACCTCCTGGTCGTCCAGGCGGCCGCCGGTCTCCGGGTCCTCGGCGGTGAGCAGCGCCGACAGCAGGTCGCCGCGGTCGTCGTCGGTGCGCCGGTAGTCCTCGACGATCTGGTTGATCAGCCGGTGCATGCGGGTCAGCGCCTCGTCGAAGCGGCGGTTGGCCGCGATGGGGAGCTTCGCGAACAGCCCGGTGGGGTCCATCGCCTGCCGGTACGCGCCGTGCACGATGACCGGCAGGCAGTGCTGGATCTCGGCGACCGCCTTGCCCGCGATGTCGGTGGAGAACAGCGCGCGGGCGGTGACCCGGGCGGTCAGCGCCTGCATGGTGTTGCTGATGTCGATGGCCCTGCCCGCCTCCCATGCCCGGGCCTCGACCTCGCTCTCGTACTGCATCACCTCGGCGTACGCGGGGAGCCGCGCGGTGTGGAAGGCGGGCTGCACCAGCCGCCGCTGCCTGCGGTGGTCCGCCCAGTCGGAGGTGATCAGGCCGTTGCCCAGGATCGGGCGGGCCTTCTCCTTCACCGGTCCGCCCGTGTCGTAGACGCGCGCGTTGAGCAGGATCTGCTGGACCAGGTCGGGATGGCAGGGCAGGAAGGCGCGGTTGGGGCCGAGCCGGAGTTCGACCAGGTCGCCGTGGGCCGGCAGCGAGGACAGGAACTCCGTCGGCCTGCGGGCCATCTGTACGGCGTGCCCGATCAGCGGCAGACGTCCCGGCGCGGCGGCGAACCGCCAGTCGTGTGTCGCGGGCTGCTGGTGCGCGGTTCTCGTACCCATGTCTCCTTCATCTCTTCGCCTACGTCGGGGTGCGCCGGCCTCCGGCGCGGGCGGCCGGGCCGCGGGGGACCGGACAGCGAGGGGCGGCTTCCTCAGGACGGCCGGCGCTGTTCGCAGCGCATGGGCAGCGTGCCGGCTTCGAGGGTGGCCTTGGGCTGCGGCTTCAGCGTGCTGCCGGGCACGGGGCGGAGCCGCCACCGGCTGGCGATGGTCGCCACGATGAGGGCGGTCTCGGTGAGCGCGAGCACATCGCCGATGCACTTGTGGCTGCCCGCCCCGAACGGCAGCAGGGCCCCGCGCGGCACGTTCTTCGCGCGCTCGTCCAGCCAGCGGCCGGGGTCGAACTTCTCCGGCTCGGGGAAGAGTTCGGGGTTGTGGTGCATGGCCCAGGCGCTGTACACGACCATGGCGCCCGACGGGATCGGGTGCCCGCCGAGCTCGGTGTCGGCCGACGCCACCCGCATGGACATCCAGGACGGCGGATACAGGCGCAGCGCCTCGGTGATGACCGCGCGGGTGTACTCCAGCTTCGGGAGGTCGTCGAAGACCGGTGAGCGGTCCCCGACGGCGGCGTCGATCTCGGCGTGCACCCGCTCCTCGACCTCGGGGTGCGCGCCCATCAGGTGGAAGACGAAGGCGAGCGTCGAGGCGGTCGTCTCGCTGCCCGCCACCAGGAAGGTGACGACCTGGTCGAGGACCTCCTCGTCCGTCAGACGCTGCCCGGACTCCGGGTGTTCGGCCCGCAGGAGGGTGGAGAGGAGGTCGCCGTGGTCCTCGTCGGACCGGCGGCGCTCACTGATCATCGTCTCGACGATCTCCCGCAGCCGTGTGTTCGACCACGCGTAGCGCCGGTTCTCGGCCGTGGGCAGCTTCTCCTTCAGGCCGAGCGGTGCGACCGTGCGCTTGTAGATGCCCTCGGAGACGGTGAGCAGACACTGCCGCGCCTCCTCGATGGTCGCCGTGTCGACGCTGGTGGAGAAGAGCGTCCTCGCGGCGACCCGCATGAGGAGGGCGTGCATGGCCTCGCCGATGTCCTGCGTCTGCCCGGGCCGCCAAGCGTCGATCGCGGCGCGGGTGTCGTCGCCGACCGCCGCGGTGTAGTCGGCGATCTTGGTCGCGTGGAACGCGGGCTGGATGACGCGCCGTTGGAAGCGGTGGTCGTCGCCGCGGGACACGGAGAGGCTGTTGCCGAGCAGCTGGCGGGCCTTGTCGAAGACGCCGCCCTTGTCGAACACGCGGGGGTTCACCAGCACGTGGTGGACGAGCTCGGGGTGGCAGGCCAGATAGGCGCGGCTCGGGCCGAGCCGGATCTCGACCAGGTCCCCGTGGGCGGGCAGGGAGGCCAGGAAGTCCAGCGGACGGCGCCAGAGCGCGAGCGCGTGCCCCAGGAGGGGGACCGCTCCCGGTGCGGTCCCGAACGACCAGGAGCGTTCCTGTTTGACGGATTCCTTCGCCGTGGTCACGTTTCTCGCTTCCCTACTGAATACGCGAGTTGACGTTGTTCACGGCCGCTTTGTACCGCTTGTTGCTGGTGGTCCACACGAAGTTGCCGTAAACGAGGTCGAACAGGACATCTCGCGTGATGTCGTCGAAGGCGGCTATGCAGCGCAGGTCCTCGATGATGTCGTCGAGCCGGTCCTCGAAGAACCGCTCGAAGTCGCTCTGGTCCGACACGTCGCACAGCCGGAAGCAGTTGGTTATCTGCCCCAGCGACACCTCGCGGTCATAGGAATAGAAGTCGTTGACGATCGCGAGACCGCGTGTCGTCATACGGGCGGCCAGACCCGTCTTCGCGTGTTCGGTGAATTCCGCGTTGCGGTAGATCGGGTACGACATGTTCATCCAGAAGTCGACGCCCACATCAGTGACCCGGAACCTGAAGTACTGCTCCGGGGAAGTGGTGCAGAGCACTTCCTTGATGGGTGAGCCGCGGAACATGTGGTCGCTGGTGATGAAGGCGCGTGCCCCTTCGAGGGCGAATCGGGCGTCTTCCTCGCTGTAGTACTTCTCGCAGATCTTCCGCAGTTCGGGAAAGAAGGCGTCGAAGTCGTGCAGCGCCGGATCCATGTCGTCCCACACGAAGGTGACGCAATTCAGGATGCAGACGGCCTTGAAGGCCTCCATGTCTTTGATGTGGCGGGCGCTCTGCGACCACCGGACGACATCCATGTACGAGATCCAGCGCTCGTCCGAGACCGACTTCCCGAAAGGCGCCACCGCCGTGTTGCAGGCGTCGATGATCTCCCGCAGTTCGGCATCGGTGAGGGGCACCATCTCCGGGCCCCTCCCGATGTACTGCTCGAAAGCCTCCGCGAACTTCGTGGTGCTTTTCTCCCAGTGCCGCATCATGCCGGAGAGTTCGGTCTGCCGGGGTGCGGAAATGTCAGTGGTCATGAGTCCCTCACAATGGCCTTGCGGGTGATCTGCTCAAGGGCGACGGTCGCGTCCGTGGTGAACGGGGCCCGTTCCAGGGCGCGCAGCGCCTGTCGCCTGCGGTCGTCGATCATGCGCTCGATGCCGGCCCGTGCGCCGGTCGCCTCGAAGATGCCGCGCACGACGTCGGCGCCGTCCTCGTCGAGGAGCGGATCGCCGAGCAGCCGGCGAAGCCGGTCCGTCTGCTCGCTGGTCGCGCGGCTGAGCGCGAGCGCGGTCAGGGCGGTGTTCTTGCCCGCCCGAAGGTCGTCGAGCCGGGACTTCCCGGTGACCAGCGGGTCGCCGTACACCCCGAGCAGGTCGTCGCGGAGCTGGAAGGCCTCGCCGAGCGGGAGCGCGTAGTCGCTGAAGGCGGTCAGGACCGCCGGTCCGGCGCCCGCGATGGCCGCACCGATGTGCAAGGGGCGCTCGATGGTGTACTTGGCCGTCTTGTACCGGTAGATGTTCAGCGTGGCGTCGACGTCGTCCGTCAGCCCGCCGGTGGCATGCAGGTCGAGGTACTGACCCAGCATCAACTCGGTGCGCATTTCGCCGATCAGCGGCAGCGCCGCGTCGAGTTGGGTGCGGGTGAGCCCGGCCTTGTGCAGGAGTTCGTCGGACCAGGTGAGGGTGAGATCGCCGAGCAGGACCGCGGCGCTCACACCGAACCATTCGGCGTCGTCCGAACCCCGCGACAGGGCGCGGTGCGCCGCCATCGTGCGGTGAATGGTGGGGCGGCCGCGGCGGGTGTCGCTGTTGTCCATGACGTCGTCATGGATGAGCGCGAAGGCGTGGAACAACTCCAGGCAGGCGGCGACCCGAATGATCGGTTCGACGTCGTCACCGCACCCGATCGCGTGCCAGCCCGTCACGCAGAGAAGGGGGCGGATGCGCTTGCCCCCCGCCAGGAAATCCCCCACCAGCTGCGAGAGATAGGGCAGGTGCGGTTGTGCCGTGGCGTCGTTCTTGGATTCCAGAAAGTCCGTGAGCGTGTCGTCCACTGACGCGAGAATTTTTTCCGCGTCTAAAGCGTCCAACGCGGTTATGGGTACTGTCATTGAGCCAACTTCCCCCGTTCGGCATATTGGAAGGGTTCTCGTTGGAGGGGCGAGGGTGCTGGCGCAGAAGCTCTCCGGCCCTCGGCGAAATCCACGACAAAGAGGAGAGCAGGGCAATACCTTTTACGGGCATGCCTGATGGACCCACGTCGTGGGGCCGCTCTCAATGCTGTCTTTGGTTGCCGATCGTCGGCTACCGCCCGGCCGCCTTACGGTGGCTCATGCGCGGCATGCCCGTACGTGTGTGTGGAAGAGCTCTGGTTGCCACTCGACATTTCCCCCGTCGGAGTCCGGCCAACTCTCTGATGCGCCGCCAGTCTAGGCACAAGATCCGCAGATTCGGAAGGGATCACTTGGGGCGGTCCGGGGGTGGGTGGCGGTCCCACGCAGTCCCTTACCCGGCCCTTACCCGTGGCTCCCGGGCGTCGGGAACATGGTTGCGTGGCGCTGCGGGCTGGGGTACGTTCGGATCACCGTAGTTGATCAATATACCTTGGCAATGTGGCCTCAAATGGCCCGAGTTGCCGAATCGTGTGTCCTCTGTCGACACATCTGCGTGTGCTTTTTGAGCCGGTCTCGAGTGCGGCCGACTTATTCAAGTGCGCTTACGGTTCCTCTTCGTACAGAGGGACAGGTGAGCGTTTTTTCAGGCGTCGGGGGAAGGTGCCTAAATGTCCGTAGTTCCTGCTGCGCTGTCGGACCGAGAGACCGAAAGCGCGATCGCGGTCGTCGGCATCGCCTGCCGGCTGCCCGGGGCGAGCAGCCCGGCCGCGTTCTGGCGGCTCCTCAGCTCCGGTCGGCACGCCGTCACTTCGGTTCCGGCGGGGCGGTGGGGGCGGCGCGCGGGTGCGGAGACGGGCCTAGGCGCGGAGACGGGTGCGGGTACGGGGGCTGGCGTGGGCGCGGCCGGTGACTCCGACGCCGCCGCCATGGAGCACGGTGCCTTCCTCGACGGGCCGGACCTGTTCGACGCCGAGTTCTTCGGGATCTCGCCGCGCGAGGCGGCCGCGATGGACCCGCAGCAGCGCCTCATGCTCGAAATCGGCTGGGAGGCGATCGAGGACGCGGGCCTGCACGCGTCCGACCTGGCGGACCGGCGTACGGGCGTCTTCGTCGGCGCCATCGGCGACGACTACGCCACCCTGCTGCGCCGCCGGGGCGCCGCGGCGGTGACGCACCACACACTGACCGGCCTGAACCGGGGCATGATCGCCAACCGGCTCTCCTACCTGCTGGGCGCCCGCGGCCCGAGCATGGTGATCGACACGGGCCAGTCCTCCTCCCTCGTCGCGGTGCACACCGCCTGCCAGAGCCTGCGCGCCGGCGAGTGCGAGACCGCTCTCGCGGGAGGCCTGCACCTCAACCTCGCCTTCGACAGCACCCTGAGCGTGGCGCGCTTCGGCGGACTCTCCCCCGACGGCCGGTGCTTCGTCCTCGACTCCCGCGCCAACGGGTTCGTCCGGGGCGAGGGCGGCGGCCTGGTCCTGCTCAAGCCGCTCACCCGGGCACTCGCCGACGGCGACCGCATCCACGGCGTGCTGCGCGGCAGCGCCGTGAACAACGACGGCGGCGGGGACACGCTCACCACGCCCAGCCGGTCCGCCCAGGAGGACGTCCTGCGCCGGGCCTGCGCCGCCGCGAGCGTCGCTCCCGAGGAGCTCCAGTACGTCGAACTCCACGGCACCGGCACGGCGGTCGGCGACCCCATCGAGGCGGCGGCACTGGCGCAGACCGTGGCCGGCGCGCATCCCCGGAACCGGCCGCTGCTCGTCGGGTCCGCCAAGACGAACGTCGGGCACCTCGAAGGCGCGGCGGGCATCACCGGACTGATCAAGGTGCTGCTCTCCCTCAAGGCCCGGCAGCTGCCGCCCAGCCTCAACTTCCGGACCGCCAACCCGGCCGTCCCGCTGGACGACTGGAACCTGCGGGTGCAGACGGAACTGTCGCCCTGGCCGCGCCCCGACGTACCGCTGGTCGCGGGGGTGTCGGCGTTCGGGGTGGGCGGGACGAACGCGCATGTGATTGTTTCCGAGGCGCCGGTTTCGTCGGCCGTATCGGCATCGGTCTCGTCGCCGGTTTCGTCGGTCGGCAGTGGGGGAGTCGCCGCTGACCGCACTCTCGACGCGCTGCCCTGGGTGATCTCCGCGCGGACCCCGGACGGGCTGCGGGGTCAGGCGGCGCGGCTGCGTGACGCCGTCGCGGCCGGTGACGCCTCCCGCCAGGACATCGGGTGGTCGCTCGCCGGGCACCGAACCGCCCTGGAACACCGTGCGGCGGTCGTCGCCGACGACCTCGGGGAGTTCCTGTCAGGCCTGGACGCCCTCGCGTCCGGGGAGCCGGCCGGGCACGTGGTCACGGGCACGGCCGGGCTCACCGGCTCGGCCTCCGCCGACGGCGGCGTGGTCTTCGTGTTCCCCGGGCAGGGCGCGCAGTGGGTCGGCATGGCCGCCGAACTCCTGCGTACGTCACCGGTGTTCGCCGAGTCCGTGGAGGAGTGCGCCCGGGCGCTCGCCCCGCACGTCGACTGGGACCTCCGCGACGTACTGAAGGACACCTCGGACGGTGGCGCGCTGCAAAGGGTGGACATCCTGCAGCCCACTCTGTGGGCCGTGATGGTCTCGCTGGCACGGGTGTGGCGCTCCCTCGGCGTGGTCCCCTCCGCGGTCATCGGCCATTCGCAGGGCGAGATCGCCGCGGCGTGCGTCGCCGGTGCGCTGTCGCTGGACGACGCGGCTCTGCTGATCGCCTTAAGGAGCCGGATCGCGGGGCGGCTGACCGACAAGGGCGCGATGGCGTCCATGGACGCACCCGCGGAGCGGGCCGCCGAGTTCCTCGCGGGCCGGGACGACGCGTGGATCGCCGCGGTCAACAGCCCCTCCGCCACCGTGGTGGCGGGCAGCCCGGAGGCGGTGGCCGAGGTCGTGGCGCGGGCGGAGAGCGCCGGCCACCGCACACGTACCGTCGAGAACGCCTACGCCTCGCACACACCGCACGTAGAGGAAATACGTGACGAGCTCCTGCGGCGGGTGGCGTCGATCTCGCCGCGGACCGCCGACGTATCCGTGTACTCGACGGCCGCCGCGGGGCCCCTCCCGGGCGAGACGCTGGACGCCGACTACTGGTACCGCAACCTCCGTGAGACGGTGCGTTTCAAGGACACGATTCAGACCCTCGTCGACGAGGGCAACACCCTCTTCCTCGAGGTCAGCCCGCACCCCGTCCTCACCAACGCCGTGCGGGAGACCGCCCGGGCGGCCAGCGCGGTCGTCGCCACGGCGGGAACGCTGCGCCGGGACAAGGGCGGCAGGCGCCAGCTCCTGACCTCGCTCACCCAGCTCTGGGCCGACGGTGCGGCCGTCGACTGGGCGGCGGTCTTCGACGGCACGGGCGCGCGCCGGACCGACCTGCCCACGTACGCCTTCCAGCGCCGCCGGTACTGGTTCGAGGACGCGGGTCGCGACGACGCGGGATTCCATGACGCGGGCCTCGCCGAGGCGGGTTTCGCCGAGGCGGGGCCCGGCGAGATGGGTTCCCGCGAGGTGGGGCCCGGCGTCACGGGTGACGCGCCCGTACGCGCGGCCACCGTGCCGCCCGCCGACGCCGCCCGTCAGGTACGGGCCCATGTCGCGGCGGTCCTCGGACTCGCCTCGCCCGACGGGCTCGACACGGGACGCAGGTTCAAGGACCTCGGGTTCGACTCGATCATGCTCGGCGAGCTGAGCAACCGGATCAACGCCGCGCTGGGCCTCGGTCTGACCACCGCGACGCTCTTCGACCACCCGACACCGGCCAAGCTCGCCGCGCATGTCACCGCCACCGGCCCAACGGGGGCGTCCACCGTGTCCGCCCCGGCCCCCGCCGGGCGGACCGGGCCCCCGGAGCCGGCCGGTGACGACGACCCCATCGCCATCATCGCGATGAGCTGCCGCCTCCCCGGCGGCGCGGACTCCCCGGAAGCCCTCTGGCAGCTGGTGGCCTCGGAGCGGGACGCGATCTCCGCGTTCCCCGAGGACCGCGGCTGGGACCTGGAGCGACTGCACGGCACCGAAGGACCCGGCAGCAGCTTCGCCCTGGGCGGCGGATTCCTGGACGAGGCCGGCGAGTTCGACGCCAGGTTCTTCGGCATCTCGCCGCGCGAGGCCCTCGCCATGGACCCGCAGCAGCGCCTTCTCCTGGAGACCTCCTGGGAGCTGCTGGAACGGGCCGGCATCGACCCGGCCGCCCTGCGCGACAGCCGGACCGGCGTCTTCGTCGGCACCATGGACCAGGAGTACGGACCCCGCCTGCACGAGGCGCCCGAAGCGCTCGACGGGTACCTGCTCACCGGGAAGACCTCCAGTGTGGCCTCAGGCCGCATCGCGTACTCGCTCGGCCTGACGGGCCCGGCCCTCACGGTGGACACGGCGTGCTCGTCGTCCCTGGTCGCCCTGCACCTGGCGGTGCAGTCGCTGCGCCGCGGCGAGTCCTCGCTCGCCCTGGCCGGCGGCGTGACGGTTCTCAACACCCCTGGCATCTTCACCGAGTTCAGCAGGCAGCGCGGCCTGTCCCGTGACGGCCGCTGCAAGGCGTTCGCCGCCTCGGCGGACGGTACGGGGATGGGTGAGGGCGCCGGCATGCTGCTGGTGGAGCGCCTTTCGGACGCCGAGCGCAACGGGCACCGGGTGCTCGCGGTGATCCGCGGGTCCGCGGTCAACCAGGACGGCGCGTCGAACGGCCTCACGGCGCCCAGTGGCCGTTCCCAGCAGCAGGTCATCCGGGAGGCGTTGGCGGACGCGGGTGTCGCGTCGTCGGACGTGGACGTGGTCGAGGCGCACGGGACGGGTACGGCGCTCGGCGATCCGATCGAGGCGCAGGCGCTGCTGGCGACGTACGGGCAGGATCGTCCGGCGGAGCGGCCGTTGCTGTTGGGTTCGGTGAAGTCGAACATCGGTCATACGCAGGCCGCCGCGGGTGTCGCCGGGGTCATCAAGATGGTGATGGCCATGCAGGAGGGCCTTGTTCCGCGCACCCTGCACGTCGACGAACCGAGTCCTCAGGTGGACTGGGCGTCCGGTGCGGTGGAGCTGGTGACGCGGAGCGAGGCGTGGCCAGAGACGGGGCCGGAGTCGGAGCCCGGCCGGGTGCGGCGGGCCGGAGTGTCGTCGTTCGGCATCAGTGGCACGAACGCGCACGTGATCGTCGAGGGTCCGCCCGCGGTGGAGAAGGCTCCGGTTCCCGCCGGTTCTTCGGTCGTACGCGATCGTGCCGGTGTGGTGCCCTGGCTGGTGTCGGGGCGGTCGGTGGCAGGGCTTCGGGGGCAGGCGGCGCGGCTGGGTGAGTTCATTGCGGCCACCGATGCTTCCCCGGTGGACGTGGGCTGGTCGCTGGCCGTGCGCCGGGCGGCGTTGGAGCACCGTGCGGTGGTGGTGGCCGAGGGCCGGGAGGAGTTCGTGGCGGGGCTGGAGGCCATCGCCGCGGGCGAGCCGTCAGGTGCCGTGGTGAGCGGAACCGCTCCGGGTGGGAGCGATGCGCGCGTCGTGTTCGTCTTCCCTGGTCAGGGGTCGCAGTGGGCCGGTATGGCTGCTGAACTCCTGGACAGTTCGCCCGTGTTCGCGGACTCCGTCGGTCGGTGTGGGGAGGCGCTGTCGGCGTACACGGACTGGTCGTTGCTCGATGTGTTGCGTTCGCGTCCGGGGGTGCCGTCCCTGGAGCGGGTGGATGTGGTGCAGCCCGTGTTGTGGGCTGTGATGGTGTCGTTGGGCGAGTTGTGGCGTTCGCGTGGTGTGGAGCCCGCGGCGGTGGTCGGGCATTCGCAGGGGGAGATCGCTGCGGCGTGTGTGGCGGGTGCGCTGTCGCTGGAGGACGGTGCGCGGATCGTGGCCCTGCGCAGTGCGGTCATCGCGGGTGAGCTCGCGGGCCACGGCGGGATGCTGTCGGTGGCGGCGTCGGCCGCGCGCGTGGCGGAGCTCCTGGGCGACCGGGAGGGCGTGTGGGTGGCCACGGTGAACGGGCCCGCCGCGACGGTGGTGGCCGGTGGTCTGGAGCAGCTCGACCGGGTGGCCGAGGACGCGGAGGCGGCGGGTGTCCGGACGCGTCGTGTCCCCGTCGACTACGCGTCGCACACACCCCATGTGGAGGCGGTACGCGAGCAGTTGACGGAGCTGGCCGCGCCCGTCGCGCCGCGTGCGGGACACATCCCGATGTGGTCGACGGTGACCGGCGACGGCCCGGTCGCGGGTGAGGATCTGGATGCCGCGTACTGGTACCGCAACCTCCGCGAGCAGGTGCGGTTCCACGAGACGATCGACGCCCTGATCGGCGAGGGCCACACCATCTTCGTGGAGGTCAGCGCGCATCCTGTGCTGACGGCGGCGATCGAGGAGGCCGGGCACGCGGCGGACAAGCCGCTGACCGTGACGGGCACGCTGCGCCGCGAGCAGGGTGGCGAACGGCAGTTCCTCACTTCCCTCGCCGCGCTCTGGGTGCGCGGCGTGGCCCCGGACTGGACGACAGTCCTGCCCGTCCCCGACGGTGACCCCGTCGACCTCCCCACCTACGCCTTCCAGCGCAGCCGCTACTGGCTCGCCCCCACCGGCTCCGCGCCCGAGGTCCGGGTCGACCTGCCGGCCGAGCCCGGACCCGAGTCCGGGTCCGATGCGCTGGAGGGATTCCCGCGACGGGTGGCGGAGGCGGCCACCGCCGCACAGCGGAAGCAGGTCGTGCTGAGGGAGGTCTGCCGGCAGGCGGCGGCCGTACTCGGCTGGTCGTCGGCGGACGAGGTGGAGGTCGGACGGGCCTTCCGCGACCTCGGCTTCGACTCGCTGAGCGGCGTCGAACTGCGCAACCGCCTGGTCGCGGCGACGGGCCTCGCCCTCTCGCCCACGGCGGTGTTCGACCACCCGACTCCGGACGCGCTCGCCGAGTACCTGCGGGACGCGATCCTCGGCGTGGACACCACGGCTGCGGCCCCCGGCACGTCCGTCGCGACGTTCGGCGGCTCCGACGAGCCGATCGCGATCGTGTCGACCAGCTGCCGTTTCCCGGGTGGCGTACGGTCCCCGGAGGAACTGTGGGACGTCCTGCTGTCGGACCACGACGTGATCTCCGGCTTCCCGACGGACCGCGGCTGGAACTTCGACGAGCTGTACCACCCCGACACCACACGCCCCGGCAGCTGCTACGTCCACCAGGGCGGGTTCCTGCACGACGCGGGGGAGTTCGACGCGGGCTTCTTCGGCATCTCGCCGCGTGAGGCCGTCGCCATGGATCCGCAGCAGCGGCTGCTCCTGGAGACCTCGTGGGAGTCCCTGGAGCGGGCCGGCATCGACCCGCTGTCGTTGCGCGGCAGCCGGACCGGTGTCTTCGTCGGTGTCGTCCCGCAGGGGTACGGCACGGGCGCGCCCGACGCCAACGGTTCCCTGGGGTACCTCTTCACCGGGTCGGCGGGCAGCGTGACGTCGGGCCGCATCGCCTACTCGCTCGGTCTGACGGGTCCGGCCATCACCGTGGACACGGCGTGCTCGTCGTCCCTGGTCGCCCTGCACCTGGCCGTACGCGCCCTGCGCAACGGCGAGTGCGGGATGGCCCTCGTGGGCGGTGCCAGCGTGATGTCCACGCCCGGGATCTTCACGGAGTTCAGCCACCAGCGCGGACTCGCGCCCGACGGCCGCTGCAAGCCGTTCGCGGCGTCGGCGGACGGCACCGCATGGGCGGAGGGCGCCGGAGTGCTGCTGGTGGAGCGCCTTTCCGACGCCGAGCGCAACGGGCACCAGGTGCTCGCGGTGATCCGCGGCTCGGCGGTCAACCAGGACGGCGCGTCGAACGGCCTGACGGCTCCGAACGGCCCGTCCCAGGAGCGGGTGATCCGGGAGGCGTTGGCCGACGCGGGCCTCGTGTCGACGGACGTGGATGTGGTGGAGGCGCACGGGACGGGTACGGCGCTGGGCGATCCGATCGAGGCGCAGGCGCTGCTGGCGACGTACGGGCAGGGCCGGGATGCCGACCGTCCGTTGCTGCTGGGTTCGGTGAAGTCGAACATCGGTCATACGCAGGCCGCCGCCGGTGTGGCCGGGGTCATCAAGATGGTGCTGGCCATGCAGGCGGGGATCGTCCCCCGGATGCTGCACGTCGACGAGCCGACTCCGCACGTGGACTGGTCCTCGGGTGCGGTGGAGCTGGTGACGCGGAACGCCGCGTGGCCCGAGTCGGACCGGGTCCGACGGGCGGCCGTGTCGTCGTTCGGCGTGAGCGGTACGAACGCGCATGTGATCGTCGAGGGTCCGCCGGTGGTGGAGAAGGCTCCGGTGGCTGTCGAGTCTTCGGTGCCTGTCGAGTCTGCGGTCGTACGCGGTGATGCGGGTGTGGTGCCCTGGCTGGTGTCGGGGCGGTCGGTGGCAGGGCTGCGGGGGCAGGCGGCGCGGCTGGGCGAGTTCGCTGCGGCCACCGATGCTTCCCCGGTGGACGTGGGCTGGTCGCTGGCCCTGTGCCGGGCGGCACTGGAGCACCGTGCGGTGGTGGTGGCCGAGGGCCGGGAGGAGTTCGTGGCGGGGCTGGAGGCCATCGCCGCGGGCGAGCCCTCCGGTGCTGTGGTGAGCGGTGCGGCCCAGGGTGGTTCGGATGCCGGTGTGGTGTTCGTTTTCCCGGGGCAGGGATCGCAGTGGGCCGGTATGGCTGCTGAACTCCTGGACCGCTCACCGGTGTTCGCGGACTCCGTCGGTCGGTGTGGCGAGGCGCTGTCGGCGTACACGGACTGGTCGTTGCTCGATGTGTTGCGTTCGCGTCCGGGGGCGCCGTCCCTGGAGCGGGTCGATGTCGTGCAGCCTGCGCTGTGGGCTGTGATGGTGTCGTTGGGTGAGTTGTGGCGTTCGCGTGGTGTGGAGCCCGCGGCCGTGGTCGGTCACTCGCAGGGGGAGATCGCCGCCGCGTGTGTGGCGGGTGTGCTGTCGTTGGAGGACGGTGCGCGGGTCGTGGCCTTGCGCAGCAAGGTGATCGGTGCACAACTGGCGGGACAGGGCGGCATGGTGTCGCTGGCCCGGCCGGTCGGTCAGGTGACGGAGTTGCTTGCCCCGTGGGACGGCCGGGTCTGTGTGGCGGCTGTCAACGGGCCCGAGGCCACCGTGGTCGCCGGTGACGCGGCCGCGTTGGACGAGCTGATGGACGCGTGCGAGCGCGAGGGCGTTCGAGCCCGGCGCGTACCGGTGGACTACGCCTCCCACTCCCCGCATGTCGAGGCGGTACGCGAGCAGTTGATGGAGGTCGCCGAGCCGGTGGCGGCCGGGGCGGGGTCGGTTCCGATGTACTCGACGGTGACCGGTGGTCTCGTCGCGGGTGACGGGCTGGACGCCGGCTACTGGTACCGCAATCTGCGGGAGCGGGTGCGGTTCCAGGAGACGATCGACGTCCTGATCGGCGAGGGTCACACGACGTTCGTGGAGGTCAGCGCGCATCCTGTGCTGACGGGTGCGATCGAGGAGGCGGGGCACGCGGCGGACCGGCCGTTGACCGTGACGGGTACGCTGCGCCGTGACCACGGCGGCGAACGGCAGTTCCTGACCGCTCTCGCCGCGCTCTGGGTCCATGGCGTGGCGGCCCCGGACTGGACGACAGTCCTGCCCGCCCCCGTCGGCGCCCCCGTCGACCTCCCCACCTACGCCTTCCAGCGCGACCACTACTGGCTCGCCCCCGCCGCCCCGGCGCTCACCACCGCACCGGACACGCACGCCGAGTTCTGGGCCGCCGTGGAGCGCGAGGACCTGGACGAACTGGGGCGGACGCTGGAGTGGGACGGCGACCGTACGGAGCTGCTGGCGGTGCTGCCCGCGCTGTCGGCCTGGCACCGGCGGCACAGCGCCGCGTCCGCTCTGGACTCCTGGCGCTACCGGGAGGACTGGGAGCCGCTGACCGAGCGTGCGGACGCGAGAGTGACCGGGGCCGGTACCGGCGCCGGGCCCGGTGCCTGGCTCGTGGCCGTCGCCCCCGACCAGGTCGGGAGCGCGGTGCACGAGGCGGTCGTCGAGAGACTTCGTACACATGGGGCCACCGTCGAAACGCTCGTGGCGCCCGACGATCCACAGCAGTGGCCGGACACGCTCGCGGCCCGAGCACAGGGCCAGGCCTCGGCAGCGGGTGTGGTCTCACTGCTCGCCCTCGACGAGCGGCCCGACACGGACGCGGCGGCGTCCCCGGGTGAGTTCGGCGGATTCCGGCGGACGCTCCTGCTGATCCAGGCGCTCGCGGCGGCCCAGTTCGCCGCGCCCGTGTGGTGCGTCACGCGGGGAGCCGTATCCGTATCCGTGGACGATGGGGTGACGGCCCCGGCACAAGCGCTGGTGTGGGGCCTCGGACGAGCCGTCGCGCAGGAACTCCCCACCCTGTGGGGCGGTTTGATCGACCTTCCGGAGGAGACGGACCGGCCGACCCTGGACAGGCTGTGCGCGGTCCTGGCGGCCGAGGGCAACGAGGACCAGATCGCGCTCCGCGCCGCGGGGGCGTTCGGGCGCAGGCTCGTCCGCGCCCCGCTCGGCGACATCGGGCGCACCGACTGGAAGCCGGGCAGCGGAACGGTACTGATCACCGGTGGCACCGGAGCGCTCGGAAGCCAGGTCGCCCGCCGCCTCGCGGACCGGGGCGCCGAACACCTGCTGCTCGTCAGCCGACGGGGAAGGGGCGCGCCCGGCGCGGCCGACCTGGAGGCCGAGCTCGTCCGGGCGGGCGCCAGGGTGACGGTGGCGGCGTGCGACATCGCCGACGACGACGCGCTCCGCGAGCTGCTGGCGTCCGTACCGGCCGACTGCCCCCTCACGTCGGTGTTCCACACGGCCGCCGTCCTCGACGACGCGGCCGTCGAGGCCCTGACGCCCGAGCAGGCCGACGGCGTCCTGCGGGTCAAGGCGGGCGCCGCGTGGCGCCTGCACGAACTCACCCTCGACCGGGAGCTGTCCGCCTTCGTCCTGTTCTCCTCCGTGGCCGGCAGCGTCGGCATGGCGGGCCAGGGCAACTACGCGCCGGCGAACGCGTACGTGGACGCGCTGGCCCGTTACCGCCGCTCGCGAGGGCTGACGGCCACCTCCGTGGCGTGGGGCCCGTGGGCGGAGGGCGGCATGGCCGACGCCGACGCGGTGGCCGGGCTCCGGATCAGGCACGGTCTGCCGCTGCTGCCCCCGGAGACGGCGGTGCTCGGTCTGGAAGCGGCCCTGGAACACGGCGAGACGGCGGTCGTCGTCGCCGACATCGACTGGGACCGGTTCATCCACGCGTACACCGCCGTCAGGCCCAGCGGTCTGTTCGACGGGATCCCCGAGGCCCGGCGGGCGCTCGGCGCGGCCGACGACTCGCCCGCCGCGGTGGCCGGTGAGCGTACGGACACCTCACTGCGCGACCGACTGGCCGACGCCGACCCGAGGGAACGCAAGCGGCATCTGCGCGACGCCGTACGCACCCAGGTGGCCGCCGTCCTCGGACACGACTCGGCCCAATCCGTGGGCGCCGGACGGCAGTTCCTGGACCTCGGCCTCGACTCGGTCACCGCCGTGGAGCTCCGCAACCGGCTGGCCGGAATCACCGGGATCCGGCTGCCGGTCACCGTGATCTTCGACCATCCGACGGTGAACGACCTCGTCGCGCACCTCGATGCCGAACTGTTCGAAACGGCCGCCGACGGCACCGACGCCACCGGCACCCCCGACACCCCCGGCACATCCGGTGCCGCGGGTGCCGCCGACCTCACGGCCGCCACCAACGACGAACTCTTCACCTTCATCGAGAAGGAATTCGGGATCTCCTGACCCGCCGAAGTCCGCGCCGCGCCGGCCGTCGCGCTGCCCGACGCGGCACCACTCCTGATCCTGGCCCACCTGCTGACTCACCGCAGACTCACCGCATGGAGCACAAGTAATGGACGACGTCGAGAAGCTCCGCCATTTCCTGACGCGGGTCACCGCCGAACTCCAGGAGACGCGAGCACGACTCCGGGCCGCGGAGGCGGCCGACGGAGAGCCGGTGGCGATCGTCGGGATGAGCTGCCGTTACCCCGGCGGCGTGTCCTCTCCCGAGGCCCTGTGGAACCTGGTGTCGGAGGGCGGGGACGGCATCTCCGGATTCCCCGTCGACCGCGGCTGGGACCTGGCCTCGCTCGTCGACCCCGACGGCGAACGACCCGGCACCTCGTACACGGACCGGGGCGGGTTCCTGCACGACGCGGGCGAGTTCGACGCGGGCTTCTTCGGCATCTCGCCGCGCGAGGCCCTCGCCATGGACCCGCAGCAGCGGCTCCTCCTGGAGACCTCGTGGGAGACGCTGGAGCGCGCCGGCATCGACCCGCTGTCGCTGCGCGGCAGCCGGACCGGCGTCTTCGTCGGCGCCAGCTTCCGCGACTACGGCAGCAGGCTGGCCGCGATCCCCGAGGAGGTCGAGGGCCACGCCATGACCGGCGTCGCCGGAAGCGTCGCGTCGGGCCGCATCGCCTACACCCTCGGTCTGACGGGTCCGGCCCTCACGGTGGACACGGCGTGCTCGTCGTCCCTGGTCGCCCTGCACCTGGCGGTGCAGTCGCTGCGCCGCGGCGAGTCCTCGCTCGCCCTGGCCGGTGGTGTCGCGGTGATGTCCACCCCCGACCTCTTCACCGAGTTCAGCAGGCAGCGGGGGCTGGCCCGCGACGGCCGGTGCAAGGCGTTCTCCGCCGACGCCGACGGCATGGGCGCCTCCGAGGGCGTGGGCATGCTGCTGGTGGAGCGCCTGTCCGACGCCGAGCGCAACGGGCACCAGGTGCTCGCGGTGATCCGCGGCTCGGCGGTCAACCAGGACGGCGCGTCCAACGGCC
Organism: Streptomyces venezuelae; assembly: GCF_008642315.1. Classification (NCBI taxonomy): domain Bacteria; kingdom Bacillati; phylum Actinomycetota; class Actinomycetes; order Kitasatosporales; family Streptomycetaceae; genus Streptomyces; species Streptomyces venezuelae. The sequence goes on along the minus strand of NZ_CP029192.1, from coordinate 3,212,282 downwards.
TGACCGCGCCCAGCGGCCCGGCCCAGCAGCGGGTGATCACGCAGGCGCTGACGAACGCGGGCGTCTCCGCGTCCGACGTGGATGTGGTGGAGGCGCACGGGACGGGTACGGCGCTGGGCGATCCGATCGAGGCGCAGGCGCTGCTGGCGACGTACGGGCAGGGCCGGGATGTCGACCGTCCGTTGCTGCTGGGTTCGGTGAAGTCGAACATCGGTCATACGCAGGCCGCCGCCGGTGTGGCCGGAGTCATCAAGATGGTCCTGGCCATCCGAGCCGGGGTCGTTCCCCGGACCCTGCACGCCGATGAGCCCAGCCCCCACGTGGACTGGTCCTCGGCCGCGGTGGAGCTGGTGACGCGGAACGCCGCGTGGCCCGAGTCGGACCGGGTCCGACGGGCGGCCGTGTCGTCGTTCGGCGTGAGCGGTACGAACGCGCACGTGATCGTCGAGGCTCCGCCTGCGGTGGAGAAGGCTCCGGTGGCTGTCGGGTCTTCGGTGCCTGTCGAGTCTGCGGTCGTACGCGGTGATGCGGGTGTGGTGCCCTGGCTGGTGTCGGGGCGGTCGGTGGCAGGGCTTCGGGGGCAGGCGGCGCGGCTGGGCGAGTTCGCTGCGGCCACCGATGCTGCCCCGGCGGACGTGGGCCGGTCGCTGGCCCTGCGCCGGGCCGCGTTGGAGCACCGTGCGGTCGTGGTGGCTGAGGACCGGGAGGAGTTCGTGGCCGGGCTGGAGGCCATCGCCGCGGGTGAGCCTTCCGGCAACGTCGTCATGGGCACCGCTCCGGACGGGGAGAGCGACGAGGGCGTCGTCTTCGTCTTCCCGGGGCAGGGGTCGCAGTGGACCGGTATGGCCGCCGAACTCCTGGACAGCTCACCGGTGTTCGCGGACTCCGTCGGTCGGTGTGGGGAGGCGCTGTCGGCGTACACGGACTGGTCGTTGCTCGATGTGTTGCGTTCGCGTCCGGGGGCGCCGTCCCTGGAGCGGGTCGATGTCGTGCAGCCTGCGCTGTGGGCTGTGATGGTGTCGTTGGGTGAGCTGTGGCGCTCGCGTGGTGTGGAGCCTGCGGCGGTGGTCGGTCACTCGCAGGGGGAGATCGCCGCCGCGTGTGTGGCGGGTGTGCTGTCGCTGGAGGACGGTGCGCGGATCGTGGCCTTGCGCAGCAAGGTGATCGGTGCACAACTGGCGGGACAGGGCGGCATGGTGTCGCTGGCCCGGCCGGTCGGTCAGGTGACGGAGTTGCTTGCCCCGTGGGACGGCCGGGTCTGTGTGGCGGCTGTCAACGGGCCCGAGGCCACCGTGGTCGCCGGTGACGCGGCGGCGCTGGACGAACTGATGGACGCGTGCGAGCGCGAGGGCGTGCAGGCGCGCCGCATCCCGGTGGACTACGCGTCGCACACACCGCACGTGGAGGCGGTCCGCGAGCAGCTGATGGAGCTGGCCGCGCCCGTCGCGCCGCGTGCGGGGACGGTTCCGATGTACTCGACCGTGACCGGGGGCCCGGTCGCCGGTGAGGACCTCGACGCCGCGCACTGGTACCGCAACCTCCGCGAGCGGGTGCGGTTCCAGGAGACGATCGACGTCCTGATCGGCGAGGGCCACACCACCTTCGTGGAGGTCAGCGCCCACCCGGTGCTGACCTCGGCGATCGAGGAGGCCGGGCACGCGGCGGAGAAGCCGTTGACCGTGACCGGCACGCTGCGCCGCGACCACGGCGGCGAACGGCAGTTCCTCACCGCTCTCGCCGCGCTCTGGGTCCATGGCGTGGCGGCCCCGGACTGGACGACAGCCCTGCCCGCCTCTGTCGGCGCCCCCGTCGACCTCCCGACCTACGCCTTCCAACGCGACCACTACTGGCTCACGTCCGGGGACGTGGGCGACCTGCGGGGCGCCGGCATGTCGGGCACGGGCCACCCGTTGCTCGCGGCCGGAGTGAGTGTGGCGGAGGGCGGCGGTTTCCTGTTCACCGGCCGTCTCTCCACCGGCTCGCAGCCCTGGCTGGCGGACCACGCGGTCCTCGACCGGATCGTGGTGCCGGGGGCCGCCGTGGCGGAACTGCTGCTCCAAGCCGGTCAGTACGCGGGTGCGGACCGGCTCGACGAGCTGGTCCTGCGGTCCCCGCTGGTCGTACCGGCCGATGGTGCCGCCGTCGACATCCAGGTGGGCGTCGACGCCGCCGACGACCACGGCGTCCGAGCCGTACGCCTGCACGCCCGGCCCCACCTTCCGGAGCTCGGCGACGACGCCGCGGCCTGGGACTGCCACGCCACGGGCGCCCTCGCCGCGACACCGCACCGGGACGAGACCGCGGCAACCGAACCCGACGCCGCCCGCGCGGAGTTCGCGACCCAGTGGCCGCCCGCGGGCGCCGCGCCGGTCGGCCTCGACGGGTTCTACGAGCGCCTGGCCGACCACGGCTACGCCTACGGCCCGGTGTTCCAGGGCGTACGTGCCGTGTGGCGGCGCGGCGCCGACGAGATGATCGCCGAGGTCGCGCTGCCGGAGTCCGGTGGCGACGTCGACCGGTTCGGCGTGCACCCTGCGCTGCTGGACGCGGCCCTGCAGACCCGGCTCGTCGAGCTGCTCGACGGGTCGGCGGAGCGGATGCTGCCGTTCTCGTTCTCCGGCGCCCGGATCCACGCCACCGGTGCGACCGCCGCGCGGGTACGGGTGACGCGGACGGGGCCGGACGCCTTCTCGCTGGTGATGGCCGACCTCGCGGGGCTGCCGGTCGTCACGATCGACGAGATCGTCGTCCGCGCGCCGGCCGCCGTCACGTCGTCGGCCGCTCTGCCGCCGGACTCGCTGTTCGAGGTCGACTGGGTGCCGTTGGCGGGCGGTTCGTCCGCTGCGGCCGGGGAGACCGGCGCGGCGGACGCCCCGAAGACCGCCGTACTCGGTGACGGCCTTCCGGAGCTCGACGCGCCCGTGTACGCGGACGTCGCCTCGCTGGCCGACGCCGTCCGCGCGGGCGACGCGGCGCCGCACGCCGTGCTGCTGCCGTGCCCGCCCGCAGGAGACGTGCCCGACGTCCCTGCGGTGGCCCGGGAGCGGCTCGCCACGACGCTCGCGGTCGCGCAGGAGTGGCTGGACCGTGCCGAACTGGACGCCACGAAGCTCGTGTTGGTGACCCGGGGCGCCGCCTCCGTCGGTCCCGGTGAGCGGGGCGACGTGGTGGTGTCGGCGGTACGCGGACTGTGGCGTTCGGTGTGTTCCGAGCACCCGGAGCGGTTCGCGCAGGTCGACATCGACATCGACATCGACGCCGCCGTATCGGCATCGGCGGTGCGGGCTGCGGCCCTCGTGGTCGGGGAGCCCGAGATCGCCGTGCGCGCCGGAGCCCTGTCGGTGCCGCGGCTGGCCCGCGTCCCGTCGTCGGACCCGAAGGTGCTGGCCGTGCCCGACGGGGGCGGGGCCTGGGGTCTGGACCTCGGTGCCGGTGACACGCCGGACGACCTGCGGCTGACCCCGCGCCCGCGGGCCGAGGAACCGCTCGGCCCGGGAGAGGTCCGGGTCGCGGTGCGCGCGACGGGCGTCAACTTCCGTGACGTACTGGTGTCGTTGGGCGTCGTGCCGGACAGGGAAGGCCTGTTCGCCAGTGAGGGCGCGGGCGTCGTGCTGGAGGTCGGCGCCGGGGTCACCGGCCTCGCGCCGGGGGACCGGGTCATGGGTCTGCTGTCCGGGTCGTACGGCGGCCCCGTCGCCGTCGCCGACAGCAGGCTCGTCGTACCGATGCCCCGAGGCTGGTCCTTCGCCCAGGCGGCCGCCGTGCCCGCCGTCTTCCTGACCGCCTCCTACGCGCTGAAGGACCTCGCCCGGGTCGAGGCGGGCGAGTCGCTGCTGGTCCACGCCGCCGCCGGCGGGGTGGGCATGGCGGCCGTACAGCTCGCGCGCCATCTCGGCGTCGAGGTGTACGCCACCGCGAGCGAGCCCAAGTGGCCCGTGCTGCGCGGCACCGGCGTCCCGGCCGCGCGGACGGCGTCGTCGCGCACCCAGGAGTTCGCCGACCGCTTCCTGGCGGAGAGCGGGGGCCGGGGCGTCGACGTCGTACTGAACTGCCTGGCCGGTGAGTTCGTGGACGCCTCCCTGCGACTGCTGCCGGGGGGCGGCCGGTTCATCGAGATGGGCAAGACGGACATCCGTGACGCCGACGCCGTGGCCGCGCGGTGGCCCGGCGTGCGCTACCGGGCGTTCGACCTGGCGGAGGCGGGGGCCGAGCGCCTCGGGGCCATGCTCGCCGAGCTCGCCGAACTCTTCGACCGGGGCGCGCTGTCCCCGCTGCCGGTCACCGCGTGGGACACCCGGGAGGCCCCCGAGGCGTTCCGGCAGCTGAGCCAGGCCCGGCTCACGGGCAAGGCGGTGCTCACCACCCCCACAAGCGCCGCCGGGGCCACCCCCACCAGCACCTCCGCGGCCACCCCCGCAGCCGCCGTCGACGGCACCGTGCTCATCACCGGCGGCACCGGCGTCGTCGGATCGGCGGTCGCCCGACACCTGGCCACCACCGGCACGGCCACCGACCTCGTCCTTGCGGGCCGCCGGGGCGCCGACGCCCCCGGAGCCGCCGCACTCGTCGCGGAGCTGACCGCGTCGGGCGCCTCCGTACGAGTGGTGACGTGCGACGTGTCCGACCGGAGGGCGCTCGGCGCACTCCTCGACGAACTGCCCTCGCTGCGGGGCGTCGTGCACGCGGCGGGCACGGTCGACGACGGCGTGGTGTCCGCGCTGACCCCGGAGCGCCTGGACTCCGTCCTGCGCGCCAAGGCCGACGCGGCCTGGCACCTGCACGAGCTGACCCGCGACCGCGACCTGTCGCTCTTCGTCCTGTTCTCCTCCGCCGCCGGCGTGCTCGGGGCGGCCGGGCAGGGCAACTACGCCGCCGCCAACGCGTTCCTGGACGCGCTCGCCCGGCACCGCCGCACCCAGGGGCTGCCCGCCCACTCGCTCGCGTGGGGCCTGTGGTCCGAACGCAGCGCGCTGACCGGCGACTTGTCGGCCACCGACCTCGACCGGATGCGCCGCACCGGCATACGACCGCTCACCGCCGACCAGGGCCTGGCGCTCTTCGACGCGGCGGTACGCGCGCCGCGCGCCCTGAGCGTGCCCGCCGCACTCGACGTGGCGGCCCTGCGCGAGCAGGGCGACCCGGGACCGCTCCTGCGCGGCCTCGCGCGTACGCCGGTCAGGCGCTCGGCGGTGAACACGGCCGCCGGAGCCGGAGGAGGCGGACTGCGGGAGCGGCTGGCCGGGCTGACCCCGGCGGACCGCGCCCGGACGCTGACCGGACTCGTGCGCGCCCAGGCCGCCGCGGTCCTCGGCCACACGCACGCGGACACCGTCGCCGAGGACCGGGCCTTCAAGGACATGGGGTTCGACTCGCTGACGGCGGTCGAGCTGCGCAACCGCCTCGCCACCGCGACGGGGCTGCGGCTCCCGGTGACCACCGTGTTCGACCACCCGACACCGGCCGCCCTGGCGGCGGCGCTGCTCGCCGGGCTCGTGCCGGAAGGAGCGGACAGCGCCGCGGCCGGCGACGAGATCGGCGGTGCGGCCGCTCCGGAGAGCGTCGACGGTGACGAACCGATCGCCATCGTCGGCATGAGCTGCCGGTTCCCCGGCGGGGTACGGTCGCCCGAGGACCTGTGGCAACTGCTCACCGACGGCCGGGACGCCATGGGCGCGTACCCCGACGACCGGGGCTGGCACGTCGAACTCGGCGACTCCTCGTCGCCCGCGGACCGCTTCGACCGCGTCGGCGGATTCCTGCACGACATGGCCGACTTCGACCCGGAGTTCTTCGGCATGTCGTCGCGCGAGGCGCTGGCGACCGACCCGCAGCAGCGGCTGCTGCTGGAGTCCACGTGGGAGGCGTTCGAACGCGCCGGAATCGACCCCACGACGCTGCGTTCCACGTCGACGGGCGTGTTCGCCGGACTCATCTACCACGACTACGCCGCACGCTTCCCCGAGCCGCTCGACGGATACGAGGGCTACCTCGGCAACGGCAGCGCGGGCAGCGTCGCGTCCGGCCGCATCGCGTACACGCTCGGACTCGAAGGGCCCGCGATCACGGTCGACACCGCCTGCTCGTCGTCGCTCGTCGCGCTGCACCTGGCCGCGCAGGCCCTGCGGCGGGGCGAGTGCACCCTCGCGGTCGCCGGCGGCGCGACGGTGATGTCGACGCCGCGGCCGATGATCGAGTTCAGCCGGGTCGGCGGTCTTGCCCCCGACGGCCGCTCGAAGGCGTTCTCCGCCGACGCCGACGGCATGGGCTTCGCCGAGGGCGTCGGCATGCTGGTGGTGGAGCGGCTCTCCGACGCGCGGCGCAACGGGCACCAGGTCCTCGCGGTGCTCCGCGGCTCCGCGCTCAACCAGGACGGCGCGTCCAACGGCCTGACCGCGCCCAGCGGCCCCGCCCAGCAGCGCGTGATCAGGCGGGCGCTGGCCGACGCGGGCGTCGCGGCCGCCGAGGTCGACGTCGTCGAGGCGCACGGCACGGGCACCTCGCTTGGCGACCCGATCGAGGCGCAGGCCCTCCAGGCGACGTACGGGCAGGACCGCCCCGCCGACCGTCCGGTGCTGCTCGGCTCCGTGAAGTCCAACATCGGGCACACACAGGCGGCGGCGGGCGTGGCCGGAGTCATCAAGATGGTGCTGGCGATGCGCCACGGCGTCGTACCGCGCACCCTGCACGTCGAGCGGCCCGCCGAGCACATCGACTGGACGGCCGGCGCGGTGCGCCTGGCGGAGAAGGACGAGCCGTGGACGCGGGACGGCAGGCCGCGGCGCGGCGCGGTCTCGTCGTTCGGCATCAGCGGCACGAACGCACACGTGGTCCTGGAGGAGGCCCCCACCGAGACCACCGCACGTGCCGAGACCGCCGACCCCGCCGACGGCCACCCCGTCCCGTGGGTGATCTCGGCGAGGAACGCCGACAGCCTCCGTGAGCAGGCCCGAAGGTTGTACGAGCGGGTGAGCGCGGACCCCGCTCCCGCGCCCGCCGACATCGCGCGGTCGCTGCTCTCCACCCGCTCGCTCTTCGACCACCGTGCCGTGGTGGTCGGGCGGACCCGCGAGGAACTGCTGGACCGGCTGGCGGCGGTCGGCCGGGGCGAGCCGGCCACGGGCGCGGTCCGTGGCGTGGCCGCGGGACGGCCCGGGACCGTGTTCGTCTTCCCGGGGCAGGGGTCGCAGTGGCCCGGCATGGCCGCCGACCTCCTGGACACCTCCCCGGTGTTCGCGGACTCCGTCGACCGCTGCGCCAAGGCGCTGTCGGCGCACACCGACTGGTCGGTGCTCGACGTGTTGCGCTCGCGTCCGGGGGCGCCGTCCCTGGAGCGGGTCGACGTCGTGCAGCCCGTGCTGTGGGCCGTAATGGTGTCGCTGGGCGAGCTGTGGCGCTCGTACGGCGTGGAGCCCGCCGCCGTGGTGGGGCACTCGCAGGGCGAGCTGGCCGCCGCATGCGTGGCGGGGGTGCTGTCCGTCGATGACGCCGCCCGGATCGTGGCCCTGCGCAGCAGGCTGATCGGCGGCGAACTGTCCGGCCTCGGCGGCATGGTGTCGCTGGCCCGCCCGGTCGACCGGGTGCCGGAGCTCCTCGCGCCGTGGGGCGAGCGGATCTGCGTGGCCACGGTCAACGGACCCGGCGCCACTGTGGTCGCCGGTGACGCGTCGGCCCTGGACGAGCTGATGGAGGCGTGCGAGCGCGAGGGCGTGCGGGCCCGCCGCATCCCCGTGGACTACGCCTCGCACACCCCGCACGTCGAGGCGGTCCGCGAGCAGTTGATGGAGCTGGCCGCCCCCGTCGTGCCCGCACCCGGCGACGTACCGATGTACTCCGCCGTGACCGGGGAGCCGCTGGACGGCGGCGCGGCCGGAGCCGAGTACTGGTACCGCAACCTGCGCGAGACCGTACGGTTTGACCGCGCGACGCGCGCCGTCGCCGACGCGGGACACCACGTGTTCGTGGAGGTCAGCCCGCATCCGGTCCTGACCAACGCGATCGAGCACACGCTGGAGGAGCGCGCGGACGGCACGGAGGCCGTCGTCACCGGCACGCTGCGACGCGGTGAGGACGGCAGGGAGCAACTGCTCACGGCCCTCGCCGAGGTCTTCGTGAACGGCACCGCCGTGGACTGGTCGCGGACCTTCGAGGGCGGCCGGGCCGTCGACCTGCCGACCTACGCCTTCCGCAGGCAGCGGTACTGGCTGGACGCCCCCGAACACACCGGCGACGCGAGCGGCGTCGGCCTGACGGGGACGGATCACCCGCTGCTGGCGGGCGCCGTCACCCCGGTCGGCAGCGACACCCTCGTGTACACCGGCAGGCTGTCCCGTACGACCCACCCCTGGCTCGCCGACCACTCGGTGCTCGGCACGGTGATCCTGCCCGGCAGCGTCTTCGTCGACTGGGCGCTGTACGCGGGCGGGGCGTCGGGATGTCCCCGGATCACCGAACTCACCGTCGAGGAACCGCTGTTCCTCGGCGCGTCCACCGCCGTGCACGTCCAGGTGGAGGTGGGCACGCCCGACGCGGGCGGACAGCGCGTCCTGACCGTCCACTCCCGCGCGGAGACCACCGGCGCCGACACGGCGTCCGGCTGGACGCGCCACGCCACGGCACTCGCGGCCCCCGGCACCGACACTGGCACCGGAACCGACGGCACCGGCACCGCCGCCTTCGCGGAGCTCTCCGGCGCCTGGCCACCGCCGGACGCCACGGCCGTTCCGCTGGACGGCTTCTACGACGGCCTCGCCGACCGCGGATTCGCGTACGGGCCCGCCTTCCGGGGCCTGCACACCGCCTGGCGGCGCGGCACGGAGATCTTCGCCGAGGTGTCCCTCGGCGACGGGGTGACCCGCACCGCGGAGGGCTTCGCCCTGCACCCCGCGCTCCTCGACGCCTCCCTGCACGCGGCGGGAGCGGCCGACGGCGCCGTCGAAGGCCCGGACGGAGAGGGCGCGGCACAGGTCCGCATCCCGTTCTCCTGGTCCGGGATCCACCTGCACTCGGCGCCCACCACCACGCTCCGCGTGCGCCTGTCGGCAACGGGCCCGGAGACCATCGCCGTCCACCTCGCGGGCAGCATCGGCCAACCGGTTGCGACCGTCGCCGAGTTGAGCCTGCGAGCCGTCGACCGCGCACGGTTCCAGGAGGCGGCGGAGGCCACCGCGGCCCGGCCCGAACCGCGCGAGGTGCCCCGGCGCACGGCCGCGGACAGCGCCGCCGCCCGCCTGGTGAAGGACGCCGCCCCCAAGGAAAGGACCGAACTCCTCGCCCGGCTCATCCGCGATCAGCTCACCGCCGTACTGCGCCACGACGCCACCGACGTCGGCGGGGACGTCACGTTCCTCGACCTGGGGATCGACTCGATCGGGGGCATCACCCTGCGGGACCGTCTCGGCACCCTGCTGGACCTGCGGCTCCCGGCGACGACGACGTTCGAGTACTCCACCACCAGCCAGCTCGCGGGCCGCCTCGCCGAGCTGCTGGAAGCCCGGACGGAGGCGCAAGATGCCTCAGGTGCCGACGAGTCGGGGGCCGGGGGCGAGCAGCAGGACACCGCGCCCGAGGCGGCAGCCGGGCCGACGCCCGAGCCGGCCGCCCCCGCCGCCCCCGCCGCCCCCGCCGAACCCATGGACAGCATCACCGCGCTCTACCACCAGGCGTACGCCCTCGGCAGGACCGGTTCGACGGGCATGGACCTGATCCAGGCGGCGGGCTGGCTCCGTCCTTCCTTCACCGTCGAGGAGGCCGCCGACCACGTACTGCCCCCGGTCCGGATGGCCACCGGCGACGGCAGCAGGACCAAGCTGGTGTGCCTGCCCGCGATCACCGCCACGGCGGGGCCGATCCAGTACGCCATGATGGCGCAGCACTTCGAGGGCAAGCGGGACGTCCTGTCGCTGGTCAACCCCGGCTACGCCGAGGGCGAGCTGGTGGCCGAGACCTTCGACGCCCTGGTCGAGACGCACCTCGTGCAGCTGCGCGAGACCGTGGGAAGCGAGCCGTTCGTCCTGCTCGGGCACTCCATGGGCGGCCTCATCGCCCACACCCTGGCCATGCGGGCCGAGGAGGCGGGCCTGACGCCCGACGCGGTGGTCCTCCTCGACACGTTCCAGGCGACCCACCAGTTCGCGGAGAAGACCACCCTCGCCATGAACGAGGGCCTCGACTCCCGCGAACGGCTTCTCGGCCCGTTCGCCCTGAACGGCGTGAAGCTGACGGCCATGGGCCGCTACAACGCCCTCTTCATGCAGCAGTGCGTGCTGCGGCCCATCAAGGCGCCGACGCTCTTCCTGAGCGCCGCCGAGCCCATGCCGTACCAGGACGAGGGGTTCGAGGACGAGGGCTGGCGGGCGTACTGGCCGCTGCCCCACACGGCCCAGGAAACCCCCGGAGACCACTTCACGATCATGGAACACAACCTGCCGCTGACCACCGGCGCCATCGAGAACTGGCTCGCCGAACGCGGCCTGTGACCCCTTCCCGGGCCACGACGCCCTCAGGGGCCACGACGCTCTCGAAGGCTTCGACACCCTCAGCGACCAGAAGACAGGAAGCACTCTCATGACCATGCCCGCCTTCGACAAGGTGGCCCCGCCCGGCGCGGACTTCGCCTCGGACCCGTACGCGATCTACACCCACCTGCGCGAGCAGGGCCCCGTGCACCGCGTGCCCACGTACGACGCCGGAGACATCTGGCTGATCGTCGGGCACGCGGAGGCCCGCGCCGCCCTGACCGATCCGCGCCTGCGCAACGACATCCGCCACTCGTCCTCCTGGCAGGACGACGGCGGCAACGCCATCGGCCTGAACATGCTGCAGACCGACCCGCCCCACCACACCCGGCTGCGGCGGCTCGTGGCCAGGGAGTTCACCGCCCGCCGCATCGAGGCGCTGCGCCCGCGCATCCAGCGGATCGCCGACGAACTGCTCGACGCCATGCTGCCGCTGGGCGGGGCCGACCTCGTCGAGGCGTTCGCGATGCCGCTGCCGATGGCCGTCATCTGCGAACTCCTCGGCGTCCCCGCCGAGGACCGGGAACAGTTCCAGCGGTGGTCGGGGGAGATCGTCTTCCCCAGCAGCGCCGAAGCCGCCGGTGCCGCCGTCCACGGCATGACCGCCTATCTGGCCGCGCTCATCGAGGGCAAGCGCACCTCGTCCGGCGAGGACCTGCTCAGCGCGCTGGTGCGCACCATGGACGAGGACGGCGACAGCCTCTCGGCGGACGAGATGCTCGGCATGGCGTTCCTGCTGCTCGTCGCCGGACACGAGACCACCGTCAACCTCATCGCGAACGGCACGTGCGCGCTGCTGCGCAATCCGGAGCAGCTCGCCGCGCTGAGATCCGACCCCGCCCTGATCGACGACGCCGTCGAGGAGATGCTCCGCTACGACGGTCCCTCGCACTCCACGGCGCACCGTTTCGCCGCCGAGGACGTGGAGATCGCGGGCTCGGTGATCCCGGCAGGGGACCCCGTGCTCGTCCTCCTCGCGGCGGCCAACCGGGACCCGGAGCGCTTCCCCGAGCCCGACCGCTTCGACATCGGGCGCGACGCGCGCGGCCACCTCGGCTTCAGCCACGGGGTCCACCACTGCCTCGGGGCGCCGCTCGCCCGCCTGGAGGCCACCATCGCCCTGCGCGCCCTGCTGGAGCGCTGCCCCGACCTGGCCCTCGACACGGACCCCGGCACGCTGGCCTGGCGCCCCAGCCTCATGCGCGGGCTCCTCCGCCTGCCGGTGCGCTACGAAAGGAACCCCCAGTGAGTGAGACCGACCCCGCGAAGCTGTTCGACCTCATGAGCCCGCAGTACATGGCGAGCCCGTACGAGGCGTACCGCGTCGCCCGGGAGAGCGCCCCCGTCTGCCCCATGTCGGCGCAGGGGCCGTGGATCGTCACGGGGCGCGACGAGGTGGCCGCCGTACTGACGGACACCGAGCGGTTCACCGCCCGCACCAACACCCACGGCGCGTACGGGTTCACCGACGAGTGCGGGCAGCTCCTGGCCGACTCGGTCTTCTACCGGGTCGCGCCGTTCAACGCCGACCCCGCCGAGCACGGCAGGTTCCGCGCGCTCGTGGACGAGGAGTTCTCCGAGCGCGCCCTGCGGCGCCACGAGCCCGCCGTCCGGGCCGCGGCCCGGACGCTGGTGGACGGCTTCAAGGACACGGGCAGCGTCGATCTGCTCGCCGAGTTCACGCAGCCGCTGCCGCTGACCGTGCTCTGCGACATCATCGGCATCCCGTCCGGGGACCGGGCCACCGTCAAGGGCTGGCTGGGCGACTGGCTGCTCATGCAGGTGCTCCCGCTGCCGCCGGAGGACCAACTCCGGTGCGCGAAGAGCCTGCTGGAGTACGAGGCGTACGTCAGGTCCCTGCTGGCGGACCGGCGGCGGCAGCCGGCCGACGACCTGCTCACCGTGTTCGCCGACGCGGCCGCGCAGAGCGACCCGGTGTGCACCGTCGACGACGCCGTCCTCGGCCTCCTCGTCCTGCTGGCCTCCGGTCACGAGACGGCGACCCACCTCGTCACGAACACCGTCCACCAGCTGCTGCGGGACCGGGCCCAGTGGGAGAAGCTCGTCGCCGACCGGGAGTTGATCCCCGCGGCCGTCGAGGAGGGGCTCCGGTTCACCACCTCGGTGCAGAGCGCGCCCCGCACCGCCACCGAGGACGTGACGCTGGGCGGGGTGGCCGTGCCGGCCGGCGCGAAGGTGCACGCGATGGTCGCCGCGGTGGGGCGCGCCCCCGACACGGCCGAGGACCCGGAGACCTTCCGCGTCGACCGGACGGGCCCGCCGCGCCACTTCGCGTTCGGCCACGGCCCCCACGCCTGCCTCGGCGCGGGCCTGGCGCGGCTGGAGGCCCGCGTCGCCCTGGAAACCCTGGCCGACGCCCTGCCGGACCTGGAACTCGCGTCCGGCTTCGCACCGCAGCACATCCCGGGCGGCCTTGTCATCAACGGCCTGCTGGCCCTCCCGGTCACCTGGACCACGGGCTGACTCCAGCCCGCTCGGACCGCCCCGTTCTCACGTGAGGAAACACCGTGGCAGTGACAGACTTCGAGGACCTGACCGGCCTCGGCCAGGATTTCGTCGACAACCCGTACCCGGTCTACGAGCGGATGCGCGCCCAGGGCCCCGTGCACCGGGTGCGGACCGCCGCGTCGGGTGAGTTCTGGCTCGTCGTGGGCCACGAGGCGGCACGTACCGCACTGGCCGACCCGCGCCTGTCCAACGACATCCGGCACTCGGCCGGATGGCAGGACGACGGGGGCAACTCCATCGGCCTGAACATGGTCCAGACGGACCCGCCGCAGCACACCCGGCTGCGCAAGCTCGTCGCCAAGGACTTCACGCCCCGGCGGATAGCGGAGCTGCGGCCCCGGATCCAGCAGATCGCCGACGAGCTGGTGGATGCCATGCTGCCGCTCGGCAAGGCGGACCTGCTCGAAGCGTTCGCGCTGCCGCTGCCCCTCGCGGTGATCTGCGAACTGCTCGGGGTGCCCGCGGGGGACCGCAAGATGTTCCACGACTGGTATCTGGCGAGCACCGACTTCACCCGGCCCGAGGAGGCCGGGGCCGCCGCGCAGGCGATGACCGGCTATCTCGCCGAGCTCGTCGCCGCCAAGCGGCAGGATCCGGGAGCGGACCTGCTGAGCGCGCTGGCCGGCGGCCTGTCCACGGACGACGACCGGCTCTCCCCGGAGGAGATGCTCGGCATGGCCTTCCTGCTCCTGGTGGCCGGCTACGAGACGGCGGCCAACCTGCTCTCCAGCGGCACGCTCGCCCTGCTGCGCCACCCCGACCAGCTGGCGGCGTTGCGCGCCGACTGGTCGCTCCTGGAGAACGCGGTGGAGGAGATGCTCCGCTACGAGGGAGCGGTGGAGACCACCGCCTTCCGCTACACCAAGGAGCCGGTGGAGATCGGCGGGGTGCGCGTCGACAGCGGTGAGTCGGTGGCCGTGGTGCTGGCCGCCGCCTCGCGCGACCCCAGGAAGTTCGCCGAGCCCGACCGCTTCGACATCCGCAGGGACGCCCGCGGCCACATGGCGTTCGGCTACGGCATCCACCACTGCCTGGGCGCGCCGCTGGCCCGCATGCAGGGCGCGATCGCCTTCCGTACGCTCCTGGAGCGCTGCCCCGGTCTCGCGCTCGACGCGGACCCCGAGACCCTCAGCTGGCGCCCCAGCCTGATGCTGCGCGGGCTGCACCAGCTGCCGGTCACCTTCGGCTGAGTGGCCGAACGCACGAAGGGCCCCCGGTACGGAATCCGTACCGGGGGCCCTTCGACGTCTGCGTTACGAGGCCGTGGTGTCGGCCGGGCGGATGTAGATGCGCTGGCCGATCGCTGCGGCCTGCTGCACGATCCGATTGACGGAGGCGGCGTCCACGACGGTGCTGTCCACGGCCGAGCCGTCGACGTCGTCGAGTCGCATGATTTCGAAGCGCATGAGGCTTCTCCCTTCGTCTGGTCATCCTCCTGCAAGGAGAACTGCTGTGGTGTTGCTCGGTGTCTCTGATGGTGTCAACGAGTTGCCCCCTGCAAACATTCCCTACGCTAAAGAAATTTTTCGGTAACCTAATTACCTGCGAGTAGCGAGAGCGGTTGTGTTCGCTGCGTGACCGGCGGGAGACTGGGACCGATATGAACGACGCCGACCCCAGCGCAGTCGACCCCGGCGCAGTCGACATCAGCGCTCAGCTGGAGCGCGCCAACAGCCTGCTCGAACGCGTCCTCGCCGAGGTGGCCAGGACACCGTCCACGCACGCGATCTTCGTGGACGCCGGGTACCTGTACGCCGCGGCGGGCCGACTCGCCGCCGGGACCGAGGACCGCCGCGCCTTCGACCTCGACGCCGAGGGCCTCATCGAGGCGCTCATCGACAAGGCGCGCACGATCTTCGCGGACAGCCGACTGCTGCGCGTCTACTGGTACGACGGCGCCAGGCGCCGCATCCACACCACCGAGCAGCAGACGATCGCCGAGCTCCCCGACGTCAAGGTCAGGCTCGGCAACCTCAACGCCAACAACCAGCAGAAGGGCGTCGACTCCCTGATCCGCAGCGACCTGGAGTCACTCGCCAGACACCGCGCCATCAGCGACGCGGCGCTCATCGGCGGCGACGAGGACCTCGTCTCGGCCGTCGAGGCGGCGCAGGGGTACGGGGCGCGGGTCCACCTGTGGGGCATCGAGGCATCCGACGGACGCAACCAGGCGGAGGCGCTGCTCTGGGAGGTCGACAGCCAGCGCACGTTCGACCTCGACTTCTTCAAGCCGTACGTGGCGCGGCGCACCGTCGCGACGTACGAGACGGCCACGGCCGCGCACCGCCCCTCCCGCGACGACGTCCGCTTCGTCGGCGCCCAGATCGCCGCCAAGTGGCTCGGGGCACGGGGCCGCGAGGCCCTGGTGGGCCTGCTGCCCGGACACCCCTACCTGCCCGGGTCCGTGGACCAGGACCTCCTGGTCGAGGCGGAGCGGCTGCTCCAGTACTCGCTGCGCGGGCAGTCGGATCTGCGCAGGGCGCTGCGGGACGGGTTCTGGGAGCACCTTCAGGCGCAGTACTGAGCCGTCACCCGGTGCGGCGCCAGAACCCGGCCAGGGCCGCCGCCGTCTCCGCGGGGCGGTCGGTGTTGGGGGAGTGCTCGGCGCCGCGGATCACCGTGCGGTGGGCGTCCAGGCGGCGGGCCATGTCGTCCAGGAGCGGCACGGGCCAGGTGTCGTCGCGCTCGCCCGAGATCACGTGCTTGGGCAGCGGCAGCGCGGCGAGCTCGGACACGCGGTCCGGCTCCGTGGAGAGCTGCCTGCCGGTGGCGATGAGCTGGGCCGGGCTGTGCAGCAGCCAGCGGGCGCGCAGGGCCTCGCCGCTGCCCGCGCCCCCGTCGCCCTCCGCGCCCGTCTCCGCCTCCTGCGGGGGCGGCGGCTCCATGGCCCGCATCGCCTGCCACACCTCGTCCATGGACAGCGCGGCGAGGGCGTCCGCCAGCATCCGGGCACGGGTCCGCTGCTCGGGCACGATCGCGGCGGGGCCCGACGACATCAGCGTGAGGGTGGCGAAGGGGCCGGCGTCGAGCAGGACGGCGGCGCGGGCGATCTGCCCGCCGAGGGAGTGGCCGAGGAGGTGCAGGCGGCCCGCGGAGCCCCCGCCCCTGTCCTCATCCCCCTCCTCGGACAGGGCGGCGGCCTGCGCCAGTACGTCGCGGGCCAGCTCCTCCTGCGCGTACGCCGCCACGTCGTCCGGGCCCGGCGTCTCGTACTGTCCGCGCCCGTCCACGGTCACCGCGCGGTAGCCCGCGGCGGTCAGCGGCTCCAGGAGGGCGATGAAGTCCTCCTTGCTGCCGGTGAACCCGGGAAGCAGGAGCACGGTCCCTCGGCGCCGGACACCGTCCGCCGGAACGGCGTCGAGCACGGCGAAGTCACCCCGCGCGGTGCGGAGGGTCCGTGCGCTCGCGCACGGGGGCGGTACGAAGGTGGGCGGCCTGCTCATGGCCCGAGGCTAACGGGTGGCCTGCGGGGCGCGGCAGCGCGGCTCCCCGTGCGCGACGGTCTCCGCGCGCGACGCGAGAAGGCCCGCCCCCGGGTGGGGGCGGGGCCTTCTACGAGGCGGGTGGCCGGTACGGGACCGTACGGGCCGGAGAGGGCCGGAGGGTCAGCCCTCCGGCGCCTCCACGGCTTCCGCCTTCTTGCGCGTGCGACGGCGCGGAGCCGGGGCGGTCGCCTCGGCCTCGGCCGCCTCCGCCGGGGCGGCAGCGGCCTTGCGCGTACGACGGCGGGGCTTGGGCTCCTCCGTCGCCTGCGCCGGAATCCCGGCCTCGGGGGCGGTTGCCTCCGGAGCCTTGGCCGCGGCCTTGCGGGTGCGGCGCTTGGGCTTCTCGGCCTCGGCGTCGGTCGCGGTGACCTCGGCGGCGGCGGCCTCCGGTGCCTTCTCCGCAGCCTTGCGGGTGCGGCGCTTGGGCTTCTCCTCGACCGGAGTCTCGGCGACGGCCTCGGGTGCCTTGGCGGCGGCCTTGCGGGTGCGACGCTTCGGCTTGTCCTCGGCGGGGGCCTCGGCGACGGCCTCGGGAGCGGCGGCCTCGGGTGCCTTGGCGGTGGTCTTGCGGGTGCGGCGCTTCGGCTTCTCGGCCTCGGCGTCGGTCGCGGTGACCTCGGCGACGGCAGCCTCAGGAGCCTTGTCCGCAACCTTGCGGGTGCGGCGCTTCGGCTTCTCCTCGACCGGAGCCTCGGCGACAGCGGCCTCGGGTGCCTTCTCCGTGGCCTTGCGAGTGCGGCGCTTGGGCTTCTCGGCCTCGGCATCGGTCGCGGTGGCCTCGGGGGCGGTTGCCTCGGGAGCCTTGGCCGCGGCCTTGCGGGTGCGGCGCTTGGGCTTGTCCTCGGCCGGTGCCTCGACGGCGGCCTCGGGAGCTGCGGCCTCGACGGCCTTGTCCGCGGCCTTGCGCGTACGGCGCTTCGGCTTCTCCTCGGCGGGGGCCTCCGCCGAGGCCTCCGTGGTGGCCTCGGGCGTGGCAGCCTCGGGCGCCTTCTCCGCGGCCTTGCGGGTGCGGCGGCGCGGCTTCGTGGCCGGAGCCTCCGCCTCGACGGCGGCCGGCGCGGGCGCCTCCGCCTCGACGACGGTCGCGGTCCCGGCCGTGGCCTGAGCGGTGTCGGACGACGCGCCGGAACGCGTGCGCCGACGGCGACGCGGCGTGCGCGGCTCGGTCGCCTCGGCCACCGGCGCGCTCACCTCGGCGACCGGGGAGCTCGCCTCGACCGCCTGAGCGGCCGGAGCCGACGCGGCGGCTTCGAGCGGGCTTCCGCCACGGGTACGGCGGCGACGACGCGGCGTACGCGCGGCGCGCTCGCCCTCGGCGGCCGCCGGGCCCGAACGGTCCCTGTCACGGTCCCGGTCCCTGTCCCTGTCACGCCCGCGGTCCCGACCGCGGTCACGGTCACGGTCCTGCGTACGACCGCCGGAGCGGCCACCGCGGCCGCGGCCACCGGTCTCGCCGAGGTCCTCGACCTCCTCCGCGCCCAGACCCGCACGGGTCCGCTCGGAGCGGGGCAGCACACCCTTGGTGCCCGCCGGGATGTCCAGGTCCTCGTAGAGGTGCGGGGAGCTGGAGTACGTCTCGACCGGGTCGTTGAACCCGAGGTCGAGCGCCTTGTTGATCAGCTGCCAGCGCGGGATGTCGTCCCAGTCGACCAGCGTGATCGCGATGCCCTTGGCGCCCGCGCGGCCGGTGCGGCCGATGCGGTGCAGGTACGTCTTCTCGTCCTCGGGGGACTGGTAGTTGATGACGTGCGTGACGCCACCGACGTCGATGCCGCGCGCGGCCACGTCCGTGCAGACCAGCACGTCCACCTTGCCGTTGCGGAACGCGCGCAGCGCCTGCTCGCGCGCGCCCTGCCCGAGGTCGCCGTGCACGGCGCCCGAGGCGAAGCCCCGGCGCTCCAGCTGCTCGGCGATGTCGGCGGCCGTCCGCTTCGTACGGCAGAAGATCATCGCGAGTCCGCGGCCCTCGGCCTGGAGGATGCGCGAGACCATCTCGGGCTTGTCCATGTTGTGCGCGCGGTACACGAACTGCTTCGTGTTCGCGACGGTCTGGCCCTCGTCGTCCGGCGCGGTGGCGCGGATGTGCGTGGGCTGCGACATGTACCGCCGCGCGAGGCCGATGACCGCGCCCGGCATGGTCGCCGAGAACAGCATCGTCTGGCGCTTCGCGGGAAGCATGTTGATGATCTTCTCGACGTCGGGCAGGAAGCCCAGGTCGAGCATCTCGTCGGCCTCGTCGAGAACCAGGCACTTGACGTGCTTGAGGTCGAGCTTGCGCTGGCCCGCGAGGTCGAGCAGCCGGCCCGGGGTGCCGACGACCACGTCGACGCCCTTCTTGAGGGCCTCGACCTGCGGTTCGTAGGCCCGGCCGCCGTATATGGCGAGGACGCGGACGTTGCGCGCCTTGCCGGCGGTCAGGAGGTCGTTCGTCACCTGCTGGCACAGCTCGCGCGTGGGAACGACGACGAGGGCCTGCGGCGCCTCGGTCAGCTGCTCCGGCTTCGCACGGCCCGCCTCGACGTCCGCGGGGACGGTCACGCGCTCGAGGATCGGGAGGCCGAAGCCGAGCGTCTTGCCGGTGCCGGTCTTGGCCTGGCCGATGACGTCCGTGCCGGAGAGGGCGACGGGGAGCGTCAGCTCCTGGATGGGAAAGGGGTTGATGATGCCGACGGCTTCGAGGGCCTCGGCCGTCTCGGGAAGGATCCCGAGCTCTCGGAAAGTCGTAGTCAGGGCTATGCCTCTTCTGTGAGACGCGGCGTGAGGCGAACGCTGGGGGTCGTGACCGTGCCACTACCGCCGGCCGCTTGGGGGGCGGGCCGGGGGCGCGGGACCACTGCCGGCGCTCGAGCGCTCTTACCGCTGAGGTTCCCTCCTCGTGCCGCACGCACCTGTGCGTACCGCCCGGAGGGCTGTCGGGTCGGAGCCGATCGGGCCACCGACCGGGCATCCTCATTCGTACGGCCCGTCGAATATTCGGCAGGCGCATTACCACTGTACCGCGTAATCTCGCATGTGTGTCCGGCGAATTGGTCACATGGTCGTCGTCACAGTCACTGACCAGGGCCTTACGCCGTCCGGCAGGCGGGCTATTGTGCGCTTCATGGAGACCCCCGACACCCCTGCAGAATCCGCCCCCGAGCCCACCGGTATCGCCGCCCAGGACTGGGCGAAAGCCGCCACCGAGCCGCAGTACCGCGCCGCTGTCGTGGACCTCCTCGGCGCGCTCGCCTACGGGGAGCTCGCCGCGTTCGAGCGGCTCGCGGAGGACGCGAAGCTCGCGCCGACGCTCGGCGACAAGGCGGAGCTCGCGAAGATGGCGTCGGCCGAGTTTCACCACTTCGAGCAGCTCAGGGACCGGCTCTCGGCGATCGGCGTGGAGCCGACCGACGCGATGGAGCCGTTCGTGGCCGCGCTGGACGGCTTCCACCGGCAGACCGCGCCGTCCGACTGGCTCGAAGGCCTTGTCAAGGCGTACGTCGGCGACTCGATCGCCAGCGACTTCTACCGCGAGGTCGCGGCCCGCCTCGACGGCGACACGCGTGCGCTGGTGCTCGGTGTGCTCGACGACACGGGGCACGCGAGCTTCGCCGTGGAGAAGGTGCGCGCCGCGATCGAGGCGGACCCGCGCGTGGGCGGGCGGCTCGCGCTCTGGGCGCGGCGGCTGATGGGCGAGGCCCTCTCGCAGTCGCAGCGGGTCGTCGCCGACCGGGACGCCCTGTCGACGATGCTGGTCGGCGGCGTCGCCGACGGCTTCGACCTCGCGGAGGTCGGCCGCATGTTCTCCCGCATCACCGAGGCCCACACCAAGCGGATGGCTGCACTGGGCCTGGCAGCGTAAACCCCGTCGTGGGGCGCGTTCTCGGGTGCGGGTGCGTGGGGGCTGGTCGCGCAGTTCCCCGCGCCCCTGAAAACTCCGACCGCCCCCGCACCCCTGGAGGGGCCTCAGGGTGGTGCCGGTGGGTTTGGGGGCGCGGGGAACTGCGCGACCAGCCAAAGGCGGCCCGCAGATGGAGACCGCCCGGCTCCCGCCCCGGGGCCCCGCGGCGGCCCGCCCCTGAGGGGGCGTGTGGTGGTGCGGGCGGGTTTGGGGGCGCGGGGAACTGCGCGATCAGTTGCAGGTGGCCCGCAGGTGGACGCACCCGTGGGGGGAGTTACGCCGTGGCTGAGCGGTGCAGTCTGGTACGGGTGGGGCGGAGGAGCAGGGACAGCAGGGCCACGGAGACCGCTGCCGCTCCCACGAGCGTCGCGGGCGCATGCCCGGAGCCGAGCGCCATGTGGGTGATGAAGGCGCCGATGAGCGCGCCTGCGGGGCCCGTCGAGAGGACCAGGGTACGCGTGGGCAACCGGTGCCCGTAGCGGTGCGCGGCGGCCCAGGCCAGGGCCAGGCCGAGCAGTATGGAGCCGAGTGCTTCCAGAATCACGGTGTGTGCCCTCCCTTGCGGCCGGTGCAAATCGGTCGTAGCCGGTCTACCCCCGGCAGCCGGAACGCAACCATCCAAGATCGGGTGACGTCGCCGTACGCTCGTACAACGCACAGGAACGGCCCGGTGGTTGAGCAACCACCGGGCCGTTCCGTCAGGCTCCACCAGGAGCGTCCTACAGGGCGCTGAAGCCCACCTTGCGCGCGGTGGGCTCACCGAGCTCCACGTACGCGAGGCGGTCGGCCGGAACCAGGACCTTGCGGCCGTGGTCGTCCACGAGGCTCAGCAGCGGCGACTTGCCGGTCAGCGCCTCGGACACCGCGTGCTCGACTTCCTCGGCGCTCTGGCCGCTCTCCAGCACGATCTCGCGGGGCGCGTACTGCACGCCGATCTTGACCTCCACGGCTTTGTCCCTCCGACGGTCAGTCTGTGCGCGGCCGTCCGCGCCGTACCCAGCACACATTAGCCCGGTGAGGGGACGGGAACGGCCGCGGCCGTGCACGCCGTCAGCGAACAGCGGTCAGTGACCCTCGGCGCCGTGCAGCGGGAAGCCCGCGATGCCGCGCCAGGCGAGCGACGTGATCAGCTGGACCGCCTTCTCGCGCGGGACCGTGCTGGAGCTCGCCAGCCAGTACCGCGCGACGACCTGCGAGTACCCGCCGAGTCCCACGGCGAGGAGCATCGCCTCGTCGCGGGGCAGGCCGGTGTCCTCGGCGATGACCTCGCAGATCGCCTCGGCGCACTGCAGGGTGACGCGGTCCACGCGCTCCCGCACGGCCGCCTCGTTGGTCAGGTCCGACTCGAAGACCAGGCGGAACGCGCCGCCCTCGTCCTCCACGTACGCGAAGTAGGCGTCCATCGTCGCGGCGACGCGGAGCTTGTTGTCCGTGGTGGACGCCAGCGCCTTGCGCACCGACTGCAGCAGTGACTCGCAGTGCTGGTCGAGCAGGGCGAGGTAGAGGTCGAGCTTGCCCGGGAAGTGCTGGTAGAGCACGGGCTTGCTGACGCCGGCGCGCTCGGCGATGTCGTCCATCGCCGCCGCGTGGTAGCCCTGCGCGACGAAAACTTCCTGGGCAGCCCCGAGGAGCTGGTTGCGTCGGGCACGGCGCGGCAGGCGTGTGCCCCGCGGGCGTGCCGCCTCTGTCTGCTCGATGGCTGTCACGCCGCCTCCCAAATCGTCCGATGTGCGGTGAGCGCCGCGCCGCCATCGTACTTTTCGGTAACAGCGATGTGCGCGGTACGAGCGCAGAATTTCATGGACTGGACCATCGTTGAAGGGCTGTTCAACGGTGCGTAGCAGGGCAAACACGGGCAGGTCTCGACGAGGCTCAGCGGTAGTCGTCCTCGTCGAGGCTGACGACGCGGGCCTGCTCCGCCAGGTCGGCCTCGTTCGCCGCGGCCGGGTCGGCCTCCTGGAGGGAGTCGTCCCGGCTGGGGGTGAGGTCCGTGTGCTGTTCGGCCGCGTCCGCCTCCGGGGCCTCGACATCGGCCTCGGGTGCGGTGGTCTCCGGCTCGAACGTGTCGGGATCGGTCGGGTCGACACTCATGTGTGGCTCGCTTCCCTCGCGGTACTCGGTGGCCTCGTGCTCGACGGCCTCGTACTCAGTGTGGTGCGAGTGCCCCGTTCTCCCTCAATTCATCGCTCTTCATGACTCTCTCCGCAAGTCTCCACAAGCTGCTTCGAGCGTAGAAGAGTCACGCATGGGGCGCTACGCGGTCCGTGCACAACCTGTGACGGCGAACACGTGAACTACCACGTGATCGTCTCGTAACATTGCCGCATGTCTTCGACCGAGCTGCCCGCCCTGCTGGCCTCCGCCGTCGCCCCCAAGCCGGGTGTCGTGGCGGTCGCGGACGGCGAGCGGCTCGACTCCGTGGCGCTGCCCGGACTGTCCCTGACCGTGCGTTCGCGGCCGTCGACCGGTCCCGGACTGCCGCCCGCGCTGTTCGTGCACGGGCTCGGCGGCTCCTCGCAGAACTGGTCGGCCCTGATGCCGCGGCTGGCGGACGTCGTCGACTGCGAGGCGCTCGACCTGCCGGGTTTTGGGGATTCCCCGCCACCGGACGACGGGGACTACTCCGTCACGGGGCACGCCCGCGCGGTCATCCGCTATCTCGACGCCGCGGGCCGCGGTCCCGTCCACCTCTTCGGGAACTCACTGGGCGGCGCCATCACGACGCGCGTCGCCGCCGTCCGTCCCGACCTGGTCCGGACGCTGACGCTGGTCTCGCCCGCCCTGCCCGAGCTGCGGGTGCAGCGCACGGCGGTGCCGACGGGACTCCTCGCCGTACCGGGCGTCGCCGCCCTCTTCACCCGGCTCACCCGGGAGTGGACGGCCGAGCAGCGGGTGCGCGGCGTCATGGGCCTCTGTTACGGCGACCCCGGCAGGGTCACGCCGGAAGGGTTCACCGCTGCGGTCCACGAGATGGAGCGCAGGCTCCAGCTTCCCTACTTCTGGGACGCGATGGCCCGCACGGCACGCGGCATCGTGAACGCGTACACGCTGGGCGGCCAGCACGGACTGTGGCGGCAGGCCGAGCGGGTGCTCGCGCCGACCCTGCTCGTCTACGGCGGGCGCGATCTGCTCGTCTCCTTCCGCATGGCGCGCAGGGCGGCCGCCGCGTTCCGCGACTCGCGGCTGCTCACGCTGCCCGACGCGGGACACGTCGCGATGATGGAGTACCCCGAGACCGTGGCCACCGGATTCCGTGAACTGCTCGTCGACACGGGCGAGTTGGATGCCGTGGGTCAGGGTGCCGAGCGCGTGGGTTCGGGGAGCTGAGGCGGCGCGTGGGACGTCACAGCCGCCGGGCCCCGGCAGACACGACTGACAACACCAGCACCTCGGGCGCACCACTGTCGCGGAGCGTGGGCCCCCAGCCGGGGCCCGGCACGGGCCGGCGCAGGCGGGGCCGCACGGCGGACGGCGCACGCGCGGAGGGAACGCCCCCACACGGCACCCCCGCCCACGGGACGCCTGCCCACGGGACGCCTGCCCACGGCACTCCCGCCCACGGAACCCCTGCCCACGGCACCCCCACGCACGGAACCCCCGCCCACGGCGTGCCCCGCCCCACCCCGCC
This sequence comes from Streptomyces venezuelae, assembly GCF_008642315.1. NCBI lineage: Bacteria > Bacillati > Actinomycetota > Actinomycetes > Kitasatosporales > Streptomycetaceae > Streptomyces > Streptomyces venezuelae. Next base: position 3,188,249 of record NZ_CP029192.1, on the reverse strand, counting down.
GCACGGCGTCCCGCACGTCCGCGGCGGGCACCCGGAGCAGCGGGAGCCCGGCGGCGCCTGGGGCGACACCGACACCAGAGGCGGCGCCACCGGCACGGGCCCCGGCCCCCGCATCGTGACCGGCCCCGGCGTCGTCCCCGGCCCCCGCCAGGATTACGTCGCCGCCTTCCCCGAGGGCCGCGAGGGCCGCGGGCCGGGCGTGCGTCCCCGGGCCCCCCGCGACCCGTACGCATCCGTCACCCAGTGGGACACCGAGGCCGACGGCGGCGACAACGGCAACGGAGACGGCGACCTCGCGGACGGCGCGGACGGCGGCGGCAGGAAGCGCGGCCGCAACCGCACCATGACCGTCGTCGTGGCCGCCGCCGTGACCACCGTGGTCGCCGTGGTCGTCGCGGGGCAGCTGGTCGGCGGGGGCAAGGGCTCGGAGCCGCAGAGCCGTGCGGCCGCGGGCGGCGCGCGGGACACCGAGGACCCCGCGTCCCGCTCGGACCGCCGCCCCACGCCCGCCGAGGTGCAGAAGAAGGCCCCGGAGACGTACGACGACAAAATGAAGAAGACGTACCCGCTGGACGCGAAGCTGAAGGCGTCCGGCGACTTCGACGCGATAGCCGGCTTCGACAAGGCGCCCGGCAAGGGACAGAAGTTCCGCTACCGCGTCGACGTCGAGAAGGGCCTCGGCCTGGACGGGAAACTCTTCGCGGAGGCCGTGCAGAAGACCCTGAACGACGACCGCAGTTGGGCCCACGCGGGCGCCCGCACCTTCGAGCGCATATCGTCGGGCAGGCCCGATTTCGTCATTACGCTCGCGAGCCCGGGGACGACCGGCGTCTGGTGTGCGAAATCCGGCCTGGACACGACCCAGGACAACGTGTCGTGCGATTCGGCGGCGACGGACCGAGTGATGATCAATGCCTATCGCTGGGCGCAGGGCGCGCCCACCTACGGCGACGAGGTCAAGAAGAAGTTCGGCAACGTCATCCACCCGTACCGGCAGATGCTGATCAACCACGAGGTCGGTCACCGGCTCGGCTTCAATCACACGGACTGCACGAAGAGCGGGCAGCTCGCACCCGTCATGCAGCAGCAGACGAAGTTCCTGGAGCACGACGGAATCAAGTGCAAGGCCAACCCCTGGGCCTTTCCCAAGAGTTGAGCCGGGTGATCACCGCCGATGCCCGGCGCCGACCGTACCGCTTTGACATTTGTCGGAAGTTCGTTCATATTTCTCCGCATGTCGAACCGTCACGCCCCTTCGAGCGCCGCCATTGAGCTGGCGCTCCTCGGCGTGACCGCGCTCTGCGTGGCCGACATCCACTGTTGCTGACGCCCGCCCCGGCGAGTGCGTCGCTTTTTCCCGGCTCCTGGCATTTCTGCGCCCGTGTGCCGATTTCTCCCGCGCCTTTCCCGGGGTGAGCTCTGTCGCTCCCTTTTCTCACTCATCCCGAGAGGTCTCTTTCCGATGCGTCAAACGTCCGTCATAGCCCGCCGCGTGGCAGCGGCATCCGTCAGCCTGGTCCTGGCCTCGGGCGCCGTCGCCTGCGCGGGCCCGAAGGACGGCGGCGCCGGGAGCGGCGGCGGCAAGCCCGCCGAGGGCGGCACGCTCACCGTCCTCAACCGCGATCCGCAGACCGACTTCGACCCCGCGCGCCTGTACACCTCCGGCGGCGGCAACATCCCGAGCCTCGTGTTCCGCACGCTGACCACCCGCAACCGCGAGGACGGCGCCAAGGGCACGGAGGTCGTCCCCGACCTCGCCACGGGGCTCGGCAAGCCGAGCAAGAACGCCACCGTGTGGACGTACACCCTGAAGAAGGGGCTCAAGTACGAGGACGGCTCGGCGATCACGACCGCCGACATCAAGTACGGCATCGAGCGGTCGTTCGCGGCCGAACTCTCCGGTGGCGCGCCCTTCTTGCGGGACTGGCTGATCGGGGGCGCCGACTACGAAGGGCCGTACAAGAGCAAGGGCGGCCTGAAGTCGGTGGAGACGCCGGACGAGCGGACGATCGTCTTCCATCTGAACAAGCCCGTGGGCGACTTCGACTACGTGGCCACGCAGACGTCGTTCGCACCCGTGCCGAAGGCCAAGGACAAGGGCACGAAGTACGAGGAGCACCCGGTCTCGTCCGGGCCCTACAAGGTCGTCAGGAACGAGAACGACGGCGAGCGGCTCCGCCTGGAGCGCAACCCGCACTGGTCCGCGAAGAACGACGCCGAGCGCAAGGCCTACCCGGACGTCATCGACGTACGCTCCGGACTCGACTCGTCCGTCATCAACCAGCGGCTCTCCGCGGGCCAGGGCGCCGACGCCGCCGCCGTCACCACCGACACCAACCTCGGCCCGGCCGAGCTCGCCAAGGTCGCCGGTGACAAGGAGCTCTCCTCGCACGTCGGCACCGGCCACTTCGGCTACACGAACTACCTCGCCTTCAACCCGAAGGTGAAGCCCTTCGACGACCCGAAGGTGCGCCAGGCCATCTCGTACGCCGTGGACCGCTCCTCGGTCGTCAACGCGGCGGGCGGCTCCTCGCTCGCCGAGCCCGCCACCACGTTCCTGCCGAACCAGAAGTCGTTCGGATACACGAAGTTCGACCACTTCCCCGCGGGTCCCAGCGGCGACCCGAAGAAGGCCAAGGAGCTCCTGAAGGAAGCCGGTCACAAGGACGGGCTCACCATCACGCTCACGCACTCCAACGCCAAGGACTTCGAGACCAGCCCCGAGATCGCCACCGCCGTCCAGGACGCGCTCAAGAAGGCCGGGATCACCGTCAAGCTGGAGGGCCTGGAGGAGAACGACTACAGCGACAGGACCCACAGCGCCAAGGACGAGCCCGGCCTCTTCCTCGCCCACTGGGGCGCCGACTGGCCGTCCGGCGGTCCCTTCCTCGCCCCGATCTTCGACGGCCGGCAGATCGTGAAGGACGGCGCCAACTTCAACTCCGGCTTCCTCGACGACAAGTCCGTCAACGACGAGATCGACGAGATCAACAAGCTGACCGACCTGAAGGCCGCCGCCGAGCGCTGGGGCGCCCTCGACAAGCAGATCGGTGAGAAGGCGCTGACCGTGCCGCTCTTCCACCCGGTCTACAAGCGCCTGTACGGCAAGGACGTCAAGAACGTCGTCATCAGCGACTGGACCGGTGTCCTGGACGTCTCCCAGGTCGCGGTGGAGTCGTCGTGACCGTCCGCTCCGTCTTCTGGGGGCGGCTGCGCGCACAGCGCGCCGCCCTCGTGGCGGCGGGCGTCGTCGCACTGCTCGTCGTCGTGGCGCTCGCCGCGCCGCTGCTCACCGCGCTGGAGGGGCAGGACCCCACCACGTACCATCCCGACCTCATCGACTCGGCGCGCGGCGGCGTGCCGGTCGGCCCGCTCGGCGGGATCAGCGGCGAGCACTGGCTCGGCGTCGAGCCGCAGACCGGGCGCGACCTCTTCGCCCGCCTCGTGTACGGGGCGCGGGTCTCGCTCGGCGTCGCGCTCGCCGCGACCGTCGTGCAGGTGGTCATCGGGGTGGCGGTCGGGGTGGCCGCCGGGTTCGGCAACCGCTGGGTCGACCAGGTGCTCAGCAGGGCCACCGACGTCATCGTGGCGCTGCCGCTCATGATCTTCGCGCTGGCGCTGATGGCGGTCGTGCCCAGCGGATTCCCGCGGCCCGTGCTCGTCGCGCTCGTCATCGGGCTCGTCGCCTGGGGCGGCCTCGCCAAGATCGTGCGCGCGCAGACCATCACGCTCAAGGAGCTCGACCACGTGGCCGCCGCACGGCTCAGCGGCTGGGGTTCCGTGCGGATCGCCCGCCGCGAACTGCTGCCCGCCCTCGCTGCGCCCGTCATCACCTACGCCGCACTCCTCGTCCCCACCAACATCACCGTCGAGGCCGCGCTCTCCTTCCTCGGCGTGGGCGTGAAGCCGCCCACCGCGTCGTGGGGACAGATGCTCACGTCCGCGGACGTCTGGTACCAGGCGGCGCCGCAGTACCTGCTGTATCCGGCGGGCGCGCTGTTCGTGACCGTGTTCGCCCTCACCGTGCTCGGTGACGGCGTGCGCACGGCGCTCGACCCGCGCGCCACATCACGGCTGCGGATCGGCACCGGCAGGAAGCAGGAGGCCCGCGCATGACCGGCTTCCCCGGATTCCTGCTGCGGCGCTTCATCGGCGCCGCCGTCACGCTCCTCGCCCTCTCCGTCATCATCTACGCGGTCTTCTACACCGCGCCGGGCGACGTCGCCCAGATCACCTGCGGGCCGCGCTGCTCACCCGCACAGGTGCAGCAGGTCGCCGGGCAACTCCGGCTCGACGACCCGCTGTACGTCCGCTACTGGGACTTCCTGCAAGGCATATTCGTCGGCCAGGACTACTCGACGGGTACCGGCACCGAACACTGCGACGCGCCCTGCCTCGGGATCTCCTACCAGAGCGACCAGCAGGTCACCGCGCTGATCACGGCGAAGCTGCCGGTCACCGGGTCCCTCGCGCTGGGCGCGATGGTGCTGTGGCTCGTCCTCGGGGTGGGCGCGGGCGTGCTCTCCGCCTGGCGGCGCGGCCGGATCAGTGAGCGTGTGCTGACCGCCGTCACGCTCGCCGGCACCGCCACGCCCGTCTTCGTGATCGGTCTGCTCCTGATGATCGTGGTCTGCGGTCAGCTCCAGTGGCTGCCCTTCCCGCAGTACGTGCCCTTCGCGGACGATCCGACGCAGTGGGCGTGGAACCTGCTCCTGCCCTGGCTCTCGCTGGCCCTCATCGAGGCCGCCAAGTACGCGCGCCTGACCCGCTCCTCGATGCTGGAGACCCTCGCCGACGACCACGTGCGGACCTTCCGCGCGTACGGCGTGGGGGAGCGGTCGATCGTCGGCAAGCACGCGCTGCGCGGCGCCGTCGCGCCCGTCATCGCGCTGACCGCCAACGACTTCGGGTCGATGTTCGGCGGCGCGGTGCTCAGCGAGACGCTGTTCGGACTGCCCGGACTCGGGCGCGAACTCGTGCACGCGGTCAAGGTCGTCGACCTGCCGGTGGTGGTCGGGATGGTCATGGTCACCGGCTTCTTCGTGGTGCTCGCCAATGCCGTCGCGGACGTGCTGTACGCGGTGGCCGACCGACGGGTGGTGCTGTCATGAGTCTCGTCCACGTCACCGATCTGTCCGTCGAGTTCGCGGCCGGAGTGCGCGCCGTTGACGGGCTCTCCTTCACGCTGGAGAAGGGCGGCGCGCTCGCCCTCGTCGGCGAGTCGGGATCCGGCAAGTCCACCGTGGCGTCCGCGCTGCTCGGCCTCCACCGCGGTACGGGCGCGCACGTCGAAGGGACGGTGCTGGTCGACGGCGTCGACGTACAGGCGGCGTCCGAGGCCGAACTGCGCGGCCTTCGCGGCGGAAAGGCCGCGATGGTCTTCCAGGACCCGCTCTCCTCGCTCGACCCGTACTACGCGGTCGGCGACCAGATCGCCGAGGTGTACCGCGTGCACACCGGAGCGTCCCGGCGGGCGGCACGCGCGCGTGCCGTGGAGGTGCTCGACCGCGTCGGCATCCCCGACGCGGCCCGCCGCTCCCGCGCACGACCGCACGAGTTCAGCGGCGGCATGCGCCAGCGCACGCTCATCGCCATGGCGCTGGCGTGCGAGCCCGCGCTCCTGGTCGCCGACGAGCCGACCACCGCGCTCGACGTCACCGTGCAGGCCCAGATCCTCGACCTGCTGCACACGCTGCGGACCGAGACCGGCATGGGGCTGCTCCTCGTCACGCACGACGTGGGCGTCGCGGCGGAGAGCGCCGACGAGGTCCTGGTCATGCGCGACGGCCGCGCGGTGGAGCACGGCGAGGTGCGCGACATCCTCGGCGCGCCCCGTGAGGCGTACACGCAGGAACTCCTCAAGGCGGTGCCCCGGGTGGACGCTCCGCTCGCGCCGGCCGTCGGGGAGCCGGGCGAGATCGTGCTCGAAGCGGTCGCGCTCCGGCGCGAGTTCGGGCGCGGGAAGCGCGCGGTCACCGCGGTCGACGACGTCTCGCTCACCGTCCGCCGCGGGGAGACCCTCGGCGTGGTCGGCGAGAGCGGCAGCGGCAAGACGACGCTCGGACGCATGCTGGTCGGCCTCCTGGCACCCACCGCGGGGCAGCTCCTCCACGGGGGTGCGGAGAAGCCCGGCGGCCAGGTGGTGCCCGGCGTGCAGATGGTGTTCCAGGACCCCGTCTCCTCGCTCAACCCGCGCCGCTCCGTCGGTGAGTCGATCGCCGACCCGCTGCGCGCCCGGGGGGAGAGCGACTCCTTCGTACGGGGGCGTGCGCGGGAACTCCTGGAGCGCGTCGGTCTCGAACCGGCGCACTACGACCGCTACCCGCACGAGTTCAGCGGCGGACAGCGCCAGCGCGTGGGCATCGCGCGGGCGCTCGCGGCCGAGCCGCGCCTCATCGTGTGCGACGAGCCGGTGTCGGCGCTCGACGTGACGACCCAGGCGCAGGTCATGGACCTGCTCGCCGAACTGCGGCGCGAACTGGGCCTCGCCCTGGTCTTCGTCGCGCACGACCTCGCCGTGGTGCGCCAGGTCAGCGACCGGGTCGCGGTGATGCGGCAGGGGCGGATCGTGGAGCAGGGACCGGTGGCCGAGGTGTACGGGGCGCCCCGTGACCCGTACACGAAACGGCTGCTCGCAGCCGTGCCCGCGCTCGACCCGGAGGCCGCGGCGCGGCGCCGGGCGGCCCGCGAGGAGCTGGCCGCAGCCTGACCGACGGTGACGAAAAGAGGCGCCTGAACCGCTATAGCGCGACAGAACGCTACCGGCGCCGGAAAGTTACTGCCGTTCACCCCTTCTGGTGGCGCGATGGACAACCGTCCGTCGCGCCACCTGCATGACCGCTTACGTTCGTCCCGCTGCGAGCCGCCGGCCAACGGCGGCTCACCGAACGGGAGATCGGGGGTGCGCTCGTGCGCGTCGGACTGCTTACGGAGGGTGGCTATCCGTATGTGAGCGGTGAGGCGAGGCTCTGGTGCGACCGGCTCGTACGGGGGCTCGGGCGGCACGAGTTCGACATCTACGCGCTCAGCCGCAGCGAGCGGCAGGAGGCGCGGGGCTGGGTCGAGCTGCCGCCCCAGGTCGGCAGGGTGCGCACGGCGCCGCTGTGGACCGTCGACGACGAGGCGCTCCGCGCCGCCGGCCCCCGCGGAGGGCGCGGACGCAGGGCGCGGCGGCGGTTCGAGACACACTTCGGGGAGCTCGCGGAAGCCGTCTGCGGAGCCGATCGCGACGCGGTGGCGGACCGTTTCGGCAACGCTCTGTACGGGCTCGCCGAACTCGCCCGCGACGAAGGCGGTCTGGTCGGCGCGCTGCGTTCGGAGTTCGCCGTCCGCGCCCTGGAACGCGCCTGCCACGCGCCGGGTGCGCTGCGCACCGCGCGCACCGCGCGCGTCCCCGACCTGCTCGCCGCCGCCGGCCTGATGGAGCGGGCACTGCGACCGCTCTCCCTCGACTGGTACGGCCCCGACGCACTCGGCGCCGCCGACCTCTGCCACGCCACCTCCGGCGGGCCCGCGGCGCTCCCGGGGCTCCTGGCGAAGCACTTCGCGGGGGTGCCGCTGCTCGTCACCGAGTACGGCGTGCAGCTGCGCGCGCACTACCTCGCGGCGGGCGACACCGACCTGAGCGCGCCGACACGCGCCCTGCTCGCCTCCTTCCACGGCCTCCTCGCCGCGGAGGTCTACCGCGCAGCCACGGTCATCACCCCCGGCAACACCCACGCCCGCCGCTGGCAGGAACGCTGCGGAGCCGACCGCGCCAAGCTCCGTACGGTCCACCCCGGCATGGAGGCGGCCCGCTTCACGGAGATCGGCGAGGGGGGCTACGACGACTTCGCCACCGCCCCCGACACCCTCCTGTGGGTCGGCCGCGTCGAACCCGCCAAGGACCTGATCTCCCTGCTCCACGCGTTCGCGGAGATCCGCGCGCAGGTGCCGGGGGCGCGCCTGCGGATCGTCGGGGCGCCCGCGGAAGGACCCGAGGCGCAGGCCTACCTCGCGCACTGCCGGGCCCTCGCCGCGCAGCTCTTCCCGGACGAGGCGCCGGGCGCGCACGCCATCGGCGACAACCCCGTCTCCTTCGAGGAGATCGGCGGGCCCGACGTGCCCGGCCTCGCCGACGCGTACGCCTGTGCGGGCGTCGTCGTCCTCTCCAGCGTCGTCGAGGGCTTCCCGGTCAGCCTGGTCGAGGCCATGTTCTGCGGACGCGCGACCGTCTCGACGGACGTCGGCGCGGTGGTCGAGGTCATCGGCGGCACGGGACTCGTCGTACCGCCGCGCAACCCGAGGGCGCTCGCGGAGGCGTGCGTGGCACTCCTGCGCGACCCCGAACGGTGCGCGCGCCTCGGCGCGGCGGCGCGGGCGCGGGCTCTCGAACTCTTCACCGTCGAGCAGAACATCGCGGCATTTCGAAGCATCTACCTGGAGATCGTCTCGCACTGCCCCGTCCGCAGGGACGCGGTGGACGAGGCGGGCGAACCGGTGCCGTTCGCGCACCCGGCGGAGGCGTACGTCCCGGGGCGCTGGGCGGTCTCGGTGGGCCCCGCGGCCGGGGCGGAGGTGCCCATGGCGGTGCCGAGGTGGGCCGTGACCGAAGAGGTTCCGGTGGGGGACGGGTTGAAGGGGGCTGCCGTATGAGGGGACATGAGGGTGCGACGGGTGCCGTGGACGCGCCGCGCGCCCCGGAAGGCGCGGGAGGGTGGGACTCGCGGTCGGCGGAACTGCTGGGGACCGGTGCGGTGCTGCCCGATGCCTCCCCCGCGTCTCTGCCCGCTTCTCTGCCCGGAGAGGGGGTGGCCGTGCCCGCCGCCGTGTCCGTGCCCGGCTTCGGTGAGGGCGAGCACGAGGAGTGCGGCGGCGACGACGGCGACAGCGGCTGGGACGCGCGCGGCAAGGGCAGGCACCAGGGCGCCGCGAGCAGCCGGTCGCCGCTCGCCCGCGCCGCCGCCCGCGCCAGGCCGACCGGACCGCCCCGGCGCGGCCCCGCCGACCCGGTGAAGGCCCTCATGCACCGGCACCGCGAGCTGTGCGAGCGCGCCGTCGACCCACTGGAGATCGCGGCGGGCCTTGAGGCGCACGGCGTCACCGACCGGGCGGCCGCTCACTTCCGGCACCGGGACGTCTTCGCGCTGGCCGAGGAGATGTACGCGCGCGTGCCGACGCTCCCGGACGCGCCGACGCCCACGACGGCGAAGGCCAGCCCGCCGCTGTCCGCGCTGTCCGCGCCGTCCGCGCAGCGGGAAGTCCCCTCCGGCTGGGCGCTGTTCGCCCTGCTGCCCGGCGCCGTGTGCGCGGCCGCCGTCGCGGGGGCCGCGCACAGCGAGGGACACGCGCGGCTCGCGGTCGCGGCCGTCGGGGCACTCGCCGTCGCCCTCGCCCTGCGCGTCGCCCTGCGGAAGGGCCCCCTGCACGCCGTCACCCGTCCGATGGGCGCCACGCGCGCGTGGGTGTGCTGGCTCCTCGGCTACGCGCTGCTCGGCGACGGCCTCCTGAACGGCGCCGTCACGGGCGGCCCGGACGGCATCGGCGATCTCGGGGACCCGGCGGCCGCCGCACTCCTCGGCCTCGCGCTCGCCGTCGCGCCCGCGATCTGGTGCGCCCGCCTCTTCGCGGTACGGGCCGGGGCGCGGCTCGCCGCCAGCCGCGGACTCGACGAGTTCGCCTCCTCCGTACGGCCGTTGCTCCTCGGCGTCATCGCGCTGTTCCTGTGCGCACTCGGCGCGCTGCTCGCGGGGGCGTACGCGTTCCTCGGCGACGCGGGCACCGGCCCCGGACACGGCGCCCCCGCCCTCATCGGCGCGTTCGCGCTCGGCGCCCTGCTGCTGCTCGCCCGGCTCCTCGGTGCCCACGGTTTCACCCGCACCCCCGTCCTGCTCCTCGGCAGCGCGGGCTCCTGCGAAGCAGCCGCCCTGGCCCTGGTGTTCGCGGGCCGACTGCCCGGGCTCGACGCCCTCGCCGTCCCCGTCACGGCCGCTGTCGACGCGTGGGGCCCCGGCGTCGTGCCGGCCACCGCGTGCGGCGCCGCTGCCCTCGTCCTCCTCGTCCACGCGGCCAGGACCCTGACCCTGGCCTCGGCCCACGCCGGTTCCGGTGCGGGCCGCTCCTCCGACCACTCTCCCGCGGGGCCGACACCGCGGGCCCACCCCGTGCACCACGGCAACTTCCCGAAGGAGAAACACAGATGACCACCCGCAGCCGTCTCCGCCGCCGAGCGGCCACCCCGGGAGGCGCCCGATGAGGGTGCTGCTGATCGGAGCCAACGGATACCTCGGCCGGTTCGTCGCCGACCGGCTGCTCGCCGACCCGGCCGTGCAGCTCACCGCACTCGGCCGCGGCGACGACTCGGACGTACGGTTCGACCTCGCCAGCGGGAGCCCTGGCGCGCTCACCCGCTTCCTCGACGCCGTCCACCCGGGCGTCGTCATCAACTGCGCCGGTGCCACCCGGGGCGGCGCCCGCGACCTGACCCGGCACAACACCGTCGCCGTCGCCACCATCTGCGAGGCCCTGCGGCGCAGCGGCTGCGGGGCGCGCCTCGTGCAGCTGGGCTGCGGCGCGGAGTACGGGCCGAGCCAGCCGGGATCCTCCACGGCCGAGGACGCGGTGCCGCGGCCCGGCGGGCCGTACGGCGTCAGCAAGCTGGCGGCCACGGAGCTGGTGCTCGGCTCCGGGCTCGACGCCGTGGTGCTGCGCGTCTTCTCGCCCGCGGGGCCCGGCACGCCCGCCGGATCGCCGCTCGGGCGGCTCGCGGAGGCCATGCGGCGCGCGATGCAGGCGGGCGACGGCGAGCTGAAGCTCGGGGGGCTCGGTGTGCAGCGCGACTTCGTCGACGTGCGCGACGTGGCGCGCGCCGTGCACGCCGCCTCGCTCTCCGCGGCGCAGGGAATCGTGAACATCGGCGCCGGGCGCGCCGTACGACTGCGTGACGCGGCCGCCGTCCTGGCCCGCGTCGCGGGGTACGGCGGCGCGCTGCACGAACTCGACCAGGTGCCCGTGCGGGCATCCATGACATCCATCGGCCACCCCCGCGGCGAATCCGAGCACGGGGGGCCGGCCGCGGCCGCGTACCCCTACCCGGACGGGTGCGGGAGCTGGCAGCAGGCCGACGTCCGCACCGCGCGGGACCGGCTCGGCTGGCGGCCCCGCATCAATCTCGAAGAGTCACTCGCCGACATCTGGATGGAGGCCGCATGCCGCATCTGACCAGGACCACGAGGGGTACCGCGAGCACCGAGGTACGCATCGGCTTCGGCATCCCGGGCTTCGCCCACCCCCTGGTCGCCCCCACCGAATGGTCCGAACTCGCCCGGCCCGGCACCCCTTTGAAGTGGGTTGTCCTGAATGTCGCCAACGGTCCGGGGGAGCGTCCTGACCCGCACTGCCTGGAGGCGGCGGGCCGCCTGCGGAACGCGGGTGTCCGTGTGCTCGGCCACCTGGACACGACGTACGGCGCACGGGCCTTCGGGGAGCTGATCTCCGACGCGCACCGCTACCTCGACTGGTACCAGGTCGACGGGTTCTCGCTGGACCGCTGTCCGACCGAGCGGGCCGCGCTGCCCGAGGTGCGCAGGACGGTGGCGACCCTGCGGGCCCTGGTCGGGGACGCGCACATCGTCCTCGGGCACGGGACGCACCCGTATCCCGGGTATGCCGAGACGGGTGACCAGCTGGTGACCTTCGCGGGCCCGTGGAGCGATTACCGCTGGTCGCAGGTTGCCGAGTGGACCGCGGACTATCCGCCCGAACGGTTCTGCCACTTCGTGCACGGCATGCCGCGCGGTCACCTGGAGGAGGCGCTGCGCATCGCCCGATGGCAGGGCGCCTCGACGATCTACTTCACGGACCGCGTCGACGGGGGCGGCGCGGGGGACCCCTGGGAGGCCATGCCCGGTTACTGGGACGAAATCGTCTCGCGTATCGGAACGGGTGTCTCGGAATGAAGAAGGGCGTGGCAGTGTTACTTGCAGAACAACCGTTCCGCATTACCGACCAACGGAGTCCCCGTGTCGCTGCCACCCCTGGTCGAGCCCGCATCCGAGCTCACCGTCGATGAGGTTCGCAGGTACTCCCGCCACCTGATCATCCCCGACGTCGGGATGGACGGGCAGAAGCGGCTGAAGAACGCCAAGGTGCTGTGTGTCGGCGCCGGCGGCCTCGGGTCGCCGGCGCTGATGTACCTGGCCGCGGCGGGTGTCGGCACGCTCGGCATCGTCGAGTTCGACGAGGTCGACGAGTCCAACCTGCAGCGGCAGATCATCCACAGCCAGGCGGACATCGGCCGTTCCAAGGCGGATTCCGCCAAGGACTCGGTCCTCGGCATCAACCCGTACGTGAACGTGATCCTTCACAAGGAGCGGCTCGAGGCCGACAACGTGATGGACATCTTCAGCCAGTACGACCTGATCGTCGACGGCACCGACAACTTCGCGACCCGTTACCTGGTCAACGACGCGTGTGTGCTGCTCAACAAGCCGTACGTCTGGGGTTCCATCTACCGCTTCGACGGGCAGGCGTCCGTCTTCTGGAGCGAGCACGGCCCCTGCTACCGCTGCCTCTACCCGGAGCCCCCGCCGCCCGGCATGGTCCCCTCCTGCGCCGAGGGCGGCGTGCTCGGCGTGCTGTGCGCGTCGATCGGCTCCATCCAGGTCACCGAGGCGATCAAGGTCCTCACGGGCACGGGCGACCCGCTGGTCGGCCGCCTGATGATCTACGACGCCCTGGAGATGCAGTACCGCCAGGTCAAGGTCCGCAAGGACCCCGACTGCGCGGTCTGCGGCGAGAACCCCACCGTCACCGAGCTCATCGACTACGAGGCCTTCTGCGGCGTCGTGTCCGAGGAGGCCCAGGAGGCGGCCGCCGGTTCGACGATCACTCCCAAGCAGCTCAAGGAGTGGATCGACGGCGACGAGAAGATCGAGATCATCGACGTCCGCGAGATCAACGAGTACGAGATCGTCTCGATCCCCGGCGCCAAGCTGATCCCGAAGAACGAGTTCCTCATGGGCACCGCGCTCCAGGACCTCCCACAGGACAAGAAGATCGTCTTGCATTGCAAGACGGGTGTCCGCAGTGCGGAAGTCCTCGCCGTGCTGAAGTCCGCGGGCTTCTCCGACGCGGTGCATGTGGGCGGCGGCGTGATCGGCTGGGTCAACCAGATCGAGCCCGACAAGCCGGTCTACTAGACGTAGCGTCTGAACGGAAAAGGCCCGCACCTCGCACGGTGCGGGCCTTTTCGTGTCCGGTCCGTCAGGTTCGTGTCCGGTCCGTCAGGACGAGCAGACCTTGCCGTCCTTCGGCGCCCTGCCGTCGAGCAGATACGCGTCGATCGTGTCGTCCACGCAGTCGCTGCCCTTGTCGTACGCCCCGTGGCCCTCGCCCTTCCACGTCAGGTGGACGCCTACGTCCTTGCCCAGCTCGTCCGCCATCTTGCGGGCGCCCTCGTACGGGGTGGCCGGGTCGCCGGTGTTGCCGACGACGAGGATCGGGTCGGCGCCGGGCGCGCCGACCTCGGGGGAGTCGTGCAGACCGGCCACAGGCCACTCGTGACACCAGCCCGCCGTGTCCCAGCCGAGGAACTCCCCGAACACCGGCGATATCTCGCGGAACCGGTCCAGGCGCTTCTTCGCCTCCGCCGGAGTGGTCCGCGCCTTGCTGTCCAGGCAGGCGATGGCCCGCTGGGAGTGGCTCTGCGTGCTGTAGCGCCCCGAGGCGTCGCGTTCGTTGTAGGCGTCGGCGAGCTGGAGCAGCGCGGAACCGTCGCCCTTCTCGGCGTCCTCCAGGCCGCGGGTCAGCGCGGGCCAGGTCTGCTTGCTGTAGAGGGTGACCAGGACGCCGGTGTGCGCGAGGGACTCGGTCAGCTTCCGGTCGCCCGAGGTGCGCATCGGCTCGGCGTCCAGGCGCTCGAACAGCTTCCGTATCTTCGCGGAGCCCGCCTTGGGGTCCTGGCCGCGGGATGTGAAGTAGTTGTCCAGGGCGCGCTGGAAGCCGCGCGCCTGGTTCTCCGCGTGGCCGATCGAGTCGGCGCTCGGGTCGACGACCGCGTCGAGGACGAGGCGGCCGACGCGCCGGGGGAACAAGTGGGCGTACGTGCCGCCGAGTTCCGTGCCGTAGGAGACGCCGAAGTAGTGCAGCTTGTCGTCGCCGAGGACCTGGCGCATGACGTCCATGTCGCGGGCCGCGTCGTCCGTCGAGACGTGCCCGACGACGTTCTTCGAGTTCCGCGCGCAGCCCGCGCCGAAGTCCTTCGCGTCCTTGAAGTACGCCTTCTCCTCGGCCGCGGTGTCCGGCGTGAGGTCGACCTTCTCCTCCGCGGCCTGGGTCGCCGCGTCGTCCCGGCAGCGCACGCCCTCGCTCGCCGCCACCCCGCGCGGGTCGAAGCTCACCAGGTCGTACCGCTCGCGCAGCGAGTCGTAGGAGTCGGCGAAGGACGGGAGGCCGGAGACGCCGGAGCCGCCGGGGCCGCCGAAGTTGAAGAGGAGGGAGCCGATGCGGTCGCCCTGGCCCGTGCTCTTGGCGCGGATCAGGGCGATGCCTATGGTCCCGCCGTCCGGCTTGTCGTAGTCCAGCGGGACCTTCAGGGTCGAGCACTGCCACTCGGAGCCGGGCGCGCTGCCGCCCTCGGGCGCCTCGCACCGGCCCCAGTCCAGTTTCTGGGAGGTGAGCGAGGCGGGCAGGGTGGAGGAGGGGTCCGGCTTCGGCTTCGGCTCCGGGCCGGTCGCCGAGGGGCGCTTGCCGTCGTCGCCTCCGTCCCCGTCGTCGGACGAGCCGCATCCGGCGGCCAGACCCGCCACGAGCACGCCTGCTGCGGCCAGGGCCGCGGACCGTACGAAACGCTGCATAGAGGCGCTTCCCCCCTCGGAAGACAGTTCAGGCCATCGTAGGCGGGGCCACTGACACGGGCAGGGCGGGGGGACGGGGCGTCAGGAGCAGACCGTGCCCTCCTTCGGGACCGTCCCTTCCAGCAGATAGCCGTCCACGGCGTTCCGCACGCACTTGTTCTTGCTGTCGTACGCCCCGTGCCCCTGGCCCTTGTAGGTGAGCTCGACGCCGACGCCCTTGCCGAGTGCCTGGGCCATCTTGCGGGCCCCTTCGTACGGCGTGGCCGGGTCACCGGTGTTGCCGATGACGACGATGGGCGGCGCGCCGCCCGCGCTCACGTCGGGGTGGTCGGCCTGGCCCTCGACCGCCCAGTCGGTGCAGCCGACCATGCCCCACGCGAGGTAGTCGCCGAACAGGGGCGACGCCTTCCGGAACTCCGGGAGCCTCTTCTCGACGTACTCCGTGTCGTAACGCGCCTTGTCGTCCGCGCAGTTGATCGAGACGTTGGCGGACTGGATGTTGCTGTACTCGCCGTCCTCGTTGCGCCCGTTCATCGAGTCCGAGAGCGCCATGAGGATCTTGCCGTCGCCTTCGTAGGCCTCTTCGAGGCCCTGGGTCAGATACGGCCAGAAGTCCTTGGAGTACAGGGACTGCGCGATGCCGTTGGTGGCGGCGGTCTGGGTCAGCTCGCGCGGCGGGATGCCGCGGATCGGCTTGCGGTCCAGGTCCTTCAGGAGCTTCGCGATCCGGTCCTTGACGTCCTGCTCGGTGTCGCCGACGGGGCAGTCCGCCTCCTGTGACGTGCAGTCCTTCGCGAAGTTGTCGAGCGCGAGCTGGAAGCCCTTCGCCTGGCCGAGGGAGCCCTGTTCGGCGGTCTCCGTGGGGTCGACGACGGCGTCGAAGACGGCCCGCCCCACCTTCTTGGGGAACAAGTGTGCGTAGACCCCGCCGAGTTCGGTGCCGTAGGAGATGCCGAAGTAGTGCAGCTTGTCGTCGCCGAGCACCTGGCGCATCAGGTCCATGTCGCGGGCGGCGTCGGTGGTGCGGACGTGCGGGAGGGTCTTGCCGGCGTTCTTCTCGCACCCGTTGTTGAACTCGCGGACGTTGTCGACGTGCTTCTTGCGCTCGGCCTCGTCGTCGGGCGTGGAGTCCTGCTGGAAGTACGTGTCGAGTGCGGAGTCGTCCTCGCACCTGATGCCTGCGCTGCGGCCGACGCCGCGCGGGTCGAAACTGACCAGGTCGTAGCGGGTGCGCAGCTTGGCGTAGTCCTCTCCGAAGGCGGGCAGCGTGGTGATGCCCGAGCCGCCGGGGCCGCCGAAGTTGAAGACGAGCGATCCGATGCGGTCGCCCTTGTCGCCGCTCGTCGCCGCCTTGATCAAGGCGATGTCGACCGTGTCGCCCTTGGGCTTCGACCAGTCGAGCGGGGCCTTCATGGTGGCGCACTGCCATTCGGCGCCGCCGGGCAGCGGGGACGGGGCCTCGCCGCCGCCCTCCGCCGCGTCGGGCGCGGGGCAGTCCTTCCAGCTCAGCTTCTGAGCCGACAGATCCTCGTCCTTGGAGTCGTCACTGCCGCCGCACCCCGCGAGGGCGGCGGACAGGAGCAGGGTGGCGGCGGCCAGCGCGGTGGCGCGCGGCGTGGACTGTGTGGGCATGTGCCCATCCTGCGGCGGGTCCTGACGGGGCGCTCGGGGCGCGGGCCGTGTGGGTGAGGAATCGGCCACTTCGTGCGGACGGGGCAGGGCCGTCCGACTCCGTGTCAGCCCTCGGTGAGGTGCCGTGCGGCGGCCGTCCCCGTCGCCACGCACGCGGCGACGCCCACACCCTCGTACGCGGCGCCGCACAGGGCGAGCCCCGGCAGCTTGCCGACCGCCTCACGGACGCGGGCGACGCGCTCGATGTGCCCGACGCCGTACTGCGGCAGACCGCGTTCCCAGCGGGTGACGCGGGCCGCGACGGGCTCCCCGATGGAGCCGAGGGCCTGGTGCAGCTCGATGACGGAGCCGCGGACCAGATGGCGGTCGGGGACGGCGAGGCGGTGCTCCTCGGCGACGCGGCCGATGGAGGTGCGCAGCAGGAAGACGTCGGGCGTCTCCTCGCGCTGCCACCGCCACTTGTTGCTGAGGAACGTGGCCGCCTTGAGGGTGCGTCCGTCGACGGCGGGCACCAGGAAGCCGTTGCCCTCGGGAAACGCCTCCCCGGGGCCGTGGCCCGGCCCGCTGCCGTGCGCCCGGGTGAGGGCCTCCGCGCGCGGGAACGCCAAGGTCACCACGGCGGTGCTGGCGTGCTGGATCGCGCCGAGGTCGGCGTCGGCGAGCGGCGCGTGCGGGCGCAGCAGCTCCGCGGCCTCGTACGCGGGCACGGCGAGGATCACCGCGTCCGCCTCGAGGAGGAGCGGACCGTCGCCCGTGGCGGCCAGGACCCGCCACCGTCCGGCGGGGGTGCGCTGCAGCTCACGCGCGCGGGTGCCGGTGAGCACCCGGGCGCCGCTCGCCGCCGCCACGGCGAGGGGCAGGCGTCCGGTGCCGCCGCGCAGCCCCTGGACGGGGACGGTGCGAGGGGCGTCCGAGCGCGGCAAGGAGCCCCTACCGGACGTACGCATCCGGCGCAGCGCCTCGAGCAGCGGTTCCCCGCGCCCCGCGACCGCCGCCACGCGCGGCAGCACGGCCCGCAGCGAGAGCCGGTCGGGACGGCCCGCGTAGACCCCGCCGAGCAGCGGCTCCACGAGCCGGTCCACGGTCTCCTGGCCGAGCCGGCCGCCGAGGTACTCGGCCACGGACACGTCCTCGGCCATCGGCTCGGCGGGCAGCGTCTCCTCGTGGCGCAGCCTGGCCACGCCCTCGTCGGACAGCAGCCCCGTGCCCACCAGCGCGTCCGGGGAGGTGGGGATGCCCATGACGTGGCCGGGCGGCAGCGGGCGCAGCGCGCCGTTCGACCACAGGGTGGTGGGCGCGGGGGCCGGGTCGCACAGGGCGTCGCCGAGGCCGACCTCCTGCGCCAGGCGCACGGCCTCGGGGCGCAGCGCCATCAGGGACTCGGCGCCCTCGTCGACGGGGACGCCCGCGAGGGTGCCGGTGCGCAGCTTGCCGCCGATGCGGGGGGCACCCTCCAGGACGGTCACTTCGGCCTCGGCGCGCAGCCGCCAGGCGGCGGTCAGTCCGCTGATGCCGCCGCCGACGACGATCACTGAGCGCTTCATACGGTGCTCCCTTCCGAACGGAACCGGGTGTCTCCGGAGAGCAGCTCCCGCAGCTCGTCCTGGTAGGGGAAGCTCCCCGGTTCGTACGCGCACCAGGGGTCGGCGGCGAGCACCCGCCCCGTCGCCCCGTACGCGCGCGAACGGGAGCCTCCGCACACGGTGTTGAACTCGCAGCGTCCGCACGCGCCGCCGAGCAGTGCGGGTTCGCGCAAGGTAGTGAACAGTGCGGAGCCCCGGTAGATGTCGACCAGCGGATGGTGCTTCACGTTGCCCGCCGACAGCGGCAGGAAGCCGCTGGGGTGGACCTCGCCGGTGTGTGACACGAAGACGAAGCCGCGCCCCGAGCCGACGTCCATGGGCGGTCTGCGCACCGCGCGCCGCTTCCCGTCGTGCAGACCGACGGCACGCGCGCGTGCCGTCAGGCGGGCGTACAGGGGCCCCAACTCGGGCTCCTCGCCGTGCCGTTCCAGAAGGGTGCGCTGGAGGGCCACGCGGCGGAAGTGGTGCCCTTCGGTGGTCTTGGTGGCCATCACCGCACCCGTGTCGTACAGGAAGTGCAGGACGTCCTCGACCTCGTCGGGGGTGAGCGAGGCGAGCTGCTCGCCGCGTCCGGTCGGCACGAGCACGAAGCCGCTCCACAGCATCGCGCCCTCCCTGCGCACCAGGGCCGCGATGTCCGCGAGGTCCTCCAGGCTGTCGCGGGTGACGGTGGTGTTGACCTGCACCTTCAGTCCGAGTTCGCGGGCCGTGCGCCAGCCGTCGATGGTCCATTTGAAGACGCCGTCCACGCCACGGAACGCGTCGTGCCGCTCGGCGGTCGACCCGTCGACGCTCAGGGACAGGGCGACGGCGCCCGCGTCGCGCACGGCGGTCAGGTTCGCCCGGTCCAGCGTCGGTGTGCCCGAGGGGGAGACGGCGACGCGCAGTCCGAGCGCCGTTCCGTACGCGACGAGGTCGGTGAGGTCGGGCCGCTGGAACGGGTCGCCGCCGGTGATCACGAAGAGCGGTCCTGGCTTCCCGAAGGCGGCGATCTGGTCCATGAGGCGGCGGGCGTCCGCGCCGTCCAGCTCGCGCGGGTCCCGTGCGGGCTGCGCCTCGGCCCTGCAGTGCAGACAGGCCAGCGGGCACGCGCGCGTGGCCTCCCAGATGACGATGAAGGGGCGCTCGCCGACGTCGTGGCGGGGGCGCCGTACGACGCGGCTCACGAGGCACGCTCCCAGCCGCGCTTCGGACGCCGGCTCGCGAGCTCCCGCGGGTCCCGGGCGCGGTAGACGACGTACGGCCTGAAGACGTACTTGAACGGGGCGCTGACGATGTGCGCGAGCCGCGAGAACGGGATCAGGGCGAACAGCGCGAAGCCGAAGACGACATGCAGCTTGAAGGCGAGCGGCGCGGCGCCCATCAGGTGGTGGTCGGGCTGGAGCGTGAACAGGCTCCGGAACCAGACGGAGATGCCCTCGCGGTAGTTGTAGTCGACCGCTCCGGAGGAGTTCAGGACGGTCGCGACGAGACCGAGCAGCATCGCCCCGAGCAGGACCGTGTACATCAGGTGGTCACTACGGAGGGTGGCTCTGCGGACGGCCGGCACCGTGAAGCGCCGGTACACGAGGATGCCGATGCCGACGGCCGCCGCGACGCCCGCGACCGCGCCGGTGGAGACCGCCACCAGGTGGTACGTGTGGTCGCTGACGCCCACCGCGTCCGTCCAGCTGTCCGGGACCAGCAGCCCGACGACGTGGCCGAGCACCACGAACACCATGCCGAAGTGGAAGAGCGGCGAGCCGATGCGCAGCAGCCGCGACTCCTGCAGCTGCGAGGAGTGCGTGGTCAGGCCGAACCGGTCGTAGCGGGCCCGCCAGACCAGGCCCGCGATCAGGAGGGTGACGGCGACGTAGGGCATGACGCCCCACAGGAGGAGGTCCATCACGCCGGGGTCCTTTCCTGGGCGGCGGATTGCCGGGCGGCGGGCCAGGGGAGGTCCACGCCGGGGCCGAAGGGTTCGAGTCCGACGGTCTCGCGGGGCGGCCCGCTGCGGGCCAGCGCCTTCGCCTCGGCGCGCGTCTTCGGGGAGGGTCCGGGGAGCGTCCCGCAGACCGCTTCGAGCACGCGCGCGTAGGGGGTCTCCGCGTCGGTGACGGCCAGCCGCAGCAGTTCGAGCCCGGCCCGGTGCTCCTCAAGGAGGGCGGTGCCCGCCTCCTCCTCGCGGGCGGCGAACTCCAGCATCACCGGGAGGAAGTCCGGCAGCTCCTGGGAGGCGAACTCCAGGCCGTGCTCGCGGTACACCCGCTTCACGCGCACCAGGGACAGGCCCCGGTTGCGGGTGTCGCCGTCCGACCACCAGGTGAGGTACAGGCAGCGGCGGTTACGGGTGTCGAAGACGTTCGTGTAGTGCGCGGCGAGGTCCAGGGGACGCCTCACGCGCGCGTGGGCGATGAACTCCCGCAACAGGGGGTGGTCGGTCGCTTCGTGGAGGCGGTCCAGATCCGCGTACAGCCGCTCGTCGGGGTAGTGCAGGAGCCGCCCGGCGACGAGCCGGACGACGGCGTCGGGGGTCATGCGGTCCTCCGGGTGGGGCTGAGGTTGAGCATGACGCGCTCCTCGGAGGGGTCGCCCGGGGCGTCGGCGACCGGGCATCCGTCGTCGAGCGGGTGCGTCTGCGCGAGGGCGTCCGCGTCGGCGCGGGCGGCGGTCGGGACCACATAGCGGTCCTCGTACTTGGCGATCGCCAGGAGCCGGAACATGTCCTCCATCTCCTGGCCGGTGAGGCCGACCGCGGAGGCGATGGACTCGTCGCGCTCCTCCCCGAGGTTGATGCGGCGCATGTAGGCGCGCATGGCCGCCATCCGGCGCAGCACCGCGTCCACGGCGTAGGTGTCACCCGCGGTGAGCAGCGCGGCGAGGTACTCCACGGGGATCCGCAGCGCGTCGATCGCTCCGAAGAGGTTGCCCGCGTCCTCCCCGTCGCGGCCCGCGGCGGCCACCGCCTCCACGACCGGGGACAGCGGCGGGACGTACCAGACCATCGGCATGGTGCGGTACTCCGGGTGCAGCGGAAGCGCGACCTGGTACGTCCTGATCAGGTCGTACACGGGGGAGCGGCGGGCCGCGTCGAGCCACTCGTCGGAGATGCCCGAGGCACGGGCGGCGGCTATGACCGCCGGGTCCTCGGGATCGAGGAAGCACTCCAATTGCGCCGGGTAGAGGTCCTGTTCGTCCTCCACGGCGGCGGCCTCGGCGACCTTGTCGGCGTCGTACAGCATGACGCCCAGGTAGCGCATGCGGCCGACGCAGGTCTCCGAGCAGATGGTCGGCATCCCGGCCTCCACGCGCGGGAAGCAGAAGGTGCACTTCTCCGCCTTGCCGGTGGCGTGGTTGAAGTAGACCTTCTTGTAGGGGCAGCCGGTCACGCACATCCGCCAGCCGCGGCACTGGTCCTGGTCGACGAGGACGATGCCGTCCTCCACGCGCTTGTACATCGCTCCGGAGGGGCACGACGAGACGCACGCGGGGTTGAGGCAGTGTTCGCAGATCCGCGGCAGGTAGAACATGAAGCTCTGCTCGAACTCGAACCGGATCCGCTCGCCCACCTCGTCGCGGACCTTCTCGACCAGCGGGTCCTTGGGGCCGTGCTCCGGGGCGCCGCCGAGGTTGTCGTCCCAGTTGGGGCCCCACTCGATGGTGCCGATGGGCTCGCCCGTCACCTGCGAGACGGGCTTGGCGACGGGCATGTCGTCGCCCGCCGGGGCGTCGGTGAGGTTCTTGTACTCGTACGTCCACGGCTGGTAGTAGTCCGAGAGCTCCGGCAGCTCGGGGTTGGCGAAGATCTGGCCGAGCCGCTTGAGGCGCCCTCCGGCCCTCAGCCGCAGCCTGCCGGACCTGGTCCGCTCCCAGCCGCCCTGCCACCGCTCCTGGTCCTCCCAGCGGCGCGGGTAGCCCTGTCCGGGGAGCGTCTCGACGTTGTTGAACCACACGTACTCGGTGCCCTTGCGGTTCGTCCACGCCTGCTTGCAGGTGACCGAACACGTGTGGCAGCCGATGCACTTGTCGAGGTTCATGACCATGGCGACTTGGGTCATGACGCGTCCGATGGTGACTCCGTCACGGGGCATCAGTAGGTGACCTCCTGGTCGCGGCGGCGGATGACCGTCACCTCGTCACGCTGGTTGCCCGTCGGGCCCAGGTAGTTGAACGCCCACGTCAACTGGGCGTAGCCGCCCACCAGATGGGTGGGCTTGAGCATGATCCGGGTGAGGGAGTTGTGGATGCCGCCGCGGCGGCCCGTCTTCTCCGTCTTCGGGACGCCGACGGTCCGTTCCTGGGCGTGGTTCATGTAGACCGTCCCCGGCGGCATCTTGTGGGACACGATCGCGCGGGCCGTGATGACACCGTTGCGGTTCACGGCCTCGATCCACTCGTTGTCGCGCACGCCGATGGCGTCCGCGTCCTGCGGGGACATCCACACCGTCTGTCCGCCGCGGCCGAGCGTCATCATGTAGAGGTTGTCCTGGTACTGCGAGTGGATCGCCCACTTGTTGTGCGGGGTCAGGAACCGCACGGCGACCTCGCGGCCCTCCTTGCCGTCCGTCCGGGAACCCAACTCGGGCTCTCCGTAGAGGCGGTGCATGTTCAGCGGCGGCTTGTAGACGGGGAGCGCCTCGCCGACCTCGTGGAGCCAGTCGTGGTCGAGGAAGAAGTGCTGGCGCCCGGTGAGGGTGTGCCACGGCTTCAGGTGTTCGGTGTTGACGGTGAACGCGGTGTAGCGGCGCCCTCCGGACTCGCTGCCCGACCACTCGGGCGACGTGATCACCGGCACCGGCCGTGCCTGGGTGTCCGCGAAGGTGATCCGCTTGCCCTCGGCCTCGGCGGCCAGGTGTGCCATCTCCGTCCCGACGCGCTTCTCCAGCGTCTCGAAGCCCTGGGTGGCCAGGCGGCCGTTGGAGGTCCCGGAGAGCGACAGGATGGCCTCACAGGCCCGCTGGGCGGTGTCCAGGCGCGGCCTGCCGTCCGCGGTGCCGCCGCGCACGGTGCCGTTCTTCTCCTTCAGGTACGCGACTTCCTCGGCGACGTCGAACGTGACCGCCTTCGTGGTGACGCCGAGCTCGTCGACGAGCGGGCCGAGCGCGGCGAACTTCTCGCCGACCGCTCCGTAGTCGCGCTCCACGACGGCCAGGTTGTACATCGTGCGCCCCGGGACGGGCTCGCACTCGCCCTTCGACCAGTCGAGCGCCACCCCGCCGGGCTGCGCCATCTCACCGCCCGGGGTGTCGTGCTGCAGCGCCGTGGCGACGAGGTCGCGCCGCACGCCCAGGTGCTCGCCCGCCAGCTCGCCGAACCGGCGCGCGACGGCGAGGAACGCGTCGTAGTCGGTGCGCGCCTGCCAGGGCGGGTCCACGGCCGGTGTGAAGGCGTGCAGGAAGGGGTGCATGTCGGTGGACGACAGGTCGTGCTTCTCGTACCAGGTGGCGGCCGGCAGGACGACGTCGGAGAGCAGCGTCGTCGACGTCATCCGGAAGTCGAGGCACAGCAGCAGATCGAGCTTCCCCTCGACGTCCTCGGAGTGCCACTTCACGTCGCGCGGCGCGCAACGCGGCCCGTCGTCGGGGAGGTTGGAGTGCGTGCCGAGCAGATGCTTCAGGAAGTACTCGTTGCCCTTGGAGGACGAGCCGAGCAGGTTCGCCCGCCATACGTTGAGCACGCGCGGCCAGTTGCCCGGCGCGTCGGGGTCCTCGCCCGCGAAGCCCAGCGTGCCCTCCTTCAGCTCCCGCACGGTGTCGGCCACGGGGTCCTCGGTGGCCCCCAGGTCCAGCGGGTTGCGGTCGAAGGTCGGGTACGACGGCATCCAGCCCATGCGCGCGGACGCGGCGAGACAGTCGGCGCCCGTCATCCCCTCGAAACGGCCCTCTCCCAGAGGGGACGCGAGGGACTCGGCGGGGAGGGTGTCGTAGCGCCACTGGTCGGTGTGCAGATAGAACCAGCCCGCGCCGATCATGTGCCGGGGCGGGCGGGCCCAGTCGGAGGCGCTCGCGAGCGTCGCCCAGCCGGTCACCGGGCGGCACTTCTCCTGCCCTACGTAGTGCCCCCAGCCGCCGCCGTTGCGCCCCTGACAGCCGGTGAGCTGGAGCAGGGACAGGAACGCGCGGTAGGTGGTCTCCGCGTGGAACCAGTGGTTGGTCCCCGCGCCCATGAGGATCATGCAGCGCCCTTGTGACGCCTCGGCCGTGTCGGCGAATTCGCGCGCCACGCGCGTGGCCTGCGCGGCCGGCACGGACGTCAGGGTCTCCTGCCAGGCGGGAGTGCCGGGCTGGGAGGCGTCTTCGTAGGAGGCGGGCCACTCGCCGGGCAGCCCCGCGCGCGGGACCCCGTACTGGGCGAGCATCAGGTCGTGGACGGTGGTGACGAGCCGGTCGCCGACGCGGCGCACGGGCACTCCGCGGCGTACGACGCCGCCGTCGCCGTGGGCGCCCTCTTCGAAGCGGGGCAGCGCGATCTCCGCGGTGTCCTCGCCGTACAGCGTCAGCCGGGGCACGGTGTCGCCCAGATCGAGGTTCCAGTCGGGGGTCCCGGACGTGCCCCAGCGGTGGCCGAGGGTGCCGTTGGGGACGGTGAGGTCGCCGCTCGCGTCGTCGATCAGAACGGTCTTCCACCGCGCGTTCTCGGTCTCCTCGCCGATGTCGGCGGCGGTGAGGAACTTGTGCGGCACGAGGCCCTTCTCGGTCTCGTCGAGCGTGACCAGGAAAGGCAGATCCGTGTAGCGGCGTACGTAATTCTGGAAGAACGGCGTCTGCCGTTCGACGAAGAATTCCTTGAGGATGACGTGCCCCATCGCGAGGGCGAGCGCGCCGTCCGTTCCGGGGTGCGGGTGCATCCATTCGTCGGCGAACTTCGTGTTGTCCGCGAAATCGGGCGACACGGTGACGACTTTCTGCCCGCGGTAGCGCGCCTCGGCCATCCAGTGCGCGTCCGGAGTCCGCGTCACCGGCACATTGGAGCCCCACATCATCAAATACGCGGCGTCCCACCAGTCACCCGACTCCGGTACGTCGGTCTGGTCACCGAACACCTGCGGAGAGGCCACGGGGAGATCCGCGTACCAGTCGTAGAAAGAGAGCATCGGGGCGCCGATGAGGGAATGGAAACGGGCGCCCGCGGCGTGCGACGCCATCGACATCGCGGGAATGGGGGAGAATCCCGCGACGCGGTCCGGGCCGTGTTCCTTGATCGTGTGCACGTGCGCCGCCGCGACGATCTCGACGGCCTCGTCCCAACTCGCCCGCACCAGGCCGCCCTTGCCGCGCGCCCGCTGGTAGCGCCTGCGGCGCTCGGGGTCGCCCTGGATGTCGGCCCAGGCGAGCACCGGGTCCTTCAGCCGCGCCTTGGCCTCCCGGTACATCTCCAGAAGCGTTCCGCGCACATGGGGGTAGCGCACGCGCGTGGGTGAATACGTGTACCAGGAGAAAGAGGCTCCGCGCGGACAACCGCGGGGTTCGTATTCGGGACGGTCGGGGTCGACGCTCGGATAGTCCGTGGCCTGCGTCTCCCACGTGATGATGCCGTCCTTGACGTACACCTTCCAGCGGCACGATCCCGTGCAGTTCACGCCGTGCGTGGAATACACGACCTTGTCGTGGCTCCAACGGTCACGGTAGAAGGCTTCCCCGTCCCGGCCTCCGGTGTGCTGCACCCGGTGCAGATCCTCGGAGGTCTCCGCGGTCCGGGTGAAGAAACTCCCGGCCTTCACGAGCGACTCAGCGATGTCTTTCCTCTGCTGCAACGTCACATCTCCTGGCCGTCCCGAAGAAAAGGCCGCACGGCACGTGCCGCCTGCAACGACCCTAAGCCTGGCGGAGGTTGGGAACCCGGGGACGAAGGTCCCGTCAAGGGGTGACCTCTTTCCGGAATTGTTCGGGCCCTGTGCTGAGATGCTGGGACGCATGGGCAGGAAGAAGCGGGGCGCGCTCCGGTCGTGGCTGCCGAACCAGCACGGCGCGTGGGCGATGCTCGCGGTGCCGTTCGCGGTGGGCGTCTTCCTCGGCGACGGGCCGGGCGAAGGCCCCCGGTGGGCGCATCTGCCGCTGTTCGTCGCCTGGTTGGCGGGGTACGTCACCGCCTTCCACGTCCAGCAGTGGCTCCGCCTGCGCCGCCTCTCCCGCAACCCGAGGGCCCCGCGCCGCCACGTGCGCCCCGCCATCGGCTCGGCCGCGGTCTCCGCGGTGTTCGGGGTGCCGCTCCTGTTCGCGTACCCCTGGCTGCTGCTCGCGGCCGCCTGCGCCGCCCCCTTCGTGGCCGTCAACACGTGGTACGCGTGGCGCAACAAGGAGCGGGCCCTGCTGAACGGCCTCGCCGCGGTGGTCCCCGCCTGCGGCATGCTCCTCGTGACGCTGCGGATGGGCGGCGGCGAGCTCTCCGAAGGCTGGCGTCCCGCGCTCGCCTGCCTGCTGTTCTTCGCGGGCACGGTGCCGTACGTGAAGACGATGATCCGCGAGCGCGACTCACGGGCGTACTACCGGGCGTCGGTGGCGTACCACGCCCTCGCCGTCCCCGTCGCGTACGCGCTCGCTCCCTGGCTCGCGGTCCTGTTCGCGGCCTACCTGGTGCGCGCGGCGGTGCTGCCGGGGAAGGGCCTCAGGGTGCCGGTGGTCGGGGCGGTGGAGGTCGTGGGCGCGGCGCTGCTGCTGGCCGCGCTCCTGCTGGTGTTCTGAGAGCTCGCCGGTGTGTGAGAGGGCCTGCTGACCGCGGCGACGGTCAGAGCAGGCCCTTCCTTGTGAGGTGGTTGAAGAACAGCCACCCCGGGAGCACGGGAAGCCACAGCGTGAGCAGCCGGTAGAGGAGCACGGCAGGCGCCGCGACGTCCTTGGGCACGCCCACCGCGATCAGACCGAGGGTCAGCGTCGCCTCGACCGCGCCCACACCGCCGGGCGTCGGCGCCGCCGACCCCAGGGCGTTGCCCGCGAGGAAGACGACCGCGACGCTCGCGAGGCTCAGAGACGTCATCTGTTCGTTGCCGAAGGCCCGCACCGAAGCGTCCAGACAGAGCACGAACATCAGGGTGAGCAGCAGCATCCCGCCGATGCCGGTGAGCAGCTTCTGCGGCCGCTGCAGTACGTCGAGCATGCGCGGCACGACACCGGCGAAAAGCGACCGCACGCGCGTGACGACGAATTTGCGCAGGAACGGGATGGCGGTCACCACGAGGACCAGTACGGCGACCGACAGGAGACCGGCGATGACCGTCCGGGACGGCGTGAACGACGGTGTCTTCTCCGTCCCCGTCAGGTAGCCGAAGATCAGCAGCAGCAGGATGTGCGAACCGAGCCCGAAGAGCTGCGAGGCGCCGACACTCGCCACCGCGAGCCCCGAGCGCACCCCGGACCGCTGCAGGAACCGCGTGTTCAGCGCGACACCGCCGACTGCGGCGGGCGCCACGATCTTCACGAACGACCCGGCGACCTGCGCCGCCACCGCCCGCAGGAACGGCACCCGCTCCGGCACGAAGCCCAGCAGGCTCATCGCGGCCGCGAAGTAGCTCAGCGCGGAGAAGCCGACCGCGGCAGCCACCCAGCCCCACTCGGCCTCCTGGAAGAGGGTGCCGAATTCGACGTGCGTCAGCTGCGAGAGCAGGAAGTAGGCACCGATGGCGCCGGCGATGAAGCTGATCAGCGTGCGCGGCCTGATCCGCTCCAGCTGCGCGGGCTCGACCGGCGCCGTCGGACGGATGAGCAGCACCTGGTGGCGGATCTGGGTGAGCAGGTCCTCCTCGCGCGCCTGATCCAGGGCGTCGTCTATGGCCTGCTTCTCGGCCTGCCGCTCCTGCTTGGCCGCCTGCTTCTCCTGCTTCGATGACGGCTTGTCCGCCCGGCCGTCCTCCGGGACGTCCGCGCGCACGCTCTGCCGGGACTTGCGGGAGGCCTCCAGGACGGCTTCCCGCTCGCGCTGGGACCGTTCCCGGGCCAGCTTGCCCAGCGTGGAGCGGGTGGAGCGGGTGAGGGCGATGGGCTGGAGCAGCGGCAGACAGTCGGCCACCGCGTCGGGCCCGAGGACCTCGACCGCCGCGGCGACGGCGCGCTCGGCACCCACCCGCAGGCCGAGGGCCGTCAGAAGCTGGGCGATGTCGATGCGCAGGACCAGGTCGCCCGCGGCGATCTCGCCGCCCCGCAGATCCGTGAGGATCACCGTGCCGGAACGATCCACCAGGATCGCGTCTCCCGCGAGCCTGCGGTGCGCGATCCGCCGGGACTGCAGGGCCTGCACCTGCCGCCAGGTGTCGCACAGGAGCTCGTCGGTGATGGCCTCGTCCGGCAGGGAGTCCAGGGAGTGGCCGCCCGTGTGCTCGTAGACGAGCATCACGGCGTCGGGGCCGAGCTCGGAGGTGGCGATCAGCTTGGGCGCGTTCGCCCCGGCCGCGATGGCCGCGTACGCGAGGAGGGCCTCCTGCTCCAGCGCCTGCCGCAGGGACTGCAGGCTGCGCCGCTGGGTGATGCCCCGCAGGGTGAGCCTGCGCCAGACGCGGTAGAAGAAGCCCTGCGCCTGCTGTTCGCGGTCGATGACCGTCACGTCGAGTGGAGGGCCGTCCTCCAGAGTGACGAAGTAGCGGCGTCCGCGGTCGCCGTGCTCGCTGTCGGGGGACTCCTCGCGGGAGGCGCTCACGGGGTGGAAGCCGACGTGCCGCAGACCCGCGAGCAGCGTCTGGCCGGTGGGCCGCACGTTGGGCGAGCCGACCGCGTAGAGCGTTCCGTAGGCCACGGCCCAGCCGATGAGCACCGTCAGGATGATCGAGAAGGGTGTCGTGTAGCCGGTGACCAGCATGGTGAACGCGTCGAGCAGCAGCACCACGAACAGCACCAGGCGCCAGCGCGGTCTGCGGGACATGCCGACGGCCGTCATGTACGCGATGACGGGCGCGAGATAGCCGTGCACCGGATCGGTGAACGCGTGGAGGTCCGCGGGGGACGGCTTCGTCAGCGCGTCCTGGATGGAGTCGGGGGCGGCCTTCGCGACCCAGAGGTCGGTGGCGAGCGTCACGCCGTGCGCCAGTACGGCGGCAAGGACACCGTCGGCGATGCGCAGCCCGTCACGTTTGATCAGCCGCTCGATCGCGAACGCCACGGGCACGAGCAGTACGCCGATGCTGGCGACCAGACCCGCGACCTTGATCAACAGGTCGGGCGCCTGGTCCGTGCCCTTGTCGATGTCCTGTTCGAGCCCGGACGTCGTGCCGTGCGCGAACGCGGCGATGGACAGGAGCACGGCGATGGCGAGGACACCGACGAGGAGCCGCATGAGGTCGGACGGGCGGTGCACGCGGGCGGCGAGGAGCGGTTCGTCGCCCTCGACGCGCTCGGCGTGGGCTCCGTCGTCGGCGCAGCCGGGACCGTCGTCGAGGTCGGCCCCGGGGGCTTCGTTGGCGTCGGTCCGCCTGCCGCCGTTCTCGGTCTTCTCGTTCTTCAGGGCGCGCTCACCGGTGTCCAGGTGTGACTCGGACGCAGAGGTGCCCGCCTTCTCATCGGGATGCACGCCCTGCCGCTCCGTTGTCTCTTCTTGATCTCGTATCACCAGTCACCGCCCGCACGATGGTGGCATGTCCAGCCCTTGAAGGGGGGCAGCAGGGGGCAACGCAAGGCTGCGAAGTGGTCACGAAACGACACTTTGCGCCCTGTCGGAGGGGTCGGGCCACGCTGTGTGGCGTGCCTGTCACCGTGTCGGTGGGGTACGGCAGGATGGTCCGGATGAGCGAGTTGCCGGAGTACGCGGAACGGGTCCTGGAGGTTGCGGAACTGATCCCTCCGGGTCGGGTGATGACCTATGGGGACGTTGCCGAGTGGCTTGAGGAGGGCGGTCCGCGACAGGTCGGACGCGTGATGGCCCTCTACGGAGGGGGCGTTCCGTGGTGGCGCGTCGTCCGCTCCGACGGCGTGCTCCTGCCGGGCCACGAACTCCGGGCCCTGGACAGGTACCGGGAGGAGGGCACCCCACTGCGACAGGCCTCGCGCGCCGCCCAGGGACACGTCCCGAAGCTCGACATGCGGCGGGCGCGGTGGGACGGCGCTGCTCCGGACGGTGGCCCGGCCCCGGGCGGCCCGAACCCGGACGGCGACCCGACCTTGGACGGCCCGACTCCGGACGGTGGCCCGACTCCGGACGGCGCGACTCGGGACGGCGCGGCTCCAAAGGATCACATCTGACAGCTTCCGGCATCCGGCGGCCCGACGGGGGACCGGTGGCCCGTACGGGGGAAGGCACGCGTCCTTCGCGCCCACTGGCGTAGCGTCGACAGCACGCATCCCCCTCACCCCGCGGCCACCGTGCGGCCGCTCACAGACCAGCACACCCACCAGGACCGGCGACCCACGTGAGTTCCCCTTCTTCCACTCGGCACATCCGGCACCCGTCGCACCAGCAGGTACGACAGGGGACCCGAGATGGCTACCGACTGGTGCGTACGTCGCCGAACCAGATGGATCCCCCTCGCATGGACGCAGGTCAGCGTCGTGTGGTTGACCACAAGGGGGGGCCGCTGCTGGTCCTCGCGGGACCCGGCACGGGCAAGACCACCACGCTCGTGGAGAGTGTCGCCGCCCGTGTCGCCCGGGGCGTGGACCCCGCGCGGATCCTGGTGCTCACCTTCAGCCGCAAGGCGGCGGTTGAACTGCGGGACCGCATGGCGTTGCGCGTGGGCGCGGCGCGTGTCCCGCAGGCCACGACGTTCCACTCCTTCTGCTACGCCCTGGTCCGCGCCCACCAGGACACCGAACTGTTCGTGGAGCCGCTGCGGCTCCTGTCCGGCCCCGAGCAGGACGTGGCGGTACGTGAACTGCTCGCGGGACAGATCGACCTCGCGAAGGAAGGGCACGGCCACATCCTCTGGCCGGACGAGCTCCGCGCCTGCCTCACCACCCGCGGCTTCGCCGACGAGGTCCGCGCGGTGCTCGCCCGCAGCCGTGAGCTCGGCCTCGGCCCGGACGCGCTGGACGCCTTCGCGCGCCGCAGCGGCCGGCCCGACTGGGGCGCGGCGGCGGCCTTCCTCGCCGAGTACCTGGACGTGCTCGACCTCCAAGGAGTGCTCGACTACGCGGAACTGGTGCACCGCGCGGTGCTGCTCGCGCGCCGCCCCGAGGTGGCGCGGGCGCTCGGCGCGCAGTACGACGCGGTCTTCGTCGACGAGTACCAGGACACCGACCCGGCGCAGGTGCGGCTCCTGCACGCGCTCGCCGGGGGAGGCCGCACGCTCGTCGCGTTCGGCGACCCCGACCAGTCGATCTACACCTTCCGGGGCGCCGACGTGAACGGCATCCTGGAGTTCCCCGACGCCTTCACGCGCGTGGACGGGGCCCCGGCACCGGTCGAGGTCCTCACGACCTCCCGCCGCTCGGGCGCGCGGCTCCTCGCGGCCACACGCCTTCTGACCCGGCGCATGCCGCTGACCCGGCTGCCCGCGGAGAAGGTACGGGTCCACCGGGAGCCGACGCCGGTCAGGGACGGCGGCGCGGTCGAGGTGTACACGTATCCGACGGCCGGCACGGAACTCGACAACATCGCGGACATCCTGCGCCGCGCCCACCTGGAGGACGGCATCCCCTGGGGCGAGATGGCGGTCCTGGTCCGCGCGGGCGCCCGCACGATCCCCGCGGTCCGCCGCAGCCTCAGCGCGGCGGGCGTCCCCCTGGACATCGACGGCGACGACATCGCCCTGCGCCACGAACCGGCGGTGACACCGCTGCTGACGGCGTTGCGGGTGGTGGCGACGGCGGTGGATGCGGAGGACTCGTCCACGACTGCCTATGCGCCGGGTACCGTGCCGGTCGGCGGCGAGGCCTCCGGGGGGGACGGGGGCGAGGGCTACGGTGCTGACGGCGGCGAGGGCTACGGGGCTGACGAGAGTGCGATCGCCGGGGCCGACGGGAGCGCGGCCCCCGGGACTGGTGAGAGTGAGACCTCCGGGACCGACGAGAGGGAGATCTCCGGGGCCCACAAGAGTGAGGCCCCCGGAGTCGAGGGTGACGTCACCGGCTCTGCGGGCGACGCACGCCCATTCACGGGTGACGCCACTGGATCCACGGGCGACGCCACCGGATCCACAGACAACGCACCCCGATCCACGGGTGACGCCACCGGATCCACAGATGACCCGACCGGGTCCGTAGCCGACGCTCCCCGGGAACCCGCAGCCGACGCCCCCCAACAACCCACCGCCGACGCCCCCCAACAACCCACCGCCGACGCTCCCCAAGAACCCACCGCCGACACCCCCCAAGAACCCACCGCCCCCGCCTGGCTCGACACCGAGACCGCGCTCACCCTCCTGACATCCCCCCTCGCCGGCATGGACGCCGCCGACCTGCGCCGCCTCGGCCGCGCCCTGCGCGAGGAGGAGCGCGCGGCGGGCAACCACGTGCCGCCGCCCTCCGACGAACTGCTGGCCCGCGCCCTCGCCGAGCCGGAGCGGCTCGTCGCGCACGACCCGACGTACGCCCGCGGCGCCCAGCGGCTCGGCGCGCTGCTCCGCAAGGCACGTGAGCGCCTCGCGGGCGGCGGCACGGCCGAGGAGGCGCTGTGGGAGCTGTGGGACGGCACGCCCTGGCCCAGGCGCCTGGAACGCACCGCGCGGCGCGGTGGCGCGGCCGGCCGCAACGCCGACCGCGACCTCGACGCCGTGTGCGCCCTGTTCGCGGCCGCGGCCCGCGCGGAGGAGCGCACGGGCGGCCGCGGCGCCCTCAACTTCCTGGAGGAGACCGAGGCCCAGGACATCGCCGCGGACACCCTCACGCGCCGCGCGGCACGCCCCGACGCCGTACGCCTGATGACGGCGCACCGCTCCAAGGGACTGGAGTGGCGGCTCGTCGTGGTCGCGGGCGTACAGGAAGGGCTCTGGCCCGACCTGCGCCGCCGCGGCTCCCTCCTGGAGGCCGACCGCATCGGGCGCGACGGCCTCGCGGAACCCCTCACCCCCGGAGCGCTCCTCTCCGAAGAGCGCCGCCTGTTCTACGTCGCCGCGACGCGCGCGCGGGAACGCCTCGTCGTGACCGCGGTGAAGGCGCCCGCGGAGGACGGCGACCAGCCGTCCCGCTTCCTGACGGAACTCGGCGTCGAGCCCAAGGACATAACGGGCCGCCCGCGCCGCCCCCTGTCCGTCGCGGCGCTCGTCGCCGAGCTGCGCGCGACCACCGTCGACCCGCGCGTCTCGGAGCCCCTGCGCGAGGCGGCGGCCCAGCGCCTGGCCCGTCTCGCCGCGCTCGCCGACACGGACGGCCGCCCGCTCGTGCCGGCCGCGCACCCCTACCGCTGGTGGGGCATGTACGAACCGACGGCGAGCGAGGTGCCGCTGCGGGACCGCGACAAGCCCGTCGTGCTCTCCGGAAGCGCACTCGACCAGCTCGCCAACACGTGCGCCCTGCAGTGGTTCCTGGGCCGCGAGGTGAAGGCGGACGCGCCCGCGACGGCGGCCCAGGGCTTCGGGAACGTGGTGCACGTCCTGGCCGACGAGGTGGCCTCGGGGCGTACGCCCGCCGACCTCGCCGTCCTCATGGAGCGCCTCGACTCCGTATGGGACGCGCTGGCGTTCGACGCGCCCTGGAAGTCGGCGCAGGAGAAGGAGAACGCGCGCGTGGCGCTGGAGCGCTTCCTCCAGTGGCATGTGATGGACCGCGCGAGCCGCACCCCGGTCGCCAGCGAGCACGGCTTCGACGTGACGCTGGAAGCGGGTCCCTACGAAGTACGGGTACGCGGCTCCATGGACCGCGTCGAACAGGACGCCGAAGGCCGTGCCTACGTAGTCGACTTCAAGACCGGCAAGCAGTCCCCGAGCGCCGCCGAGGTCGCCCGCCACCC
The DNA here is from genome assembly GCF_008642315.1 of Streptomyces venezuelae. Classification (NCBI taxonomy): domain Bacteria; kingdom Bacillati; phylum Actinomycetota; class Actinomycetes; order Kitasatosporales; family Streptomycetaceae; genus Streptomyces; species Streptomyces venezuelae. Next base: position 3,154,417 of record NZ_CP029192.1, on the reverse strand, counting down.
GCAGCTCGCGGTCTACCAGCTGGCGGTCCGCGAAGGGGCCGCGGACGACCTCTTCGAAGGCGTACGTCCCGAACCGGGCGGCGCCGAACTGGTGCAACTGCGCCAGGGCGCCGCCAAGAAGAACGGCGGCGAAGCACTCCCGAAGGTGCAGGCCCAGGAGGCCCTCTCCGGGGAGTGGATCGGCGACCTGCTCGCGACGGCCGCGGGCAAGGTCCTCGACGAACGCTTCGCACCCACCACAGGCCAGCACTGCACGCACTGCGCCTTCCGCGCGTCGTGCAGCGCACGCCCGGAGGGCCGGCAGGTGGTGGAGTGACAGGGGAGTGATGGCTGAGACATCCGAGATGGCCGAGGCGTCACGGAGACGCCTCGCCCGTGGCGATTGTCACGTCACGCCACCCGGGGGCACAGCACCCCCCGGAGCAATCTAAAGTCTCCGTAAAGACACCCTGTGCACTGGCTGAAAGTGCACCTTTTCGAGGAGATGCGCGTATATGGCAGCCAACCGGAAGCTCCTGGCAGTGGCCGTCGCCTGTGCCGCCGCCGTCATCGGCGTGACGGGCTGCAGCAGCGACGGGGACAAGGACCCCTTCGACGGCATGAGCGCCGACAAGATCGCCGACAAGGCCTCCAAGGCTTCCAAGGACGCCGGCTCCTTCACGATGAAGGGCAAGATGGACCAGAAGGGCGAGGTCAGCAACATCGAGTTCTCCGTCGCCGAGTCCGGCGACTGCAAGGGCACGATGGGCTCGCCGAAGAAGGGCACCGCCGAGTTCCTCGCCACCGGCGACACCTCGTACGTCAAGGCCGACGACAAGTTCTGGGAGTCCCAGGGCGGCGGCAGCACGGCCGAGCTCCTCAAGGGCCGTTGGGTGAAGTCCGCGGGGGAGGGCAAGAGCGTCTGCAACCCGGACGACATGTTCAAGTCCGACAAGCTCAAGGACCTGAAGCGCGAGGACGACGCCGAGGTCGACGGCCAGAAGGCCGCCGTCCTCACCAAGAAGAAGGGCTCCGAGACCACCACGTTCTACGTGGCGATGGAGGGCAAGCCCTACTTCCTGAAGGTCGTGAACAAGGGCAGCGACGAGCCCGGCTCGGTGACCTTCAGCGACTACGGCAAGGACGTCGACGTGAAGGCCCCGCCGGCCGGCGAGGTCGTCGACCCGAAGAAGATCGCCGCCGGTTCCTGATCTCACGCGTCCCATGAGCGGGCGGTGGCCGCCCGCGTCCGGGTCCGTCCCGGATGTCAGTGGCCACCGCTAGCCTCTCTGATGTGTCACCTCGCATCACCGATCCCGAGCAGCTCAAGGAGCTCCTCGGGATCCCCTTCACCCCGGAGCAGACGGCCTGCATCATCGCGCCGCCGGCCCCGCAGGTGATCGTGGCCGGAGCCGGCTCGGGCAAGACGACGGTGATGGCCGCCCGCGTGGTGTGGCTGGTCGGCACCGGACAGGTCGCCCCCGAGCAGGTCCTCGGTCTGACGTTCACGAACAAGGCGGCGGGTGAGCTCGCCGAGCGCGTGCGCCACGCGCTCGTCAAGGCCGGCGTCACCGACCCCGACGCGGTCGACCCGGACAACCCGCCGGGCGAGCCCGTCATCTCCACGTACCACGCGTTCGCGGGCCGCCTCCTGACCGACCACGGCCTGCGCATCGGCCTGGAGCCCACCTCCCGCCTCCTCGCCGACGCCACCCGCTTCCAGCTCGCCGCGCGCGTGCTCCGCGAGGCCCCCGGGCCGTACCCCGCGCTCACCCGCTCCTTCCCCGACCTCGTCAGCGACCTCCTCGCCCTCGACAGTGAGCTCGCCGAGCATTTGGTGCGCCCCGAGAGGCTCCGCGCGTACGACACCGAGCTCCTGCACGTCCTCGACGGCGTGAAGCTCTCCAACGCCGACCTGCGCAAGGCCCCCGAGGCGGCGGCGGCCCGGCTCGAACTGGCCGAGCTCGTCGGTCGCTACCGCGCGGCGAAGCGCTCACGCGACCTCCTCGACTTCGGCGACCAGATCGCCCTCTCCGCGACGCTCGCCGACACCCGCGCGGAGGTCGGCGAGATCCTCCGTGACGAATTCCGCGTCGTCCTCCTCGACGAGTACCAGGACACGTCGGTCGCCCAGCGCATCCTCCTCTCCGGACTCTTCGGCGGCGGCACGGGGCACCCGGTGACCGCGGTCGGCGACCCCTGCCAGGCCATCTACGGCTGGCGCGGTGCCTCGGTCGCGAACCTCGACGACTTCCCCGACCACTTCGCGCACGCCGACGGCCGCCCCGCAGCCCGCCACGCGCTCAGCGAGAACCGCCGCAGCGGCGGCCGCCTCCTGGACCTCGCCAACGGCCTCGCGGAGCCCCTGCGCGCCATGCACGCGGGCGTGGAGGCGCTGCGGCCCGCCCCGGGCGCCGAGCGGGACGGCGTCGTGCGCTGTGCCCTGCTGCGCACGCACGCCGAGGAGATCGACTGGCTCGGCGACTCGATCGCCCACCTCGTCCGCACCGGCAAGGCGCCCGGCGAGATCGCGGTCCTGTGCCGCACGGCCACGGACTTCGCCGAGATCCAGGCCGCCCTCGTCGCCCGCGACATCCCCGTGGAGGTCGTCGGCCTCTCCGGGCTGCTGCACCTCCCGGAGGTCGCCGACCTCGTCGCCGTCTGCGAGGTCCTCCAGGACCCCGGGGCGAACGCATCCCTGGTGCGGCTCCTCACCGGCCCCCGCTGGCGGATCGGCGCCCGCGACCTCGCCCTCCTGGGCCGCCGCGCCCGCCTCCTCGTACGGCCGGGGCACGCCGCCCCCGACGACCCGGACCGCCGCCTCGCCGAAGCCGTCGAGGGGGTCGACCCGGCCGAGGTGATATCGCTCGCGGACGCCCTGGACACCTTCCTGGAGTCACCGCTCGACCCGGACGACGCCTCCGGAGCGGACGACGGCCTGCCCTTCTCGGCGGACGCCCGGGTGCGCTTCGCCCGGCTCGCCGCCGAACTGCGCGAGCTGCGCCGGTCGCTGGCCGACCCGCTGATGGACGTGCTGCACCGCGTGCTCGCCGTGACCGGCCTGGAGGTCGAGCTCTCCGCGTCCCCGGGCGCCCTCGCGGCCCGCCGCCGCGAGACGCTCTCCAACTTCCTGGACGTCGCCGCCTCCTTCGCCGCGAACGACAGCGGCGCGACGCTCCTCGCCTTCCTCGGCTTCCTGCGCACCGCCGCCCAGTACGAGAAGGGCCTCGACAACGCCCTGCCGGGCGGCGAGAACACCGTCAAGGTGCTCACCGCCCACCGGTCCAAGGGCTTGGAGTGGGACGTCGTCGCGGTGCCCGGTCTCGTCAACGGCACCTTCCCGAGCGCGCAGGGACGCGAGAAGTGGACCGCACAGGCCAAGGTCGTCCCGCACGAGCTGCGCGGCGACAGGGCCACGCTGCCCGACGTCGACACGTGGGACGCGAAGGGCATGAAGGCCTTCCACGAGGCGATGAAGGAACACCAGCGCATCGAGGAGCTCCGCCTCGGGTACGTGACGTTCACCCGCCCCCGCTCCCTCCTCCTCGGCTCCGGCCACTGGTGGGGCCCCACCCAGAAGAAGCCGCGCGGCCCCTCCGACTTCCTCCAGGCGCTGTACGACCACTGCGCGGTGGGCCACGGCGAGATCGAGGCCTGGGCCGACGCACCGGCCGAGGACGAGGAGAACCCCGCCCTCCAGGAGGCGACCGCCGACCAGGCGTGGCCGCTCCCGCTGGACGACGCCTCCCTGGCCCGCCGCAGGGCCGCCGCACAGACGGTCCTCGCCCACCTCGACCGTGTGACGGGAGACGGCGCACCGGAGCCCGCCCGCTCCCACGAAGAGGCCCACCCGTCGTCGCACGACGACGTGCCCCCCGCCGACGACCCCGAATGGCCACCCCCTCCCGAGGACGAAGAGGGTCTCTACGAAGAGGGCCCTTACGAAGAGGACTGGGAGTCCCTGGCGACGGAGCGCCCCGCGGTCCCGCACCCCGCGGAGCACCCCGACCCCGCGCCCGCGCACGTGAAGCTCCCCGCACCCCGCCCCGACGCCCGCCCCCACCCCGCCGCGGAGGAACCCCCGCAGGCCCCCGGCCCCTCGCTCACCCCGGAGGAGGCCCGCACCCTGGCCTCCTGGGACCGCGACCTGGACGCCCTGACCGGGGAGCTCCTGCGGGCCCGTGAAGCCGTCAGGGACGTCCCTGTGCCGCCCTCGCTCACCGCGTCCGAGCTGATGCGCCTGGCCGCCGACCCGGACGGCTTCGCACGGGACCTCGCCCGGCCCATGCCGCGCCCGCCGCAGCCCGCGGCCCGCCGCGGCACCCGCTTCCACGCCTGGATCGAGTCGCGCTTCGAAGAGCTCCCGCTGCCGATGCTCTCCCCGGAGGACCTGCCGGGCGGCGCCCCCGACGAGGCCGAGATCGCCGACGAGCGCGACCTCGAAGGCCTCAAGGAAGCCTTCGAACGCACCGAGTACGCCCACCGGGCGCCTCACCGCGTCGAAGTCCCCTTCCAGTTCGTGATCGCGGGCCGCGTCATCAGAGGACGCATCGACGCCGTCTACAAGGAAGGCGACGGCGCCGACGCGTCGTACGAGATCGTCGACTGGAAGACCAGCCGCACCCGCACCGCGGACCCCCTCCAGCTCGCCGTCTACCGGCTCGCCTGGGCCGAGCAGCAGGGTGTCCCCCTGGAGTCGGTCAAGGCCGCCTTCCTCTACGTACGCAGCGGGGAGACCGCACGCCCCAGGAACCTGCCGGGCCGCGCCGAGCTCGAACGCCTCCTCCTGGAGGAACCGGCAGGGGCCCCGGCCGACGAGCCGCGGGACGAGCCCGCCCCGGATGGCGGATAGGCTCGTGACCATGAGCGAGACACCGGACAGCGCCGTCCGCACGTACATCGAGAACCACCGCGCCGCCTTCCTCGACCACCTCTCCGAGTGGCTGCGCATCCCGTCCGTGTCGGCGCAGCCCGACCACGCCGGGGACGTGCGCCGCAGCGCGGACTGGCTCGCCGCGGCCCTCAAGGAGACCGGCTTCCCGACCACGGAGGTCTGGGAGACGCCCGGCGCGCCCGCCGTCTTCGCCGAGTGGCCCTCCGACGACCCGGACGCCCCCACCGTCCTGGTCTACGGCCACCACGACGTCCAGCCCGCCGCCCGCGAGGACGGCTGGGACACCGACCCCTTCGAGCCCGTCGTCCGGGGAAACCGCCTCCACGCGCGCGGAGCGGCCGACGACAAGGGACAGGTGTTCTTCCACACCCTCGGCGTCCGCGCCCACCTCGCCGCCACCGGCCGCACGACGCCCGCGGTCCACCTCAAGCTGCTCGTCGAGGGCGAGGAGGAGTCCGGCTCCCCGAACTTCCGCGCGCTCATCGAGGCTCACAAGGACCGCATCGCCGCCGACGCAGTGATCGTCTCCGATACCGGCATGTGGTCCGAGGACACCCCGACCGTCTGCACGGGCATGCGGGGCCTCGCCGAGTGCGAGATCGCCCTGCACGGCCCCGACCAGGACATCCACTCGGGCTCCTTCGGCGGCGCCGTGCCGAACCCCGCCACCGAGGTCGCCCGCCTCGTCGCCGCCCTTCACGACGAGCACGGGCGCGTGGCGGTCCCCGGCTTCTACGAAGGCATCACGGAACTCACCGACCGCGAGCGCGAGCTCTTCGCCGAGCTGCCCTTCGACGAGGGCCGCTGGCTGCACACCGCCAAGTCGCACGCGACCCACGGTGAGGCGGGACACACCACCCTGGAGCGGATATGGGCCCGCCCCACCGCCGAGGTCAACGGCATCGGCGGCGGCTACCAAGGCGTGGGCAGCAAGACGATCATTCCGTTGTCCGCCCTGGTGAAGCTCTCCTTCCGGCTGGTCGCGGGACAGGACCCGGCCCACGTGGAGCAGGCCGTCCGCACCTGGGCCGCCGACCGCATCCCCGCCGGAATCCGTCACACGGTCACCTTCGGCGGAGCCACCCGCCCGTGCCTGACCCCGCTCGACCACCCCGCCCTGCAGTCCGTCGTCCGCGCGATGGGCCGCGCCTTCGAGCAGAAGATCCGCTTCACGCGCGAGGGCGGCTCGGGACCCGCGGCCGACCTCCAGGACGTCCTCGGGGCGCCCGTGCTCTTCCTCGGCATCTCCGTCCCCTCCGACGGCTGGCACGCGCCGAACGAGAAGGTCGAGATCGATCTGTTGCTCAAGGGCGTCGAGACGACGGCGTACCTCTGGGGCGACCTCGCGGAGAACTGGCGGGATGCACGCTGAGACCCGCGGCGCCACCGAGCACGCCACGCCCCGCACCCCGCCCCGCACATCGCCGCACGTCCTGCCGCACGCCCTGCTGAACCACCCATTCCATCGGGGGAGTTGGAAGCACCTGTGACCACCTGGACCGACCGCACCGCAGACCGGCCCGTCTCGCTGACCGCGCCGAGCGGCATCGACCGCGCCGCGCACCACCGCATGGACGAGGCGTGGCTCGCCGCCGCCTGGAGCCACCCCACCACCCGGGTCTTCGTGGTCTCCGGCGGTCAGGTGCTCATCGACGAGACACCCGAGGGACACACCGAACTGGTGATGACGCCCTCCTTCGAAGCGCCCCTCACCGAGGAGCACCGCTACTTCCTCGGCACGGACGACGACGGCGTCAGCTACTTCGCACTTCAGAAGGACACCCTGCCGGGCCGCATGGACCAGTCGGCGCGCCCCGCCGGACTGCGCGAGGCGGGCCTGCTGCTGCCGCCCCGCGACGCGGGCCTCATGGTGCACGCCGTGGCCCTGGAGAACTGGCAGCGCCTGCACCGCTTCTGCTCGCGCTGCGGCGAGCGCACCGTCATCGCGGCGGCCGGCCACATCCGCCGCTGCCAGGCCTGTGGCGCCGAGCACTACCCCCGCACGGACCCCGCCGTGATCATGGCGGTCAGGGACAGCGAGGACCGCATCCTCCTCGGCCGCCAGGTGCACTGGCCCGAGGGCCGCTTCTCGACGCTCGCGGGCTTCGTCGAGCCGGGGGAGTCCATCGAGCAGTCGGTGCGGCGCGAGGTCTTCGAGGAGGCGGGCGTCACGGTCGGCGACGTCGAGTACGTCGCGAGCCAGCCCTGGCCCTTCCCCTCCAGCCTCATGCTGGGATTCATGGCCGACGCGACCTCCTCCGAGATCAACGTGGACGGCGAGGAGATCCACGAGGCCCGCTGGTTCTCCCGGGAAGACCTGCGGGCCGCATTCGAGTCCGGGGAGGTCCTGCCTCCCTACGGCATCTCGATTGCGGCCCGGCTGATCGAGCTCTGGTACGGGAAGCCCCTGCCGAAGCCGGGGACCGTGGGCTGAGCCCCGCCCGCACCGTGGGTGCCCTGCCTCAGGCCAGCTTCTGCTTGACCTGGGCCAGCGAGGGGTTCGTGAGGGTCGAGCCGTCCGGGAAGAGAACGGTGGGGACCGTCTGGTTTCCGCCGTTCGCCTTCTCGACGAAGGCCGCCGAGTCCGGGTCCTGCTCGATGTTGATCTCGGTGTAGGCGATGCCCTCGCGGTCCATCTGACCCTTGAGGCGGCGGCAGTAGCCGCACCACGTGGTGCTGTACATCGTCACAGTGCCCGGCATGTCTCGTGTGCTCCTTCGTTGCTCGGGGTGCGTCATCGCAATGGGTCGAACGTACGCGACCCGGCCACCATTCCCGCATTAGTACGACCGGCTCCGCCTCCCTGTGGACAACGGGCTCACCCGCCCCCGGAGACCTGGCAAGCTGGCTGGGTGACATCAGCAACGCACTCCACCCTCTTCCCGCAGGTCCCGGACTCTCCCGACGCGGTGCTCGACGGGCTCGACCCGGAGCAGCGCGAGGTCGCCGCCGCTCTGCACGGGCCGGTGTGCGTCCTCGCCGGTGCCGGCACCGGAAAGACACGGGCGATCACCCACCGGATCGCCTATGGAGTGCGGGCCGGCATGCTGCAGCCCGCCAGCGTGCTCGCCGTCACCTTCACCAACCGCGCGGCCGGAGAGATGCGCGGCCGCCTCCGCCAGCTCGGCGCCTCCGGCGTCCAGGCCCGCACCTTCCACTCCGCGGCCCTGCGCCAGCTCCAGTTCTTCTGGCCGAAAGCAGTCGGTGGCCCGCTGCCCCGGATCGTCGACCGCAAGATCAAGCTCGTCGCCGACGCGGCCGCGGCCTGCCGCATCCGCCTGGACCGCAACGAGCTGCGCGACCTCACCAGCGAGATCGAATGGTCCAAGGTCACCCAGACCGTCCCCGCGGACTACGCGGCAGCGGCCGCGAAGTCGGGCCGCGACGTCCCCCGCGACCCGGCCGAGATCGCCCAGCTCTACGCGGCGTACGAAGACCTGAAGCGCGACCGTGCCGTCATCGACTTCGAGGACGTGCTGCTGCTCGCCGTCGGCATCCTCCAGGACCGCCACGACATTGCCGAACAGATCCGCGCCCAGTACCAGCACTTCGTGGTGGACGAGTACCAGGACGTGAGCCCCCTGCAGCAGCGCCTCCTGGAGCTCTGGCTCGGCGACCGCGACAGCCTCTGCGTCGTCGGCGACGCCAGCCAGACGATCTACTCGTTCACCGGAGCCACCCCCGACCACCTGCTGAACTTCCGCACCCGCCACCCGGGGGCCACGGTGGTCAAGCTGGTCCGTGACTACCGCTCGACCCCCCAGGTCGTCCACCTCGCCAACGGCCTGCTCTCCCAGGCCCGCGGCCGCGCCGCCGACCACCGCCTGGAACTGGTCTCGCAGCGCGACGCCGGACCCGAACCGTTCTATACGGAGTACGTGGACGAGCCCGCCGAGGCCGAAGGCGCCGCCCGCCGCATCCGCGCCCTCCTCGCCGACGGCGTCCCCGCCAGCGAGATCGCGGTCCTGTTCCGCACGAACTCGCAGTCGGAGATCTACGAACAGGCGCTCGCCGACGCGAACGTGCCCTACCAGCTGCGGGGCGCCGAGCGCTTCTTCGAGCGCACGGAGGTGCGCGAGGCGGGAGCGGCCCTGCGCGGCGCCGCCCGCTTCGGGGGCAACGACGCGCTCCTGGACGACGTGGTCGACCTGCCCTCGCAGGTGCGGGCCGTGCTCTCCACCAAGGGGTGGACGACCGAGCCCCCGGCGGGGTCCGGGGCGGTGCGTGACCGCTGGGAGTCGCTTGCGGCGCTGGTGCGGCTCGCCGAGGACTTCGCGCGGGCCAGACCGGAGGCGACCCTCGCCGACCTCGTGGCGGAGCTCGACGAGCGGGCGAACGCCCAGCACGCGCCCACCGTCGAGGGCGTCACCCTGGCCTCGCTGCACGCGGCCAAGGGCCTGGAGTGGGACGCCGTGTTCCTCGTGGGCCTCGCCGAAGGCATGATGCCGATCACCTACGCGAAGACGGACGAGCAGATCGAGGAGGAGCGCCGCCTCCTCTATGTGGGAGTGACCCGCGCCCGCGTCCACCTCTCCCTTTCTTGGGCCCTCTCCCGCTCTCCGGGCGGCCGTCCCAGCCGGCGCCCCAGCCGCTTCCTCGACGGACTGCGGCCGGGCTCCGGAGCGGGCGCGGCAGCCCGCGCCGCGGGCGGCGGCCCCGGCGGTGTCGAGCGCGGCAGCGGAGGGACCGCGGGTCCGGCCGCGGGACGACGGCAGCGCAAGAGCCGCACGCCCGCCCGCTGCCGGGTCTGCGGACGGACCCTGACCGAGGCGGGTGAGATGAAGCTCATGCGCTGCGAGGACTGCCCGTCCGACATGGACGAAGGTCTCTACGAACGGTTGCGGGAGTGGCGATCCGGCCAGGCGAGGGAGCTGGGACAGCCCGCCTACTGCGTCTTCACGGACAAAACCTTGATCGCCATCGCGGAGGCGGTGCCCGAGGACGAGGGCGAGCTGGCACGCATCCCCGGCGTCGGCGTCCGCAAGTTCCACCGCTTCGGCGCCGAGGTACTCGCCATCTGTGCAGGTCAGGACCGTGTAAGGGGCGCCGAGGACGAGTGATTCAAACTCGTCGAAAAAATAGTTTGCGCATGCGCAAGGAAGACCCATAGGTTCTTAACACGGAAACAGCGGCTTCTCCGAAGCCGGGGTTCCGTGCTGTACTTGACAGTCCGCAGGACCGGTTCCGGCCGATCCCCTAGACGCCGAGAGGAGGCGAATTCCAGTGATCAGCATCAACGAGAGCTTCATCAGCACCGCGAAAATGACCGATCGCTCGGTCGTCGCTTCCTGCCTGCTCGGCTTCTCGAACCAGGGCACCGGTCTGTCCGGCGGCATCCCCGCCGTCCGTCCGATGTCTCCCTCCCTGCCTCTCGCCGGTCTTCCCGTCCGCGAGGCCAATGAGGGCAATGAGCGACCGACCAAGGCACCGGAAGCAGCAGTAGCGGAGGCACAGGCCAAGGCCTATGCCTTTGCGGCAGCCGGTGCCGGATTCCGGAAGCAGACGACGCAGCACCACACGATGTGGGCCTTCCGTGGGCTCGAACCCTGGAGTGATCCAGTCTGATCCTCGATCAGACCGGCGCCTTCAGGGCCGCGGAACCCCACCCGGGATCCGCGGCCCTTCTGTTTTCCCCAGAACAGGGAGAACGGAGCGAAGGGGCCGACAGCAAGACCCGGTACCAGCCGCCAACCGGCCGACCCAGGCCGGCACGACCAGACGAGGAAAACACCACCGTGCAACTCGAAGCGCACGCCCCGTCCGTACCGCCTTCACAGACGCTCCCCCCGCCCGCACCCACGGAGGACCCGACCTTGACTCCCCTCACCGCGCTCACCGCGCTCGACGACGCCATCGAGAACCTCGGCGTACCCGTCCCCTGCCGTGCCTACGACCCGGAGGTCTTCTTCGCGGAGTCGCCGGCCGACGTCGAGTACGCCAAGTCCCTCTGCCGCACCTGCCCGCTGATGGAGGCCTGCCTCGCGGGCGCCAAGGAGCGGCGTGAGCCGTGGGGTGTCTGGGGCGGCGAGCTGTTCGTCCAGGGCGTCGTCGTTGCCCGCAAGCGGCCCCGTGGTCGCCCGCGCAAGAACCCGGTCGTCGCATGAACACCGCCGGAACCATCGACCGCCCCCTCACGCACGACCCCAAGAAGCAGGCCCCGATGAAGGCAGCCACCAGCGAGCCGGCAGGCACCGCCACCCCAGACTTCCTCACCACCGGCGCGTACGTTCCGCGTCAGAACAGGATCCGAAAGATGCAACTCAGCCCCGAAGCCATGGCTCGTGCGCATATGCACGAACGCCTGCGTGAAGCCGAGGCTCAACGCCCGGCCGAGCGTCTGATGGCGGCCCGCCGCATGCAGCGCCGCGCGGAGCGCGCCTCGCTGCGTGCCCGGCGCGCGCTCGCCATAGCGGTCATGCAGTAAGAACCGCGAAGGCGCTCAGCCACCACCACAGATGAACGCGGGGGACGGTCCGAACGGACCGTCCCCCGCAGTGCGTTGTACGCACCGAACTCTCCCGCGCGGCGATATGGTCGCCGGGTGGAACAGCAGAACCGCAGGCCCTCGGAGCCGGGGCCGGACCCGACGCCGGAGCAGCTCGTGTGCTCCCGCTGCGGCACGATCGCCGAGGGCACGCCGCCGACCTGGACCTGCTCCGTGGAGAACGGCGTCCGTCACTACTTCTGCGATGCCTGCGCCCGGGCCAACATCAGAGCCATCGAAGGACGCCTCGACTCCGACTGGTGGTGAGCCCCCCGGAGGTCAGGCCTTCATCACCGCGCCGCTGTCCTCGACGGCCCCGACCGCTTCGACCGCCACGCCTGCTTCGAGCTCCTCGGCCTCTTCCGACTCCTCGGTCGCTTCCAGCTCCTCGGTCTCCTCCGGCTCCTCCACGAAGCCGGGCAGCCACTCCTCCAGCTCGTCCCGCATCCGCACCGTCGCACCCAGCTGACACAGCACGCCGATCGTGCTGATCGTCACGCGGTGTATCAGCAGATAGGCGGGCGGCAGGTTCAGGTACCGGCCCAACTGGTAGGCGGGGGAGCGGACGTCGGCCAGCCGGGCCGCATGCTTGCGCATCCAGGCGCGGGTGAAGGTGAACTCCTCGACCGCCGTGGGCTCGATGATCGGCACCAGATAGTCGAGCACCGCCTGCGGTTCGAGGTCGACGGACTCCTTGACGAAGTTCTCCTCGCGCAACATGTCGTAGACCGCGTCGGCCTCGCCCTCCAGCGTCATCCGCAGGGACGTCCCGATGGTCGGGGGCAGTCCGTCCGGCAGCCGGTCGACCGTGCCGAAGTCGAGCACCCCGAGGCGATACCCCGCTTTCTCGTCGAACAGCAGCCGGAAGTTGCCGGGGTGCGGGTCGGCGTGCAGCAGGCCCGTGCGGGCGGGACCGGAGAAGAGGAAGCGGGCCAGGAGCTGACCCGCTTGGTCGCGCTGTTCCTCCGTGCCCTCCGCGATCACCTCGGAGAGGGGCGTCCCGTCCATCCACTCCGTCACCAGGACCTGATCGCTCTGGTGCACCACCTGCGGCACCAGCACGTCGGGGTCGTCCGCGAACTCGTCGGCGTGGATCTGCTGGGCCTGGGCCTCCAGGCCGTAGTCCAGCTCTTCCGACACGCGGTCGCGCAGCTCCGCGATGAGCGGCTTGATGTCCATCCCCGGGATCAGCGGTCCCAGCAGTCGGGCGAAGCGGCTGAGCTGGTTGAGGTCGGACAGCAGTGCCTCGCCCGCTCCCGGGTACTGCACCTTGACCGCGACCTCCCGGCCGTCCGTCCAGACGGCCCGGTGCACCTGTCCGATCGACGCCGCGGCGGCGGGCTTGTCCTCGAACTCGAGGAACAGGTCGCGCCAGTCCTCGCCGAGCCGCTCCTCCAGGACGGAGTGCACGGTCCGGCTCGGCATCGGCGGCGCCGCTTCCTGAAGCTTGGTCAGTGCCGCGCGATACGGTCCGGCGATCTCTTCGGGCAGCGCGGACTCGAAGACGGACAGTGCCTGCCCGAACTTCATGGCGCCGCCCTTGAGCTCCCCGAGGACCTTGAACAACTGCTCGGCCGTGCGCTGCTGCAGCTCGCGCCCCACGATCTCCGCCGACTTGCCCCCGATCCGCTTGCCCAGCCCCCAGGTCGCGCGTCCCGCAAAGCCGAGTGGCAGCGCGGCCAATTTGGCGGTACGGGTTACCGCCTTCCGGGGAAGATCAGACATGCGCCCCTCCAATTCCCAGACAGCCGCGCCTTGTCAGGCGGTTACCCGGCCATTGTTGCGTGTGGCTCCTCAGCAGCGGTGAGCCGATCCCCCTTAACGGACACGCCCGCCCCACAAGAGCATGATGGATGCGGCCAAATCGGGCTTGAGAGCCACTCGAATCCTGGAATGGAGGCCGTCTGGCGAACCCCGGCACAGGCCGATGGGCTGCCGTCGAGGAAGGTCAGGGCGTGTCCCGCCGCGAGACCGGCGACCGAGGTCGACAGCGCCAGGTCGCACGCGGGCACGTGGCGCGCGTGACCGGAGCGCCACTGGGCCAGCATCCGCGGCCAGGTGGGATCGCGGTCCGCGCGCTGCCGGAACAGACACTCCGCGCACGCCGTCGCCCCCGGCAGGACCAAGGGGCCGACCACGCCCGTCCCCTCGATCACGCCGGCGTAGAGGTGAGGGGTACCCGAGGCGAGGAGATCGTCGGACGCCGCGGGCAACGGTGCGTACGCATCCAGGCCGTCCCTCGGGGCGATGATCACGAGGGAGAGGTCTGCTCCATCCCCCTCGGAGACGGGCTGCGGGGACTGCCGGGGTCGTCGGGGCGGGCGCCCGGGGGACGCCTGGCGGATCATGCGACGCGCGGCCGTGTCCCTGCGCTCGCCGATCGAGTCGGCGGTCAGCCCGCCCGGCGCGACGTCCCACGGCTGCACCTGTCCGCCGTCCCGCACCTCGACACGCCCGACCCCCGCGCCCGCCAGCAACGAGGCCACCACGGCGCCCACCCGGCCCGCGCCCCGGATCTGCACCCGCGTGGTTCGGCGCGCCGCCACCTTCGCAATCGCATCGCCCGGCCCGGGCGACAGGAGGGACAGCGAGGCCACGTCCCCGCGCAGCCGATCCAGGGTCTCCCCGTGCTCGCGCAGCGCATCGGCGGCCGGGCCGCCCCCGGTCGAGTCGTCGAGCAGACCGGCCCGCGACAGCTCTCCCAGCAGCCGGTCCACGTGCCCGTCCGGCAGCCCCATCCGCCGGCCCTCCTCGCGCAGCAGAGGGACCCCGCGGGTGCCGTCCAGCAAGGTCAGAAAGCTGCCCGTCGCCGTGTCCATCGGGCCGAGCACCAAGGCGTGCGCGGGCGCCACCCCGAACTGCACGGTGCTCAGGTCCCGCCAGCCGCGCCGCAGTGCGGGCTTCAAGATCGGATGCATGGTCGTCCCCCGTCGGCCGCTCGGCGCGGATCCGTCCACCGCGCTCGGTCGAATGCCAGAATGCCCGCCTCACCAAACCCCCGCGTCGCGTTGTCCACAGGCGGTGGGTATTAGTCGTACTAATCAAACAGACGGGGAGCGGAACAGCGCCGAACCGTCCCGGAGGCGGGACTTCCCCCATGCCCAGCGGGTAACGTCGGGGCGTGCCCGCCGACCCGTCCCCTCGCGTCGCTGGGGAGACCTCGGCGCGTCGCGCCGGAGCTCCGCAGCGCAGCACGACCAGCCCGTCGCCGTCCGGCACGGGGACCAGCGCGGTCGAGGTCAGACGGAGCGCCCGCCGCCGCAGAACGGTCTCCGCGTACCGGGAGGGGGACCGCACCGTCGTCCTCATCCCCGCCCGCATGTCCGAGGCGGAGGAGCAGCGCTGGGTCAACGTGATGCTCGACAAGCTCGCGGCCCAGGAGAGCAAGCGGCTCCTCGGTGACGCGGAGCTCGCCGAGCGCGCGGGACAGCTCTCCGACCAGTACTTCGCCGGCCGCGCCAGGCCCGAGTCGGTCCGCTGGGTCACCAACCAGAACACCCGGTGGGGTTCCTGCACCCCGGCCGAGGGCAGCATCCGCCTCTCGCACCGGCTGCAGGGCATGCCCGAGTACGTCGTGGACTACGTCCTCGTCCACGAGCTCGCCCACCTCCTCGTCCCCGGCCACGGCCCCAGCTTCTGGCGCCTCCTGGAGGCCTACCCCCGCACCGAGCGCGCCCGGGGGTACCTCGAAGGGGTGGTCGCGGCCGGTCGCCTGCCGCACCTGCCCGCAGCGCGCGAGGAGTGAACGTCCGCCGGATCCCGCAGTTGTGTAGCGGGTCTGTACCGGCTTGGCCCGCTGTCGGACTTTGCGGTTAGCCTGACGCGACGTATTCACATTCGGGATGGGGGACGGTCGTTACGTATGGCCAGGGAATTCCAACGCGGCCACAAGGCCAAGGTCAGTGACCTCACCGCCGGAACCGATCTGTACGTCGGCGTACAGATCTCGGCGCCGGGACTGACGTTCGACATCAGTTGCTTCGGCCTGGACGCGAGCGAGCGGCTCTCGGACGACCGTTACTTCATCTTCTTCAACCAGCCGAAGTCGCCCGAGGAGTCGATCCAGCTCCTGGGTGCCCAGGCGGGCGACTCCGAGTCCTTCCGGGTCACGCTCGACCGCATCCCGCAGCAGATCCAGCGCCTCTCGTTCACGGCGACGATCGACGGCGCCGGACAGATGTCGCAGGTCGCCTCCGGGTACATCCGCATCGTCGCGGGCGGCGAGGAAGTCGTGCGCTACGCCTTCACGGGCGCGGAGTTCTCCACCGAGCGCGCCGTCATGCTGGGCGACTTCTACCTGAAGGACGTCTGGCGCTTCGCCGCCATCGGACAGGGCTTCGACGGCGGTCTCGAGGCACTCCTGCGCAACTTCGGCGGCGAGGTCGCCGAGGAGGAGCCCGCCGCCCCGCAGCAGCAGGCCGGCGCACCCTCCTTCGCGCCGCCCGCCCAGGCCACCGCGCCGCCCGCGTTCGGCGCCCCGGCCGCCGCCGCGCCGCCGCAGGCACCTGCCCCTGCCCCCGCGCCCGCCCCGGCCCCCGCGCAGCACTTCGCACCGCCGCAGGGTGCCACCCCGCCCCCGGCGCCCGCCCCGGTGGACCCGTCGGTGCACGCGGCGCAGACCGTCGTCGCCCCGCTGAACCAGCCGCCGGGCGGGCCCGTGCCACCCCCGCCGCCCCCCTCGCCGTACGGCCAGCCGGGCCAGCAGCCCCCGCAGCAGCAGCCGCAGTTCGGCCAGATCCCCGGCCAGCAGCAGACACCGCCGCCGCCCCCTGGGTACGGCCAGCAGCCGACCGCCCCGCCGCCCCCCGGCTACGGCCAGCAGCCCCCGGGCGGTCAGTTCCCCGGCCAGCCCGCCGCCCCGCAGGGCGCGGCGCCCCAGGGCGCCGGTGTGTCCGCGGCCCTCCAGAAGTACCGCGAGGCCCCCACCGGCCAGCGTTGGACGCAGCAGAACGAGAAGCTGGTCCGCGTCGACCTCGGCGTCGCCGACCAGCCGATCCTGGCCCGCCAGGGCAGCATGGTGCTGTACCAGGGCAAGGTCGAGTTCAGCTACAAGGGCGCGGGCTTCGCCGGGCGCATCGTGGGCAACGCCACCGGCCAGGAGATGCAGCTGATGCGCTGCTCGGGCCGCGGTCAGGTCTTCCTCGCCGAGGAGGCCACCCACCTGCACCCCATCGAACTCCAGGGCGACGCGATCTGTGTCTCCGCGGAGAACGTCCTCGCCTTCGACGAGAGCCTCCAGCACGAGGTGCGCAGGATCGAGGGCCACGGCATCCCCGGCGGCGCGCTGTTCGTCATGCAGTTCCAGGGCACCGGCACGGTCATCGTGAAGACCCACGGCGTGCCCGTCGTGCTGCCCGTCACGCCGACGACGTTCGCCGACTGCCACGCCGTCGTCGCCTGGTCGGCCGCCGCCCAGGCGATCGTCTCCAGCCAGGTCAGGCTGCGCAGCAACGCGTACGCGGGCTCCACGGGGGAGAGCGTGAACCTCCAGTTCCGTGGCGCGCCCGGCAATTTCATCGTCGTCCAGCCGTACGAGGTCTGAGGGAGCCCGTCATGAATCAGCAACTCGCGGGCTTCGCCCCCGCACCCGTCGCCGCCCGCATGGAGAACCACGGCCACCACATGGTCAAGGTGGCCATGCAGACCGGCAACGACCTCTTCGCGCGCGTGGGCTCGATGGTCGCCTACGAAGGGTTCGTGCAGTACGAGCCTAATCCGCCCGCCGTCCGTCAGGTCGCGCGCGAGTGGATGACCGGCGAGGGCGCGCCCCTGATGAAGTGCTCCGGAGACGGCCTGCTCTACCTCGCCGACTACGGGGCGGATGTCGTCCTCATCAATCTGGCGGGCGACTCCCTCTCGGTGAACGGCACCAACCTGCTCGCCTTCGACGCGTCCCTCCAGTGGGGCGTCGAGCGGGTCAAGGGCATGGCCAAGTTCGCCGGACAGGGCCTGTGGAACATCAAGATCTCCGGCCAGGGCTGGGTCGCGCTGACCTCCCGCGGCACGCCGATCGTCGTCGACTGCGGCCGCGGCGACGACGAGACGTACGTCGACCCGGACGCCCTGATCGCCTGGTCCCCGAACCTCAAGGTGAAGGGCAAGCGCAGCTTCAAGGCCGGCTCCCTCATCGGGCGCGGCAGCGGCGAGGCCTACCAGATGGGCTTCTCCGGAGAGGGCATCGTCGTCGTACAGCCCAGCGAGGACAGCACCGACCGCCTCCGAGCACGGGGCTGAGGGGGAGCAACACACCATGCAGAGCCCACTTTTCGCGCACGCCGAACAGCAGACCCAGGAGCGCTACTCCGTCCAGAACCCGCAGCTGCTGCGGGTCGCCCTGGAGGGGCACGACGACGTCCTGGCCCGCAAGGGCGCGATGGTCGCCTACCAGGGGCTGATCGAGTTCGACGCCGAGTACCAGAGCCAGGGCAACCAGCGGGCCCGCGCGCACACCGGCGAGGGTCTCGACCTGATGCGCTGCCACGGTCAGGGCACGGTCTACTTCGCCAACCTCGCCCAGTACATCCACGTGGTGGATGTCGACCAGGACGGGCTGACCGTGGACAGCAGCTACGTCCTCGCGATGGACTCGTCGCTGACCCACCAGGTCATCGCCGTCGACAGCCAGTACGGCATCTCGGGGTCCGGCAAGTACCAGCTCAACATCACCGGTCGCGGCAAGGTCGCCCTGATGACGTCGGGTCAGCCGCTGATGCTCCAGGTCACGCCGGAGCGGTACGTCAACGCGGACGCCGACGCGGTCGTCGCGTGGTCCAACGGCCTCCGCGTCCAGATGCAGGCCCAGACCCACTCCTCGGGCGTCTGGCGGCGCCGCGGCAACACCGGCGAGGGCTGGGAGCTCAGCTTCATGGGCCAGGGCTACGCACTCGTCCAGCCGAGCGAGATGCTGCCGCCGCAGAACGCGGTCATCGGGCAGGGCGCCCGGGCGCAGTTCGGGATGGGCCAGCAGGGGGCCCGGGGGCAGAACCAGGGCAACGTCTGGAGCTAGGCCCTGTCCGGGCAGGAGTGACCGAGGGGCGCGGGTTTTTCTGCGGGCCGTAGGTGGCTGGTCGCGCAGTTCCCCGCGCCCCTTCGAGAGCCCCTTCGGGGCGCCTCGAAACGGCCCCTACAGGCGTGCCCTCGTTGCCTCCACGAGTCGGACCACCGACTCGTCCGCCACTCCCGCCACCTCGTCGTACGCGAACCAGCGCAGGTCCAGTGACTCGTCGCTGATCGCCTCGACCGCGTCGGCCGGTGCCAGCGCCGCGTACTGCACGTCCAGGTGCTGCGTGCACGGGCCCGGGATCGGGTGCCGGTCCAGGCGGACGGGGCCGCCCGCGAGCAGCGTCAGGCCGGGCACGCCGGACTCCTCCGTGGCCTCGCGCAGCGCCGCGGCGGCGAGCGTCGGGTCGCCCGGCTCGCAGTGGCCGCCCATCTGAAGCCACATCCGCAGCTTCCTGTGCAGGGTCAGCAGGACGCGCCCGCGGGACGCGTCCACGACCAGGGCGCTCGCCGTCACATGGCCGTCCGTGCAGGACTTCCACATTCCGGCGTCGCCGTGCGCTGCCAGGTGGTCCAGATAGGCCTGGCGCAGCTCGGGCTGGTCCTCGTACCCCTTGAGCACGAGGACCGTGTCGTCGTACAGACTCACTTCTCGCCGTCGCCCTTGCCGTCGCCCTCGGTGTCGTCCTCGGAGTCCTTCTTGAGGTCCGGCTTCGCGGCACCGCCGCCCGCCGCCTCGCCGAGCATCTTGTCCAGCTCGGAGAAGTCCAGCTGCTCGCGGTGGACGAAGCCGTCCGGGTCGTCCAGGTCGGAGGCCGTCGGCAGCATGTCCGGGTGCTCCCACAGGCCGTCGCGGCCGTCGACACCGCGCGCGTCCGTGAGCGAGGCCCACAGGCGCGAGGCGTCCCGCAGACGGCGCGGGCGCAGCTCGAGGCCGATCAGCGTGGCGAACGTCTGCTCCGCGGGGCCGCCCGTCGCACGCCGGCGGCGCAGCGTCTCCCGAAGGGCGTCGGCGGACGCCAGACGCGGCTTCGCGGCGGCGTGGACCACCGCGTCCACCCAGCCCTCCACGAGCGCCAGAGCGGTCTCCAGACGGGCCAGCGCGGCCTTCTGGGCCGGGGTGTCCTCCGGCTGGAACATGCCCTGCTGGAGCGCCTCCTGCAGCTGCTCGGGGTTCTGCGGGTCGAGCTGGCCGACGACGTCCTCCAGCTTGGCCGTGTCGACCTTGATCCCGCGCGCGTACCCCTCGACCGCGCCGAACAGGTGCGAGCGCAGCCACGGGACGTGGGCGAAGAGCCGCTGGTGGGCGGCCTCGCGCAGCGCCAGGTACAGCCGGACCTCGTTCTTGTCGACACCGAGGTCCTTGCCGAACGTCTCGATGTTCACCGGCAGCAGCGCTGCCTTGCCCGAGGGGCCGAGCGGCAGACCGATGTCGGTGGAGCCCACGACCTCGCCCGCGAGCACGCCCACGGCCTGGCCGATCTGCTGGCCGAACATGGCTCCGCCCATGGAGCGCATCATGCCGATCAGCGGGCCCGCCATGGCCTGCATCTCCTCGGGCAGCACGTCGCCCATGGCCAGGCCGACGCGCTCGGCGACCGGATCGACGAGCTCCTTCCAGACCGGCAGGGTCGCCTCGACCCACTCGGCCCTGCTCCAGGCCACGGCCGTGCCGGACCCGGACGGCAGCGACGTCGCGTCGTCCAGCCACAGGTCGGCCAGGCGCACGGCCTCCTCGACGGCGGAGCGCTCGGCCGGGCCGACGCTGGCGTCCTTCGTGCCGTCGGCCGTGCCCTGGGACACGGTCTGGCGGGCGATGTCCTTGGCCATGTCCCAGTTCACCGGGCCGCCCTCGTACGAGAGCATCTGGCCGAGCTGCTGGAACGCGGCGCCCAGGTCGTTCGGGTTCATCGAACCGAACATCGCGGCGAACGGGTTGTCACCGCCTCCGGGGCCGCCGGCACCGGCTCCGGGGAAGCCCCCGAAACCGAACGGGTTCGCGGGTCCACCTGCGCCCTGGCCCCCGCGCTGTCCCTCTCCAGGGGATTCCTTCTTCTTGCCCTCGTCGCCGTCTTCCGGCTCCTCCGGCGGAAGGCCGAATCCGAATGGGGTGTCACTCACGGGATTCCTCGGCTCGTCAGGCCGCCGGTTTCGTTCCGACGGCGGCTGCCCTACAACACCACCCAGCGTAGACACCGTGACGGGATCGGGCCTCGGTGCTTCGCCGACTCATGGCCTGCGGCAGGATGGATGCCACCTGGTACGTACGCGTCATTCGCGTACGTACTGAAGACAACCGCTGGAGACGCCCGGTGAGTTCCCCAGATCCACAGGTTCGCGCAGCGCGAAACCCGTCAACCCCGGCGCCCGTCCGGGGGCCCGTAGTCGCCGTCACCGGCGCCGCCTCCGGTGTGGGCGCGCTGCTGACCGAGCGCCTTGCCACATCGGAGGCGATCAAGCAGGTCATCGCGATCGACGAGCGCAGGGGCGACTGCACGCAGGCCCAGTGGCACATCTTGGACGTGCGCGATCCGGCCATCGCGGAGAAGCTGCGCGGCGCGGACGTCGTCGTGCACCTGGCCCTCGATCTCGACCTGGAGACCGACGGCGCGGCCCGTACCGCGTACAACGTACGCGGTACGCAGACCGTGCTGACCGCCGCGGCGGCCGCCGGTGTGCACCGTGTCGTCCTGTGCACCTCGGCGATGGTCTACGGAGCGCTGCCCGACAACGAACTGCCCCTCTCCGAAGACGCCGAACTGCGCGCAACCGCCGAGGCCACCGGAGTCGGTGACCTGCTGGAGGTCGAACGGCTCGCCCGCCGGGCGCCCCGCGCGCACCCCGGCCTCAACGTCACCGTCGTCCGTCCCGCGACGCTGGTCGGCGGCACCGACACGGCCCTCACGCGCTACTTCGAGTCACCCCGGCTCCTGGTCGTCGCCGGTTCACGGCCGGCCTGGCAGTTCTGCCACGTCGAGGACCTGTGCAGCGCTCTGGAGTACGCCGTTCTGGAGAAGGTCGACGGCGAGCTGGCCGTCGGCTGCGAGGGCTGGCTGGAGCAGGAGGAGGTCGAGGAGCTCAGCGGAATCCGGCGCATGGAGCTGCCCTCGACGGTCGCGCTGGGTGCCGCCGCGCGGCTGCACCGCATCGGCCTCACCCCGTCCCCGGCCGGCGACCTGGCGTACACGATGTACCCCTGGGTGGTCAGCGTCAGCAGGCTGCACGACGCCGGGTGGCGTCCCCAGTGGACCAACGAGGAGGTCCTCACGGAACTCCTCGACGAGGTCTCCGGGCGGCGCACCGTGGCCGGCCGACGGCTCGGCCGCAAGGACGCCACGGCCGCCGGCGCGGCGGGCGCGACGGTCGCCCTGCTGGGCGCGGCGGCGGTGGTGCGCAGGGCGCGGAAGGCCCGCAGGAGGATCTGAGGAGGGCGCGGGCCCGCTCGCCACCGGGGCAGGCCCCCGCTCGCCTGTAGGGAGCTCCAAGGCGGGACACGCGCGTGCCGGGCGAAAGGTCTATTCCGTGATGCGCGTGCCGTGCGGCACCATGGCCGCATGGCACGCACCACGATGGACCACCCCGGCGAGCAGGCCGCGCAGGACCCGATCCGCCTCCTCGCGATCCGTGACACCCCGCTCTCCCTGGACGAGGTCTTCCGGGCCGTCGGCGACGACGCGGCGGGCGGCACGGCGCTCTTCGTGGGGACCGTGCGCAACCACGACGGCGGCGCCGACGTCGACGAGCTGGGGTACTCGACCCACCCCACCGCCGAGGCCGAGATGCGCCGGGTGGCCGAGAAGGTCGTCGCCGAGTACCCGGTGCGTGCCCTCGCCGCCGTGCACCGCGTCGGGGACCTCGCCGTCGGGGACCTCGCGGTGGTCGTCGCCGTCTCCTGCCCGCACCGCGCGGAGGCCTTCGACGCCTGCCGCAAGCTGATCGACGACCTCAAGCACGAGGTGCCGATCTGGAAGCACCAGCGCTTCTCCGACGGCAATGAGGAGTGGGTCGGGGCCTGTTGAGACGAGGTCCGCCTTCCGGGGCGTGATGGGCCCGTGCGGCTCCGGTTGCGTAACCGGACCCCTGCCGTGAGCGTTGACCATGCGGATGGTTAATCTGCTGATCAGTCAGTTGAGATGGCTCATGGGGTCGGGAGGTCGACATGGCATCACTCGCGTGGTTGCTGATTCCGCTCCTGGCAGCCGTGGGCGCGGGTCTGTGGGCGAGCTGGGCGGCACGCAACCGCAAGTCCGGCCGGACGGGCGACGTCACCGAACTCAACGGCTACGCCGCGTTCCGCGAGGCGATGGAGAAGTCCCACACAGGGACGTGACCGAGTTCCGGACAGGGACGTGACCTCCCCGTACGGCCCGGCCCCGGGGGTGCCCTCACAGGCAGGTCCCGTACTGTCGTTCCATGCCACGCCGCACCGCGACGATGCTCGCCTCCACCTTGATGCTGATCGCGCTGCTCTGCGCCGGAGTGCTCATCAAAGTGCCGTACTCGGAGATGTCCCCCGGCCCCACGGTGAACACCCTCGGCGACCACGACGGTGAGCCGGTGCTGCAGATCTCCGGGCGCAAGACCTACCCGACGACCGGTCACCTCAACATGACGACGGTCAGGGTCACCAGCGCCGACTACAACATGAACCTCGCGGAGGCCGTCTACGGCTGGCTGGCCCACGACAACATCGTGGTGCCGCACGACACGCTCTACCCGAACGGCAAGACCGAACAGCAGTCCTCACAGGAGAACGCCGAGGAATTCAGCGAGTCCCAGGAGAGCGCCAAGGTCGCGGCCCTCAGGCAGCTGAAGATCCCGGTCAAGTCCCAGGTCATCGTCTCCACCGTCTTCAAGGGCGACCCGGCGGAGGGCAAGCTGCACGCGGGCGACGTCATCAAGAAGGTGGACGGCAAGCCCGTCAAGGAGATGACGGACGTCGCGAAGCTCGTCACCGAGCACAAGCCCGGCGAGCCCGTCACGTTCACGGTCGTGCCGGTCAAGGCCGCGGCGGCCGCCGAGAAGGCCGGCAAGGAGCCGACCCAGACCGACGAGATCAAGATCAAGACGAAGGCCGCGGAGGGCGACCCCGACCGCGCCGTCGTCGGCATCAAGGCGGGCACCGACCACACGTACCCGTTCACGATCGACATCAAGCTGGCCGACGTGGGCGGCCCCAGCGCCGGCCTGATGTTCGCCCTCGGCATCGTCGACAAGCTCACCCCGGACGACCTCACCGGCGGCAACTTCGTGGCCGGCACCGGCACCATCGAGGTGAACGGCAAGGTCGGCCCGATCGGCGGCATCGAGATGAAGACCGTCGGCGCGCGCCAGAAGGGCGCCGAGTACTTCCTCACGCCCAAGGGCAACTGCGCGGCCGCCGCGAGCGACGTCCCCGACGGCCTCACGCTCGTCAAGGTGGACACCATCGCCGACGCCGTGAAGTCCCTGGAGAAGATCCGCAAGGGCGACACGGCCGACCTGCCGAAGTGCACCACGAGCTGAGGCGCACCCCGGCAGCCGGCCGGTACGGCTAGGCGAACGTCGCCGAAAGCGCCTCGGCCAGGCCGGGCACCAGGTCCGAGCCGGTGAGGACCTCGGTCGGCGAGTCCTTCTCGCGCAGCCGCAGCGCGGACTCGCGCGCACCGTCACGGAGCACCGCGACCGTCATGCGGACCTCCTGGCGGTCCGGGTGCTCGGCCACCCACTTCGCGAGCTGCGCGTCGCCGAGGCCGTCGGGGACGGACGCCTCGGCGGACGGCGGCAGCATCATGCGCTCCACCGTGAGGGCGCAGCCAGCCACCGCGTCGGGCCAGGCGATGGTGCCGAGGAATTCGTCCAGCGGCTTGTCGGCGGGAATCTCCTCCTGCTCGATGGGGGTGTAGCCGGCGTGCTCCACGCCGTCGTCGAGGCCGAGCTGGGAGGCGAGGCCGGGTTCCTGGGTGCGCAGTCGCGCCGTGTCGACCAGCGCGAAGAGGCGGGCGGGCCGGTCCCAGCCGAGGCCGGATACGTACTCGTCGATCTCGAGGACCGCCCGAGTGAGGGGGCTCGCTGCCATGGGAGTGTTGGACATGGTCACAATCCTGCCTCGTTAGTCCCGAGAAACGGGAACCGAGTAAAGCGTAGGTAAGTTGCATAGGTGTGGGTCCGCGATCTCGGGGGCCTGACGGACCAACAGCGAATCAACAGCGAACTTCGAGGTGCGCACCTTGGCTTTCCAGATGCCGGACCGCGGCGGAGGCCCGACGGGGCCACGGATCAGAGTGGGCCGACCCTCCCGGCGCGTCCGGACCCTGCTCATGACACTGGGGGTGCTGGCCGTTCTGGCCATGGCCTTCGTCATGTTCTCCGGGTTCTGGACGGACTGGCTGTGGTATCGATCGGTCAACTATTCGTCGGTCTTCACGACGACCCTGTGGACCAAGATCGGCCTGTTCTTCGTCTTCGGCCTGCTCATGGCGGTCGCAGTCGGCGTGAACATCTGGCTGGCGCACCGGCTGCGTCCGCCGCTGAGCGCCATGTCGATGGAGCAGCAGAGCCTCGACCGGTACCGCATGGGGATCGCCCCTTACAAGAAGTGGCTCCTCATCGGAATCACCGCTCTGGTGGGGCTGATCGCGGGCGCGTCCGCCGCGGGACAGTGGCGCACCTGGCTCCTGTGGGTCAACGGCGTGTCCTTCGGTCAGAAGGATCCGCAGTTCCACATGGACGTGTCGTTCTTCGCGTTCGACCTGCCCTGGTACCGCTTCCTGCTCGGCTTCGGCTTCGCGGCGACGGTGCTCTCCCTGGTCGCCGCCGCCCTGACGCACTACCTGTACGGCGGGCTGCGGATCACCAGCCCCGGCGCGCGTGCGACCGCGGCGGCCACCGGGCACCTCTCGGTGCTGCTCGGCGTCTTCGTGTCGCTGAAGGCCATCGCGTACTGGCTCGACCGGTACGGGCTCGCGGTGAAGTCCAGCGACTTCAAGGCGACCGGTAACTGGACGGGCCTGCGGTACGTCGACGCGAACGCGTACCTGCCGGCGAAGACGATCCTGTTCTGCATCGCCGTCATCTGCGCGATCCTCTTCTTCGCGACGCTCTGGCGGCGCACGTGGCAGCTGCCCGTGATCGGCTTCGGCCTCATGGTGCTCTCGGCGATCCTCATCGGCGGGCTCTACCCCGCGATCGTCCAGAAGTTCCAGGTCCAGCCGAACGAGCAGGCCAAGGAAGCCCCGTACATCGAGAAGAACATCGAGGCCACCCGCGACGCCTACGGCATCAACGGCGTGAAGCCCGAGGAGTACAAGGGCGCGGGCAGGGTCGACGAGGACCCGAAGAAGAAGCGCGAGAACGCGGACACGGCGGCCAACTACCGCCTGAACGACCCGAACATCGTCTCGCCGACCTTCCAGCAGCTGGAGCAGGAGCGCAGCTACTACCAGTTCCCGAAGACGCTGGACGTGGACCGCTACAACGGCCAGGACACCATCGTCGGCCTGCGCGAGATCGACGTGAACAAGCTCGACAAGCGCAACTGGATCAACGACCACTTCGCCTACACGCACGGCTACGGAATGGTCGCGGCCAAGGGCACGGAGACGAAGAAGGGCTCCAAGGGCGCCCCGGCGTTCACCGAGTCCGGTCTGCCGACCAACGGCGAGCTCGGTGAGTACGAGCAGCGGATCTACTACGGCGAGAAGACCACCCAGTACTCGATCGTCGGCGGGCCCCAGAAGGAGCTCGACTACGAGGAGAACGGCGGCGGTCAGAAGACGTACAGCTACAAGGGCGACAGCGGCGTCAACCTCTCCAACCCGATCAACCGCGCGGCGTACGCGGTGTCGTTCGGAGAGCCGCAGATCCTCTACTCCGGAGCCATCGGCGACGGTTCGCGGATCCTGTACAACCGCACGCCCAAGGAGCGCGTCGAGGCGGTCGCCCCCTGGCTGACCATCGACGGCGACGTCTACCCGACCGTGGTCGACGGCCGCATCCAGTGGGTCGTCGACGCCTACACCACGAGCAACGGCTATCCGTACGCCTCGCGGACGACGCTCGGCGACACCACGGCGGACTCCCTGTCGCAGGCCGACAGCCAGCGCACGGTGATCGCCCAGCAGAACCAGGTCAACTACATCCGGAACTCGGTGAAGGCGACCGTCGACGCGTACACCGGTGATGTGAAGCTCTACACCTGGGACGACAAGGACCCGGTCCTGAAGACCTGGAAGAAGGCGTTCCCGGGGACCGTCAAGGACAAGAGCGACATCCCGCCGAAGCTCATGGACCACCTGCGCTACCCGCAGGACATGTTCAAGGTGCAGCGCGAACTGCTGACGAAGTACCACGTCACGGACCCCGGCCAGTTCTACAACGCGAGTGACGCCTGGCAGGTGCCGAACGACCCGACGAAGAAGGACGACAGCGCGGTCCCGCCGTACTACCTGTCCATGAAGTCGCCGGGCCAGACGCAGCAGCAGTTCTCCCTGACGACGACGTTCACCCCGAGCGAGCGGCCCAACCTACGGGCGTTCATGACGGTCGACGCCGACGCCAGAAGCAAGAACTACGGCAAGATGCAGCTGCTCAGAGTCCAGGGCGACGTCGACGGCCCGGAACAGGTGCAGAACAAGCTGAACTCCATGACGGAAGTCGGCAACTTCGTCCGAGACATGAAGGGCGCCGACTCCGACGTCCTCTACGGCAATCTGCTGACCGTGCCACTCGACGACGGCTTCCTGTACGTCGAACCCGTCTACGTACAGGGACGCAAGTCGGCGTATCCCCTTCTGAAGAAGGTCGCTGTGTCGTACGGCACGGAGACCGCCTTCGCGGACACCCTCGGTGAGGGCCTGAACCAGGTCTTCAGTACGGAGGGGTCCACCAAGCCACCGGCCGACCAGGACGGCGACGAGCCGACCAAGCCACCGAAGACGAACGATCCGACGGTGCAGGCCGCGCTCGATGACGCCCAGACGGCGTTCGAGGACGGCGAGAAGGCCATGAAGGACGGCGACTGGAAGAAGTACGGCGAGGCGCAGGACCGCCTTCAGGAGGCCCTTGAGCGGGCCGAGGAGGCCTCGCAGAAGGCCACCGAGAAGAGCGACAAGAGCGCCGACAAGAGCGCCGACAAGGGCGCCGACAAGAAGGATGCGGACAAGGACGCAGGTCAGGACGGCGATCAGTCCGGCTAGCGAGCGGTAAAGCACCCCCCTCGCGCCGTGGTACGGTTTGAACACAACGGCGCGGGGTGGAGCAGCTCGGTAGCTCGCTGGGCTCATAACCCAGAGGTCGCAGGTTCAAATCCTGTCCCCGCTACTGCAAGGTGAAGGCCCGGATCCTTACGGATCCGGGCCTTCGTCGTGTGTACCGGTGCCGGTCGTGTGCGGGCGTCCCGTGCGCGTGCGGGTGTCCTATGCCAAGAAATGTGAACGGTGCTCGGTCGGGGGAGAGTTGGGGGATCTGTGTTTGACTTATCTCTCTGTGGGCATGTCGACAAAACGCTGAAGTGACCTCACTGGCTGCGGTATACCAGATGTACCCAGGTTGCAGGTGGTGCGACGATGGACGTTATGGGGGACAAGGCAACTCTGTTGGAGACAGGGCGGTTTGTGCAGCCGGCCGACCGGGAGGATCCCGGGGCGGCCGCCGAGGAGATGCGCCACCGGCTGGCCGCCGAGGCCGGCGACGTGGACGCGATGAGCGTCCTCGGAAGCCTTCTGCTGCGCCGCGGTGATCTCGACGGTGCCGAATCTCTGCTGCGCGCGGCGACCGCCGAGGGCGACCGCGCCGCCGCCAACAACCTCGGAGTCCTCCTGCACCAGCGCGGGTACGCCGACGAGGCCGCCGGCTGGTGGCGGGTCGCCGCCGTCGCCGGGTCCGCCGCGGCCGCGCACGCGCTCGGTCGACACCACCGCGAGCGCGGCGACGAACCCGCCGCCGAGTACTGGCTGCGCCAGTCCGCCGAGCAGGGCCACACCCTCGGGGCGTACGCGCTCGCCGATCTCCTGGAGCACCGCGGCGACGTCGGAGCCGAGCGCTGGCTGCGCGCCGCCGCCGAGCGCGGCCACCGCGAGGCCGCCTACCGCCTCGCCCGCGCGCTGGACCGGCGCGCCGGGGCGGAGCGCCCGGACCGCGCCGAGCGCGCCACGGCCGCGCCCCGACGCCGCCCGGACCGCGCCGACGACGCGGCACGCACGCCCGCCGACGAGGCCGAGCAGTGGTACCGCCAGGCGGCCGCCCGCGGCCACCGCAGGGCCGCGCTGCACCTCGGCGCGATCCTGGAGCGGCGCGGCGAGCTGAAGGAGGCGGGCCGCTGGTACCTCAACTCCGCCAAGGACGGCGAGGCCCGTGCGGCCTGCGCCCTCGGCTTCCTGCTGCGGGACGCGGGCGACGAGGAGAGCGCCGCCGTGTGGTGGCTGAAGGCCGCCCAGGACGGCGACGGCAACGCCGCGAACGCGCTGGGCGCCCTGCACGCCGAGCGGGGCGAGACGCAGACCGCCGAGCGCTGGTACCGCGCCGCGATGGACGCGGGCGACGTGAACGGCGCGTACAACCTCGGGCTGCTCTGCGCCGAGCAGGGCCGCACCGCGCACGCCGACCAGTGGTACCGCCGCGCCGCGTACGCGGGCCACCGCGAGGCGGCCAACGCGCTGGCCGTGCTGCTGCTCCAGGGCGGCGACGCGGCGGGCGCCGAGCCGTGGTTCTCCAAGGCCGCGGAGGCGGGCAGCGTCGATGCCGCGTTCAACCTCGGCATCCTCTACGCCAGCCGCGGCGACGAGGCCGCGGCCCTGCGGTGGTACGAGCGCGCGGCCGCCGACGGGCACACCGACGCCGCCCTCCAGGTCGGCACCGCGCGGCTGCGCGAGGGCGACGAGCAGGAGGCCGAGCGGCACCTGCGGTGCGCGGCGGGCGGCGGCAGCGCCGAAGCGGCGTACCGTCTCGGCACGCTGCTCGACGCGCGGCGCCCTCCTGCCGAGGCGCCGGTCCTCGGCGAGCCCGCGGCGGAGAAGACCGAGTGCGAGGAGTGGTACGAGCGGGCGGCCGAGATGGGCCATCGCCGGGCCCAGGTCCGGGTCGGCATGCTCGCATCGGCCCGCGGCGACGTCGTCGAGGCCGCGCGGTGGTACCGCAAGGCGGCCGAGGCCGGCAGCCGCAACGGCGCGTTCAACCTCGGACTGCTCCTCGCCCGTGAGGGCAGCGAGCCGGAGGCCGCGCTGTGGTGGACCCGGGCCGCCGACGCGGGGCACGGGCGGGCGGCGCTCCGCCTCGCCCTGCTCTACGCCCGGCGCGGGCAGCTCGCGCAGGGGCAGCGGTGGGCCTCGCGCGCGGTCGATCTCGGTCCCGCCGAGGTCGCCGAGCGTGCGGGACGGCTGCGCGAGGCGCTGCGGCAGGAGCTCACCGCGTAGGTCCCGGCGCCCGTAGGGAAACGGATTTGCGCTGGTCGTGGGCCTGACGTAGAGTTGTGTTCACCGACGCGGGGTGGAGCAGCTCGGTAGCTCGCTGGGCTCATAACCCAGAGGTCGCAGGTTCAAATCCTGTCCCCGCTACTGAAGGTTCAGGGCCGGAAACCAATGGGTTTCCGGCCCTGAATTCATTTGTGGCCCACCGCCTCCTCGTACAGCTCGCGGTCCACCGCTCTCTTCTCCGGCACCTTGTCGCCCTTCGAGACGCCCGCCGCGCGGTACGCGTCCTGCAGACGGTCCGTCGTCCCCGCGCGGATCTCCCAGTCCATGCGGAGCGACGGCGTCGCCAGCAGGACCTCTTTGTCCGTGCTGAGCAGTTGGGCGAGCTCCGTCGCGAAGGCCTTGTCGGCCTTGTAGTCGCCCGCGAAGTACGTGTTCACGGTCCGGATGTACGCGCGCAGCAGCGCGACCCCCGCGTCCGGGTCCTTCTTCAGGAGGTTCGGGCCGAAGAGGAGGCCGCCGAGCGGCTCGGCCTGCGGCTGGCCGCCCAGGAACGCGAACCGCTTGTCGCCGTCGACCTTGCGCCACACCGGATCCAGCAGCCAGGCGGCGTCGGTGCCGCCGTTCTGGAGGGCGGTGAGGACGTCCGCGGAGCCGAGCTGCTGGAACTGGATCCTGTCGATGCCGCCGCCGTGCTTCTTGAGCGCCTTGCCCATGGGGTACGCGATGACGGACCCCTTGCCGATCATCGTGCCGAGGGTGCGGCCCGCCATGGGGACGTGGTCCGCGGACTCGCCCTTCTTCAGGCGTACCCACAGGCCGCTCTTGGAGCGGGGGTCGGGGGAGAAGTTGCCCGCCGTCCACTTGATGTCGAACCCGCTGGTGATGCCGTTCATCACGGCGGCCTCCGGGGCGGCCCACTGGGCGTCGACGTCGCCCTTCGCGAGGAGGGGGAGCGCGTCGGGGGTGGGCAGGACCTTCAGGGCGACGTTCAGGCCCTCCTTCTTGAACTCGCCCTTCTCGACGGCCATCTGGAGGGGGGCCACGTACTCGGCGCTCAGGGTGCCGGTGGCGATCGTGAGGTCCCGCTTCTCGTCGAGCGGCTTGGGGGCGGGGGTGCCGGAGGTGCAGCGGGCCGGTTTCCGGTCGGGGGTGAGATCGGCGGGGTCGGTCCAGCTGCCCTTGCCGCAGCCCGCCACCGGGCTGACGGCGCGGGGCTTCGCGGGTGCGGCCGGCGTCGGCTCGTCGTCCTCCTTCGCGCAGCCCGCCGCGGCGAGCAGCGAGCCCGCCACGAGCAGCGCGAGAGCGGTGGTACGGGTGCGCATGGAGCCTCCCGGGGGCAGATTCGTCACGACTGGCTCCGGCCCCGGTCCCGCGGGGCCCACGGCGTGAGCAGCCGGCCCGCGATCCGCACCAGTTCGGAGAAGACGACGCCGAGGACGGCGACACAGACGATGCCGACGAACATCACGTCGTTCTGGAAGAGCGCCCGCGAGTCGAAGATCAGGTGCCCGAGCCCGTCGGCCGCCGCGATCTGCTCCGAGGCGACGATCACCAGGACCGCGACCCCCGCGGCGATCCGCGCGCCGACCAGCACCGCGGGCAGGGACGCGGGCAGCAGGACGTGGCGGAACATCTGCCAGGGCGAGGCGCCGAAGACCTGCCCGGCGTCGCGGTGTCCGGAGGGCACGGCGAGGACCGCCGCCATCGTCGAGATCCAGACGAAGAAGAAGACCGTGGCGGCGACGAGCGCGATCTGCGGGCCCTCGCCGAGGCCGAACATGTTGAGGAAGACGGGCAGCAGCGCCAGCTTGGGAACGACGTACAGGGCGTCGAGCGTGGGCTCCAGGGCGGCTCGTACGACGGAGAGGGAGCCCATCAGGAGGCCGAGCGCGTACCCGGCGACCGTCCCGATCGCGTACCCGGCGAGCACGCGCTTCAGCGTGGCCCAGACGTCCGGCCACAGCTCGCCGTCGGCGGCCCGGTGCCAGCCGTCCTCCAGGATCGTCTGCGGCGCGGGGTAGACACGGTCGTCGATCCAGCCCCGGACGGCGGCCAGCTGCCACAGCAGGACCAGGGCGGCGGGCACGCCCACGGCGAGCGACAGCTCCAGGGCACGTCGGCGGCGATGTGTGCGGACGGGGTGCAGTTCCTGGGGGCCGGGGCGCCGCACCAGGAGGCCCTCGCCCCCGGACGCCCCGGGCGCCTTGTCCGTGACGGCGCTCATGCGGCCGCCCTGACGCCGACCTCGCCCCGAAGGAGCTCCCACAGCTCGCTCTTGAGCGCGGTGAACTCCGGCGCGGAGCGCACCGCACCCGTGCGGGGGCGGGCGAAGGGAGGGCGTCGCTCGGCGATGAAGCGGCCGGGCCCGGCCGACATCACCAGGACGCGGTCGCCGAGAACGATCGCCTCTTCGAGGCTGTGGGTGATGAAAAGGGTGGTGGTTTCCGTGGCCTGCGTGAGGGCCAGCAGCTCATCCTGAAGGATGGTGCGGAGCTGGGCGTCGAGGGCCGCGAAGGGCTCATCCATGAGGAGGATCTCGGGCTCCACCGCCAGGGCGCGGGCGATGGCGACGCGCTGGCGCATGCCGCCGGAGAGGGTGGCGGGATAGGCGTCGGCGAAGGCGGCGAGGCCCATGCGGGTCAGCCACCGTGTGGCGCGGGCGTTCGCCTCGCGGCGCGGGATCTTCTGGATGTCGAGGCCGAAACGCACGTTGGCCTGCACTGTCTTCCAGTCGTAGATGCCGTAGTCCTGGAAGATCATCGCGACCGGACGCCGCGCGGACGTGCGGATGCTCAGCTCGCCGGAGCTGGGCCGCAGCAGGCCGGCGGCGATGCGCAGAAGCGTCGACTTCCCGCAGCCGGAGGGGCCGACCACGCAGGTGAACTCGCCGGGGGCGACGTCCAGGTCGACGGGGCCGAGCGCATGCACCGCTCCGGCGGCCCGGCCGAAGGTTCTGGTCACCGCGCGGGCGCGGAGTTTGGGTGGTGGGAGAGGTGACGGGTGCGGATCTTCCACGGCTTCTCCTTGCGGAGGGCAGGCGGACGGCGGGCGCCGCAGAGAATATGACGGCCCGTCAGATCTTGGAAGGGGTGCGCCACGGACGAGATCGCCGAAGGGCCCGGCGCCGAAATCGGTGCCGGGCCCTTCGTGAGGTGCGGAAAAGTCTCTAAGCCGCCGCGCAGTTCGGGCAGACGCCGCGGTACGTGACCTCGACGTCCTCGACCGTGAAGCCGAAGCGCTCCGAGTCGGGGAGGCTGGCCAGCGGGTTGCCCGTGGGGTGCACGTCACGGATCGCGCCGCAGCGGGCGCAGACCAGGTGCTGGTGGGGGCGGTGCGCGTTCGGGTCGTACCGCTTGGCGCGGCGGTCCGTCGAGACCTCGAGGATCTCGCCGAGGGTCACCAGCTCGCCCAGCGTGTTGTAGACGGTGGCCCGGGAGATCTCGGGCAGCTTGTCCGCGGCGCGGGCATGCACTTCGTCCGCCGTGAGGTGGACGTGGTCCCCGTCGAGGACCTCGGCCACGACGCGTCGCTGCGCCGTCATGCGCCAACCGCGTCCGCGCAGTCGTTCCAACAGGTCACTCATGGAAGCCAGCCTAACAGGCGGGGGACCTAAATCCCGAACGGGTGTGACTTTGGATTGTCGCTTGACTTAGACAAAGTCTATCGTAGGATCGAGTACGGCGAGGCCGAAGGCACGCCATGGGCAGCACGCCAAGGACAGGACTTGCAGGTATGACGCAGGAGGCGCACGTGACGCAGGGACCGCTCACCACGGAGGCCGGCGCGCCGGTCGCCGACAACCAGAACAGTGAGACCGCGGGTCTCGGCGGCCCGGTCCTCGTGCAGGACCAGCTGCTGCTCGAGAAGCTCGCCCACTTCAACCGCGAGCGGATCCCGGAGCGTGTGGTGCACGCCCGTGGCGCCGGTGCGTACGGCACGTTCACGCTCACCCGTGACGTCTCGCAGTGGACGCGCGCCAAGTTCCTCTCCGGGGTCGGCAAGCAGACCGAGACGTTCCTGCGCTTCTCCACCGTGGCCGGCAACCTCGGCGCGGCCGACGCGGTGCGCGACCCGCGCGGCTGGGCGCTGAAGTTCTACACCGAAGAGGGCAACTACGACCTCGTCGGCAACAACACCCCGGTCTTCTTCATCCGGGACGCCATCAAGTTCCCCGACTTCATCCACACCCAGAAGCGGGACCCCTACTCGGGCTCGCAGGAGGCGGACAACGTCTGGGACTTCTGGGGCCTCAGCCCGGAGAGCACCCACCAGGTGACCTGGCTCTTCGGCGACCGCGGCATCCCCGCCTCGTACCGCCACATGGACGGCTTCGGCTCGCACACGTTCCAGTGGAACAACGAGGCCGGCGAGGTCTTCTGGGTCAAGTACCACTTCAAGACCGACCAGGGCATCAAGAACCTCACCCAGGACGAGGCCAACAAGCTCGCCGGTGAGGACCCCGACTCCCACCAGCGCGACCTGCGCGAGTCGATCGAGCGCGGCGAGTTCCCGTCCTGGACCGTGCAGGTGCAGATCATGCCGGCGGCGGACGCGGCGACCTACCGCTTCAACCCGTTCGACCTCACCAAGGTGTGGCCGCACGCGGACTACCCGCCGATCGAGATCGGCAAGCTGGAGCTCAACCGCAACCCGGAGAACGTCTTCGCCGAGGTCGAGCAGAGCATCTTCTCGCCCGCGCACTTCGTGCCCGGCATCGGCCCGTCCCCGGACAAGATGCTCCAGGGCCGTCTCTTCGCGTACGGCGACGCCCACCGCTACCGCGTCGGCATCAACGCCGACCACCTGCCGGTGAACCGCCCGCACGCCACTGAGGCGCGCACCAACTCCCGTGACGGCTTCCTGTACGACGGCCGCCACAAGGGCGCGAAGAACTACGAGCCGAACAGCTTCGGCGGCCCGTTCCAGACGGACCGTGCGCTGTGGCAGCCCACGCCCGTCACCGGTGCCACGGGCAACCACGAGACGCCCCGGCACGCCGAGGACAACGACTTCGTGCAGGCGGGCAACCTCTACCGCCTGATGTCCGAGGACGAGAAGGGCCGTCTGGTCGACAACCTGGCGGGCTTCCTCGCCAAGGTCTCGCGCGAGGACATCGTGGACCGCGCGGTCAACAACTTCCGTCAGGCCGACGGAGACTTCGGCAAGCGGCTGGAGGCCGCGGTCCAGGCCCTGCGCGGCTGACCAGTACCACTTGTCGTAGAGAGACGGCGGGCCGGTTCCCCTTCGGGGGGCCGGCCCGCCGCCGTTCCGTCACCCCGTCAGCTGGGCCGTCGCGCGCCGGTCGGGCGCCCAGCAGCGGATGATGTCGCGCACCGAGACGATGCCCGTGGGTTCGTTTCCCTCCATGACGATCAGATGCCGGAAGCCGCCGTGCGCCATGGCGTCCGCCGCTTCCTCCAGGGTCCACGCCGGGGTGGCGAAGACGACCTCGGTCGTGGTGTGGGTGCCGGCGATCTCGGTGTCCGGACTCTGGCCGAGGGCGAGCGAGTTGAGGACGTCGCGCTCGGTCAGGATGCCGAGCCCGTAGGTGTCGGGGTCGAGGACGACAGCCGCTCCGACGTGGCGCGCTGACATCAGCCTGGCCGCCTGGCGCAGGGTGTGGGTGGGGCCGATGGTCAGGACCACCGTGCTCATGGCGTCGCGGACGAGCATGGGCGTGAGCCACCTCCTTGGCGAAACCGAGGCCTCCCGGTGGGCGAAGGATTGCCTCCGCTACCTGCTGGAGAACGGTTTCACAAGTTCACAAGTGGGGGGACTCATAGAGTCGCAGCCCCGCAGGAGGGCAGCAAGGGGCCGGGCGGGGTGAGTTCACACCCGGCGACGCCCACGACCGCTGCCGCTGGCGACGCCCGCGACCGCTGGTCGCGACTAGTACCGCTGGTTGAGATAGCCGAGCAGTTCGTCGTGGAGCAGGCCGTTCGAGGCCGCCGCGTTGCCGCTGTGCGGGCCGGGCCTGCCGTCGAGGCCGGTGAAGGTACCGCCCGCCTCCGTCACCACGATCGCGGTCGCCGCCATGTCCCACAGCGAGAGCTCAGGCTCCGCGCAGAGGTCGACCGAGCCCTCGGCGACCATCATGTACGGCCAGAAGTCGCCGTATCCGCGCGTGCGCCAGACCGACCGCGTGAGGTCGAGGAAGCCGTCGAGGCGGCCCTGCTCCTCCCAGCCGGAGAGCGAGGAGTACGCCAGCGAGGCGTCTCCGAGCCGGGAGACCTTGGAGACCCGCAGCGGCGTCGCCGAGGTGAGCGACCGGCCCGTGTAGGCGCCGCCGCCCTTCGCGGCCCACCAGCGGCGGCCGAGCGCGGGCGCCGAGACGATGCCGACCACCGGCTGGTAGCCGCCCTCGCCCGCTTCCGTCAGGGCGATCAGGGTGGCCCACACCGGGACGCCGCGTACGTAGTTCTTGGTGCCGTCGATCGGGTCGACCACCCAGCGGCGCGGTCCCGTGCCCTCGACGCCGTACTCCTCGCCGAGGATCGCGTCGCGTGGCCTGGCCCGCTGGAGGTGGCCACGGATCAGCTCCTCGGCGGCCTTGTCGGCCTCGCTCACCGGCGTCATGTCCGGCTTGGTCTCGACCTTCAGGTCGAGGGCCTTGAACCGGTCCATGGTCGCGGCGTCGGCGGCGTCCGCGAGGACGTGGGCGAGACGCAGATCATCGTGGTAGTCGGGCATGGGTGAACAGTATCGATCTCGATCGACACGATCCACAGGGCCGTGTCGCGGGCACCGCTCCCATGCTGCCGGAGCTATTGACAGTGCCGCCGAGCGCGTCAACTCTGGCACGGGAGCCGCTCTGACCCGGAGGCGACGATGCCTGCAGCACGGGAATCCTTACTGGACGCGGCGTACACAGCGCTCGCGCGACGGCCGTGGCCCGGTGTCCGCATGGTCGATGTGGCGGCGACCGCCGGGGTCTCCCGGCAGACCCTCTACAACGAGTTCGGCAGCAAGGACGGCCTCGCCCGTGCCCTGCTGCGGCGCGAGACGGACGGCTATCTCCACGGCGTCGAACGCGCCCTCGCCGAGGAGCGCGAACCCGCCGACCGGCTCGCCGCCGTCGCCGCGTGGACGGTGGGCGCCGCCCGCACCAACGTGCTGGTCCGGGCCGCGCTCACCGGCTGCTGGAGCGAGCGGCTGCCCGCGCCGAGCCGCGCCGCCGGATCGACCTCGTCGGTGCCCGCGCAGCGCCGCGCCGACGCCGGGGTGCCCTCGTCCGGGGAGTTGCTGGCCCTCGTACGGGACCGCACGGTGCTCGCACTCGGCGGCCGGGGCCGCGTCAGGGACCCCGATCTCGCCCGCGCCTGCGAGAGCGCCGTCCGCCTCGCCCTGTCCTACGTCGTCGCGCCCGCCGGAAACGACGACGACCCCGCGGAGGTGGTCCGCGGGGCCATCGGGCGCTGGGTGGCCGCCAAGTAGGCGTACGCGCACGGGGTTCAGTGCGCCGAGCCCGAAAGCTGCAGGCCGATCACGCCGATGATGACGAAGGAGATCGAGACGATCTTCAGCGTGGAGACCAGGTCACCGAGGAAGATCATCCCGTAGATGGCCGTGCCCGCCGCGCCGATGCCCGTCCAGACCGCGTACGCGGGACCCACGTCCAGCTTCCGCAGCGCGAGCGTCAGCAGACCGAAGCTGCCGAGCGCGAAGCAGGCGAACGCGATCGTGGGCCAGAGCCTGGTGAAACCGTGCGACAGCTTGAGACAGACCGCGAAGCCGGTCTCGAGGATCCCCGCGACGATGACCAGCAGCCACGCCATGTCCTTGCCTCCCGTACTCGCCCGCGTCCCGAGGCCGCTTCGTCTGGCTTGAATCCGGCTTGGTGCGATTATGCATTTACCTTTGCCGACAAGGCGCAAACAACGGTGAGGTCAGTCGCCCTCGCGTCGCTCCCGGGTGGCGAGCAGCCTGCGCAGGGAGTACAGGCGAGACGGATCCGCGTGCCCGTCGGCCACCCACGCGTCCAGCGCGCAGTCCTTCTCGTCGTGGGAGCAGCCGCGCGGGCACTCCACCGTCCCCGGCTCCAGATCGGGGAAGGCGAGGATGACGCGCGACGGGTCGACGTGGTTGAGGCCGAACGACCGCACGCCGGGAGTGTCGATCACCCACCCGTCGGAACCCTCCAGGGGGAGCGCGAGGGCGGAGGTGGTCGTGTGCCTGCCGCGGCCCGTGACCGCGTTGACGTGCCCCGTCGTCCGCCGCCGCTCCTGCGGGACCAGCGCGTTGACGAGCGTCGTCTTGCCGACGCCGGAGTGCCCCACGAACGCGGTGACCTTGCCGTCGAGCAGTTCGTGGACGCGCGCGAGCTCCGCGCCGTCGGTGAACTCCTCGCGGCTGGTGACGACATAGGGGATGTCCAGGGAGGCGTACGTCTCCAGGAGCTTGTCGGCGGGCGCCAGGTCCGACTTGGTGAGCACGAGGATCGGCTCCAGACCGCCGTCGTACGCCGCCACGACGCACCGGTCGATCAGGCGCGGCCGCGGCTCGGGGTCGGCGAGGGCCGTGACGATGGCCAGCTGGTCGGCGTTGGCGACGACCACCCGCTCGTACGGGTCGTCGTCGTCCGCGGTGCGCCGCAGGACGGAGGAGCGCTCCGCGATCCGCACGATCCGCGCGAGCGTGTCCTTCTTGCCGGAGAGATCCCCGACGACCGCGACCCTGTCACCCACCACGGCGGCCTTGCGGCCCAGCTCGCGGGCCTTCATCGCCATCACGATCCGGTCGTCGACCAGGACGGTGAGCCGGCCGCGGTCGACGGTGAGGACCATGCCCTCGGCCGCGTCCTCGTGCTTGGGCCTGATGTGGGTGCGGGGGCGGTTGCCCTTGCGGTTGGGGCGGACGCGGATGTCGTCCTCGTCGGGGTTCTTGCCGTAGCGGCGCATGGTTCTCGATCCGCCCGTCAGTTCCCCAGCATCCCGGTCCAGAGGTCGGGGAAGTCCGGGAGCGTCTTCGCCGTCGTCGCGACGTTCTCGATCTGCACGCCGTCCACGGCGAGGCCGATGATCGCGCCCGCGGTCGCCATGCGGTGGTCGTCGTACGTGTGGAAGATGCCGCCGTGCAGCCGGCGCGGCTTGATGTGCAGGCCGTCGGCGGTCTCGGTGACGTCGCCGCCGAGCTCGTTGATCTCCTTGGTGAGCGCGGCCAGGCGGTCCGTCTCGTGCAGACGCAGGTGGGCGACGCCGCGCAGCGTCGAGGGGGAGTCCGCGAGGGCCGCGACCGCCGCGATGCCGGGGGTGAGCTCGCCGACCTCGCTCAGGTCCACGTCGATGCCGTGGACCGACCCGGAGCCGGTGAAGACCAGGCCCTGCTCGGTCAGCTCGCAGGAGCCGCCCATCTCGGTGAAGATCTCGCGCAGCGCGTCGCCGGGCTGCGTGGTGTGCGCCGGCCAGTCGGGGATCGTGACCGTGCCGCCGGTGATCAGGGCGGCGGCCAGGAACGGCTGGGCGTTCGACAGGTCGGGCTCGACGGTCAGGTCGCGGCCGAGCAGGGCGCCGGGGGTGACCCGCCACACGTTCGGCTCGCCGCCCGCCTCGGGGGTGTCGACCTGGGCGCCGACCGAGCGCAGCATGTCGACGGTCATCCGGATGTGCGGCATCGACGGCAGGGCGTCGCCCACGTGCCGGACCTCCACACCCTGGTTGAAGCCCGGGCCCGAGAGCAGCAGGGCGCTCACGAACTGCGAGGACGACGACGCGTCGATCTCGACCCGGCCGCCCTCCAGGGCGCCGCAGCCGTGCACGGTCAGCGGCAGCGCGCCGGGCGCGCCCCGCGTGTCGTCGATGCGGGCGCCGAGCACGCGCAGCGCGTCGATGACGCCGTGCAGGGGACGCTCGTACGAACGGGGGTCGCCGTCGAAGTGGATGGGGCCGTCGGCGAGGGCGGCGACCGGCGGCAGGAACCGCATGACCGTGCCGGCGTTGCCGACGTCGACCGTGGCCGGGCCGTGCAGGCCCGAGGGGATCACGCGCCACGCCTCGCCGGTGCCGTCCTGACCGCCCGCGACGGATGAGCTCGACGACACGGTCTCCTCGATGCCGACGCCCATCGCGCGCAGCGCGCCCGCCATCAGCAGGGTGTCCCGGGAGCGCAGCGGGCGGCGCAGCCAGCCCGGCTCGGCGGCCAGCGCGGCCAGGACCAACGCACGGTTGGTGACCGATTTCGAACCGGGGACGTGGACCGTCGCGGTGACGGCTCCGCTTGCGTGCGGGGCGGGCCAGAGGGCGGTGTGCGCCGGGGTTTCGGTCATGC
Organism: Streptomyces venezuelae; assembly: GCF_008642315.1. NCBI lineage: Bacteria > Bacillati > Actinomycetota > Actinomycetes > Kitasatosporales > Streptomycetaceae > Streptomyces > Streptomyces venezuelae. Next base: position 3,114,408 of record NZ_CP029192.1, on the reverse strand, counting down.
CCTCACTTTAGTGGCTCGCGGTGACGCCGCTCAGACGTCCAGGAGCCAGCGGGCCCCGCCCATCAGGGAGCAGAGCGAGACGGCGTGGAAGAGGAAGAGCCACATGCCCGCCGGAACGTGCGTGAGCCGGGAGAGCTGGTCCGCGTCCGAGTCGCCCGCGCCCCCGCGCCTGCGCTTGGACTGCAGCTCGAAGGCGGGACGCACACCTCCCAGGAGCAGGAACCACACCACCGCGTACGCGAACGCCGCCTGCACGTCCGTGGTAGCCAGCCAGGAGACCACCAGGAACGTGCCGCCGGTGAGGATCACCGTCAGGGCGCCGTACGCGTTGCGGATCATCACCAGCATCACGACGAGCAGGGCCGTCGCGATCCACAGGAACGCCGTGATGCGTCCCGAGTCGAGCAGCGCCGCGCCGCCGAGGCCGAGCAGCGGGGGAGCGGTGTAGCCGGCGGCCGCGGTGAGGATCATGCCGAGGCCGGTGGGCTTGCCGCGCGAGACGGTCAGGCCGGAGGTGTCCGAGTGCAGCCGGATGCCGTCGAGGCGCCGCCCGGTGAGGAGCGCGACCAGGCCGTGGCCGCCCTCGTGCGCGATGGTGATCGCGTTGCGGGCGAGGCGCCATATGTTGTGCGGCACGACGACCGCGAGGGCCACGACGCCCGCCGCGATCACCAGCCACTGCTCGGGCGCGGCCTGTGTGCCGAAGACGCGGTCCCAGAGGTCGGTCAGGCTGGCGTTGGCGGTGCTTTCCATTTCCAGGGCCATTGGCTGGACCGGCTCCTCTGGTCGTACGGGGTCTGGCAGTCTGGCACGTATGTGCGGACGGTATGCATCCAGTCGTGGGCCCGAGGATCTCGCGGGAATCTTCGAGATCGAGAAGTGGGAGCCGGAGGAGGCGCTCGCCCCCGATTTCAACGTGGCTCCCACGAAGGAGGTCTACGCGGTTCTGGACCGTCCTCTGAAAGACGCCGAGGACCCCTCTCCGGTTCGCCAGCTGCGCACCCTGAAGTGGGGACTCGTGCCGTCCTGGTCCAAGACGCCCGAGGGCGGCGCCCGGATGATCAACGCCCGCGCGGAGACCGTGCACGAGAAGCCCTCCTACAGGCGTGCCTTCACCTCCCGCCGCTGCGTCATCCCGGCCGACGGCTATTACGAGTGGGTGACCGCGCCCGAGGAGCGGCAGCTGGAGGTCGAGGGCAAGAAGAAGCGGCCGCGCAAGCAGCCCTACTTCGTGACGCCCGCCGACGGCTCGGTCTTCGCCATGGCGGGGCTCTACGAATTCTGGCGGGACAAGACCCTGCCCGACGAGCACCCCCTCGCCTGGTGGGTGACGTGCACGGTGATCACCACGGAGGCGGAGACCGCGCCGCTCGCCGTCGCTCCCGACGAGGGCCCGCGCTCGCTCGCGGACATCCACCCGCGCATGCCGCTCATGCTGACGCCGGACCGCTGGGACGCCTGGCTCGACCCGTCCCGCACGGACGTCGAGGACCTGCGCACCCTCCTGGAGCCGCCGCCGCACGGACTGATGCGGGCCTTCCCGGTGTCCACCGCCGTCAGCAACGTCCGCAACAACGGCCCGGAGCTGCTGAAGGAGCTGGACGGCCCCGAAGAGGGCACACTCTTCTGACGTGACCCAGTACGTGACCAAGGACGCACCGAAGAGCGAGATCATCCCGACCGACGCCGGTGAGGCGCGCATCACCTGGCACCCGGCCCCCGCCGGGAGCGCCCGCCTGTTGCTGGCCGTCAGCCACGGCGCGGGCGGCGGCATCGAGGCCCGCGACCTCCAGGCCCTCGCGGCCGCGCTGCCCGCGCACGGCGTGAGCGTCGCCCTCGTCGAGCAGCCCTGGCGCGTCGCGGGCAAGAAGCTCGCGCCCGCGCCGAAGACCCTGGACACGGGGTGGCGCGGCATCTGGCCCGCGCTAAAGAAGCAGGGACTGCCGGTGATCTCGGGCGGCCGCAGCGCCGGTGCCCGTGTCGCCTGTCGCACCGCCACCGAGCTGGGCGCCGCCGCCGTGCTCGCCCTCAGCTTCCCGCTGCACCCCCCGGGCAAGCCCGAGAAGTCCCGCGCCGACGAACTGCTCGGCGCCGGCGTGCCCACGCTCGTCGTGCAGGGCGGCAACGACCCGTTCGGGAAGCCCGCCGAGTTCCCCGACGGCACGTACGAACTGGTGGAGATCCCGTTCGGCGACCACGGATTCGCTGTGCCCAAGCGCGTCGACATCGGGCAGGACGAGGCCGTGAAGCGCATCACGGACGGAGTCATCCGTTGGGCGGGAATGTTGGACGCGTGACCTCTGTTGTGGCGGACAGACGGTAAACGCCGTCGACAGCTGTTCGTACGAGAGGGAGTCCGCCGCATGGGTTCGACCATCTGCCCGAACCGCTCCAGCGCCGCTGACCTGGAGTGGACGGTGCTGAGCGCACCCAAAACCGCATCTATTCGGGCGGCGCGGGGTGCGGGTCGTCGTCTATCCTCCGATTCGAGTGGGGCTGCTTTCGGCCTCACCACGTCGTTGGAGGAGGTGGGTCCGGTCACTGGGACCGACGCAGGGACCGAGCACGGCCAGGCGGAGCAGCCCCGAGAGAGTTCGGAGAAGTCCGAGACGGCCGCGGAGCGCACGGCCCGCTTCGAGCGGGACGCGCTGACGTTCCTCGACCAGATGTACTCGGCGGCGCTGCGCATGACGCGCAACCCGGCGGACGCGGAGGACCTGGTGCAGGAGACGTACGCGAAGGCGTACGCGTCGTTCCACCAGTTCCGCGAGGGCACGAACCTCAAGGCGTGGCTGTACCGCATCCTCACCAACACGTTCATCAACTCGTACCGCAAGAAGCAGCGCGAGCCCCAGCGCAGTGCCGCCGAGGAGATCGAGGACTGGCAGCTGGCACGCGCCGAGTCGCACATGTCCACCGGTCTGCGCTCGGCCGAGTCGCAGGCGCTGGACCACCTGCCCGACACGGACGTGAAGCGGGCGCTGCAGGCGATCCCCGAGGAATTCCGCATCGCCGTCTATCTGGCCGACGTAGAGGGCTTTGCGTACAAGGAGATCGCGGACATTATGGGGACACCCATCGGTACGGTGATGTCCCGACTGCACCGGGGCCGCCGCCAACTGCGCGGCATGCTGGAGGACTACGCCCGTGAGCGCGGGCTCGTCCCGGCGGGTGCCGGGGAGTCGAACGGAACGAAAGGCTCGGGCTCATGAGCTGCGGAGAGCCGCACGAGACTGACTGCAGTGAAGTCCTGGACCATCTCTACGAGTTCCTCGACCACGAGATGCCGGACAGCGACTGCACCAAGTTCGAGACGCACTTCGAGGAGTGCTCTCCGTGCCTGGAGAAGTACGGCCTGGAGCAGGCGGTCAAGAAGCTGGTCAAGCGCTGCTGCGGCCAGGACGACGTACCCGTCGACCTGCGGGCCAAGGTGATGGGCCGCATCGACCTCATCCGCTCCGGGCAGGCCGTGCCCGAGCAGGACATCACGCAGGACACCACGGCTGCATCCGAGGCCTGAGCTCTCGGAAGCTCCGCGCGGCCCGCTCTCCCCTCCCGTCACTCGAACGTGCTAATTAACGACGGCCGGGCGCTGGCAGGGAGAGCGCCGTTCTAGTCTCCGGACCGGAACGGGGAGGAGAACTCCATGCGGTCGGTGCCGGTGCGGGCCCGCGTCTACATCCTGTGCGTCGCCCTGGCCGGCGTGGCCTGTGCCGCGCCCGCCCCCGGCGCGCGCCCCTCCTGGCCCGCCGTCGCACTCCTCGCCGTCCTCTACGCCGGGTGCGAGCAGATCACCCGATGCCGCGTCGTCGGCGGGCACGCTCCGCGCGGGCTCGGCACCTTCTTTCCCGTGCTGCTGGCCGGAGTGTTCCTGCTCCCGCCGTCCGCCGCCGCGCTCGTCGCCGTGCCGGGCGCGCTGCTCGCCCGGATCGACCGGGAGCCCCGGTGGGTGCGTCGGCTGTGGCGCGCCTCCCAACTCGCCCTGGCCGCCTGGGCGTCCGCGCGCGTGTACGCGGTGCTCGGCGGCCCCGCGGCGGGCGCGGGGCCCGACTTCCCGCACGTCCTCGGGCCCGCGGGGGCGGCCGTGCTCGCCTTCTCCGCCGTGCTCACCGTGCTGGACGGCGGCGTCCTCGTGACCGCCGAACGCGTCCCCGCCCGGACCGCCTGGCGCGGGCTCTTCCTGCGCTCGCTCGCGCCCGTCACCGTGCACGGACTGGCCGGCCTGATGATGGCGGTGCTCTGGACCAGTCCGTACGGCCCGGCGGCCGCGCTCCTCGTGCTCCTGCCGATGGGCGTCTCCTGCTGGGCCTTCGCGCAGTACCACCGCGAGCGCGCCGCCCACCAGGCCACCATCCGGGCGCTCGTGCAGGCCGTCGACCTCAAGGACAAGTACACCCGCGGGCACAGCGAGCGCGTCGGCCGCGCCTCCGTGCTGATCGCCCGCGAACTGGGCATGGACGACGACCGCGTCGAGGTCCTCCGGTTCGCCGGGATCCTGCACGACGTCGGCAAACTCGGCGTCCCCACCAGGCTGTTGCGCAAGGACGGACCACTGACGCCGGAGGAGCGGCGCATCATCGAGCTCCATCCCGAGTACGGCCACGAGATGGTGCGCGGCATCGGGTTCCTGGGCGAGGCGCGTGCCGCGATCCTCCACCACCACGAGCGCATGGACGGCGGCGGCTACCCCTACGGCCTCACCGGGCCGCAGATCCCCGAGTGCGCGCGGGTGGTGGCGGTCGCCGACGCCTTCGACGCCATGACGTCCACCCGCTCCTACCGGCGGGCCAGGCCCGTCGAGGCGGCCGTGGCCGAGCTCAACCGGTGCGCGGGCGCGCACTTCGACCCCGTGATGGTCGGCGCGCTCACCCGCGCCCTCGACCGGTACGGATGGCATCCCGAGGTCACGGCGGATGTGCCGGAGCAGGGCGCGCCGGAGCAGGGTGCGCCCGTGCCGCCGCCGGTCCTGCCGTCACCGGCGCCCGCACCCGCGCCCGCCGCCGTGCGCCCGGGGGCCCGGTGAGGCGGCGCTCGCGGCTGCCCGGAGCGGTCGCCTGCCTGGCCGGGCTGCTCGCCTGCGCCTCCCTCGTCTGGACCCTCTGGCACGGCGTGACCGAGGGCCGGGCCGCCCTCGCCTTCGGCGTCCTGATGGCCCTCGGCGAGCTGGCCCGGTGGGGGAGCGGCGGAGACAGGGAGCCCGCCCCGCTCGGCGCCGCGGGGGCCCTCGCGTACGCCCTGCTCGGCGAGAACGCAGGGCACGCCACGCACCACGGGGTGCTGCAGGTGCTCGCCGTGGTCGTCGCGGCCGGCCTCGTCGGCGCGGTGCCGAACGTGGCGCTCGGCCGCGGCCCCACCCTCGACCAGACGGCGCGCCGCGTGCTGACCGTCGGGTTCGCCGCCGCGTGCTTCCAACCCCTCTACAACGCGGGCAAGTTCGGGGAGTGGGTGGGGCACGGGCCGTACTTCGCGTTCGTCATCGTCGCCCTGCTCGTCCTCACCGCGCTCTGCGACGCCGTCCTCGCCGCCGTGACCGCGCACGCCCGCACCCGGTGGCCGTTCGGGCCGCTGCTGCGGGAGGAGCTGCGGGCGATGCTCGGCATCGGCTCCGCCGTCTGCGCGAGCGGCGCCGTGATGGCGCTCGCGGTGGCCGTGGCGGGGCTCTGGGCGCTGCCCGTCTTCAGCCTTCCGCTGCTGCTCACCCAGCTCTCCTTCCGGCGGTACGCGGCGGTGCGCGCCACCTACCGGCAGACCATCGCGTCCCTGGCCAGGGCCACCGAGATCGCCGGATACACCCCGCAGGGCCACGCGCACCGCGTGGCCGGGCTCAGCCGGGCCGTCGGGCGTGACCTCGGTCTCTGCGAGTCGGACCTCACCGTCCTTGAGCACGCGGCGCTCATGCACGACATCGGGCAGCTCTCCCTGGTCGACCCCGTCCCCGAGGGGGCCACCCTCGCGCTCCCCGAGGCGGAGCAGCGCCGAATAGCCCTGCTCGGCGGCGCCGTCGTCCGCCAGACCGGGGTGGACGCCGCCGTCGCCGTCGTCGTGGAGCGGCAGGCCGACCCGTACCGCGAACAGCCGCTCACCGCACGTATTGTGCGGACGGCGAACGCGTACGACGAGATGGCGCGGGGAGAAGGACCCTCAGGGGCGCTGGACGGACCGCTCAAGGCCCTGGAGCGGCTCCGCCTGGCAACGGGCCACGACTACCAGCCGGAGGTCGTGGAGTCCCTGGCGCGCGTCCTGTCGAGGGACGGGCTCACCCATGGCCTTACCTTGCGTCGGGCTGGGTAACCCATGGGTAATGAGCGGCCGTCCGACCGTCCGTGGTTGGATGCGAAGAAGACAGGAAATGGGGCGCACGGGGGTACGGCCCCCGACGCCGCGCCCCGACGACGAGCGACCTACGGAATACGTGGCAGGCGGGAATCAGGCGGGAATCGTGAGGATCTTCGGCAAGGGACGGCACCGGCCCTCCGCCTCATGGCGGCAGGCGACCGACCGCGCGTTCACGCTGATCGGCGACGGCCGGTACGAGGACGCGGGAGCGCTGCTCACGCGTGCGGCGGATCTCGAACCCTGGCTGTCCGAGTCCTGGTTCAACCTGGCGCTGCTGCACAAGTTCCGGCACGACTGGGAGCAGGCGCGGGCCGCCGGGCTGCGCGCCGTCGCGCTCCTTGACCGGTCCGCGGGCGCCCCCGACTGGTGGAACGTCGGCATCGCGGCGACCGCGCTCCAGGACTGGCCGCTGGCCCGCCGCGCCTGGCAGGCGTACGGCCTGCGGGTGCCGGGCGGTGTGGCCGCCTCGGGCGAGCCGACGGGCATGGAGCTGGGCAGCGCGGCCGTGCGGCTCTCCCCGGAGGGGGAGGCCGAGGTCGTGTGGGGCCGCCGTCTGGACCCGGCCCGGATGGAGGTCCTGTCCATTCCGCTGCCGTCCTCCGGGCGCCGCTGGGGCGAGGTCGTGCTGCACGACGGCGTCCCGCACGGCGAGCGGACGACGGGCGACGGGCACTCGTACCCCGTCTTCGACGAGATCGAGCTGTGGGCGCCCTCACCGGTGCCGACGTGGGTGGTCCTCCTGGAGGCCGCCACCGAGGACGACAGGGACGCCCTGGAGCGGCTGGCGGCCGACGCCGGCTTCGCCGCGGAGGACTGGTCGTCGTCCGTGCGGCTGCTCTGCCGGATGTGTTCCGAGTCCCGCATGCCGAGCGACGAGGGCGACGGCGAGCACCTGGACCCGCACGACCACAGCGAGCCGGGCCACCCGGGCCCGCTCGGTCACCGCAGCCCGGGCGCGCTCTGGGTGCCGGAGCGCGAGTGCGGCCTGGCGGCTCCCGCGGGCCTGGTGCGCGGCCTCCTCGACGGCTGGGTGGCGGACAGCCCGGATTCCCGTGACTGGCGGGATCTCGAAGAGGTCTGCTGACACTTCGCCGTAGGCTGTACCGGCACAAACTCTTGAGGGTTTCAAGGAAGGCGTACGGCGGACATGGCGCAGGACACTGAGCAGCAGTACTCGAACGGGGTGCTCCCCGTCGACGACGAGGGCTTCGTCATCGACACCGAGGACTGCGAGGAGCGGGAGACGGCCTACCGCGAGCGCGGCACGTCCCGGCCGATCACGGTCGTCGGCAACCCGGTGCTGCACAAGGAGTGCAAGGACGTCACGGCCTTCGACGACGACCTCGCCAAGCTGGTCGACGACATGTTCGCGACCCAGCGCGTCGCTCAGGGCGTGGGCGTTGCCGCCAACCAGGTCGGCGTCGACCTGAAGGTGTTCGTCTACGACTGCATGGATGACGACGGCGTTCGCCACGTCGGTGTGATCTGCAACCCGGTGCTCCAGGACCTGCCCGCCGACAAGCGCCGCCTGGACGACTCGGGCGAGGGCTGCCTCTCGGTCCCGACCGCGTACGCGCCGCTGGCCCGCCCGGACTACGCCGAGGTGACCGGCCAGGACGCGAAGGGCAACCCCATCAAGGTGCGCGGCACGGGTTACTTCGCGCGCTGCCTCCAGCACGAGACGGACCACCTGCACGGGTACCTGTACATCGACCGCCTCTCCAAGAGGGAGCGCAAGGACGCACTGCGGCAGATGGAAGAAGGCACCCCGCGCTACCCCGTGGTGGACAACGGCTGACTCCCGCGGCGCCCGAGGGGCGCGGGAACCGCGTGACGCGAGCGGCCCCTGGTGCAGGAACTCTCTCCTGACCAGGGGCCGTTGGCGTAGCCGCTCGTGTGTGCGAGCAAAACAAGCTGCCAGTGATCCATATTCAGTCACGTAAGGGGATGTTCTCGGCACCCTGGGGTAGTGAATGGCGCAAATCTGTTCCCTGAACGGTCAGTTGTGGTGCTGAATGGAAAGCGCGGGGATACGCAACGGCGCGCGCCCGGTACGGCGGGAGGGGCGCGTGTCCTCAGGCGGCTGAAAGGGGTTTGTTCGTGCGTGCATATTCCGGGAGCACTTCACATACGCATCCGCACACGCGGCCACGTTCACGCGTGGTATCAGTGCCGCGGGCACTGGCCGTTCCGATGATCGAAGCAGCGTTCCCTCGCCGTCTGCATCCGTATTGGCCAAAGCTTCAGGAGAAGTCCAGGACCTGGCTGCGAGAAATGCGGCTCATGCCTCCGGACAAGGTCGAGCGGTACGCGGACAGCCTCTGCTACACGGATCTGGTGGCGGGGTACTACATTGGCGCGCCCGACGAGTTGTTGACCGCGATAGCGGACCTCAGCAGCTGGTTCTTCGCGTGGGACGACCGGCACGACAGGGACTCCGTGCACGGCCGGGAGGCCCAGTGGCGCCAGCTCTGCCGGGGCCTGCACGCCACGCTCAACGAGCCCCGGCAGTACCGGCACCACAGGGACCCGTTGGTCGCGGGGTTCGCGGACTGCGTGCTGCGTCTGTACTCGTTCCTCGGTCCCAGCTGGAACGCCAGGTTCGCCCGGCACTTCCACCCGGTGATCGACGCGTACGACCAGGAGTTCAGGAACCGGCGCTGCGGCACCGTGCCGACCGTCGAGGCGTACATAGAGCTGCGCCGGCTCACGTTCGCGCACTGGGCGTGGATCGACCTCCTGGAACCCACGGCGCGCCACGAGTTGCCGGACCCGGTGCGCAAGCACCCCGCCTACCGTCGTGCGGCACGGGCGACCCAGGATTTCTCGGCCTGGTACAACGACTTGTGCTCCCTCCCGAAAGAGCTCGCTGGGGACGAACTGCACAATCTCGGGATCAGCCTCATTCAGCACGAGGGAATGACGCTGGAAGAAGCGGTGCGCGAAGTGCACAGGCGTGTCACCGAATGCGTCAAGGAATTCGTCGAAGCAGAGCGCGAAGTACTGCTGTTCGCGGATGAATTGGCGGAAGGCGAAGACGGCGACGCGGAACTCGCGGACGCGGTGAAATCATGCGTCTTCAACATGCGGAACTGGTTCTCGTCCGTCTACTGGTTCCATCACGAATCCGGCCGCTATCGGGTGGACAGCTGGGACGACAGGTCCGTGCCCCCGTATGTGACGGAAGAAGCCCTGGCGGAAAACGAACTGGTAGGTGAGGAATGAGCGTCGAATCCGCGATACCCGCCCCTTCCGCGTCGGGCCCCGGTCCGCTGCGCACCCCGCCCCTCGTCCGCGGCGGCGCCCCGCTCCTCGGCCACGCATGGAACCTGGTGCGCGACCCGCTCGGCTTCCTCTCGGCCCTGCGTGACCATGGAGATCTCGTCAGGATCAGGCTGGGACCCAGGACCGCGTACGTCGTGTGCGATCCGGAACTGGTCGGCGCCATGCTCAAGAACCCCGAGTACATCGTCGGCGGGCCGCTCTGGGACACCCTGGAGGTGCTCCTCGGGAAGGGTGTGGCGACCAGCAACGGCAAGCTGCACCGGCGCCAGCGCCGCATGATGCAGCCCGCGTTCCGGCCCGAGCGCATCGCCGACTACGCCAGGGTGATGGAGGAGGAGGCCCGCGCCACGGCCGCCCGCTGGCAGCCGGGCGCCACCGTCGACGTGAGCGCCGAGATGTTCCGCACGGCCGTGCGCATCGTCTCGCGCTCGCTCCTGGAGGTCGACTCGATACGGGACAAGGCGGACCGGATCGCCGACTCGCTGCACACCGTCTTCGACGGGCTCTACCGCAGGATGGTGCTCTCGGTCGGCCCGCTCCACCGCGTGCCGACCCCCGCCAACCGGCGGTTCGAGAGCGCGCTCGCCGACCTGCACACCCTCGTCGACGAGATCATCGCGGAGCGGCGCGCGACCGGCCCTGGCGCGCCGGACGACCTGCTCGCCGAATTGCTGCGGGCCAGGGACGAGAGCGGGGAGCCCATCGCCGACCAGGAGATCCACGACAACGTGGTTTCGCTCGTCGTGGCGGGCGCGGAGAATGTGGCGTCGACGCTGGCGTGGGCGTTCCATCTCCTGACCGAACACCCGGAGCAGGAAAGGCGGTTGGTTGAAGAGGTAAATTCCGTGGCCCCGGATCGGGCGATCACATTCGGCGATCTCAAGGACCTGCCGCACCTCCGCAATGTCGTGACCGAGGCGATGCGGATACGGCCGGCCGCCTGGATATTCACGCGCCGGTCCGTGGCCGAAACCGATCTGGGCGGCTATTCGATTCCGGCGGACGCCGACATCGTCTACAGCGTGTACGCGATGCAGCGCGACCCGCGTTCCTTCGAGCGGAACCTTGAGTTCGACCCCGACCGGTGGAATCCGGAACGCGCCGCGGACGTACCGGAGTTCGCGATGATGCCGTTCAGCGTCGGCAACAGGAAGTGCCCCGGCGACCACTTCAGCCTGGCAGAACTCGCCCTGATCCTCGGGACGGTGGCCCCGAAGTGGCGGCTGCGGCCCGTCGAGGAGACCGACGCCCGCACCCAGGTCGGCATCACCCTGCACCCCAAGCGGCTCGTCCTGCGGGCCACACCGCGCTGACCCGCCGGTGTGCCCGCCGCCGTCCCGCGGGACGGCGGCGGGCACACCGGGGCGCGTCTAGAACTCGTCGTCGAACGAGACCGAACCCTCGACGGCGACCTGGTAGGCCGAGGGCCGCCGCTCGAAGAAGTTGGTCAGCTCCTGGACGCCCTGGAGCTCCATGAAGGAGAAGGGGTTCTCGGAGCCGTACACCGGGGCGAAGCCCAGGCGCTGCAGGCGCTGGTCGGCGACGCACTGCAGGTACTCGCGCATCGAGTCGGTGTTCATGCCGGGCAGGCCGTCGCCGCACAGGTCGCGGGCGAACTGCAGCTCGGCCTCGACGGCCTCCTTCAGCATGTCCGTGACCTGCTGCTGAAGCGCGTCGTCGAAGAGCTCCGGCTCCTCCTTGCGGACCGTGTCGACCACGTCGAAGGCGAAGCTCATGTGCATCGTCTCGTCGCGGAACACCCAGTTCGTGCCGGTCGCCAGGCCGTGCAGCAGGCCGCGGCTGCGGAACCAGTAGACGTACGCGAAGGCACCGTAGAAGAACAGGCCCTCGATGCACGCGGCGAAGCAGATGAGGTTGAGCAGGAAGCGGCGGCGGTCGGCCTGCGTCTCCAGGCGCTCCAGCTTCTCGACCGAGTCCATCCACTTGAAGCAGAACTCGGCCTTCTCACGGATCGAGGGGATCTCCTCGACCGCGTCGAAGGCCGCCGCGCGGTCCTCCGGGTCGGGCAGGTAGGTGTCGAGCAGCGTCAGATAGAACTGGACGTGCACGGCCTCCTCGAAGAGCTGACGGCTCAGATACAGCCGCGCCTCGGGGGAGTTGATGTGCTTGTACAGGGTGAGCACGAGGTTGTTCGAGACGATCGAGTCGCCGGTCGCGAAGAACGCGACGAGGCGGCCGATCATGTGCTGCTCGCCGGGGCTGAGCTTGGCGAGGTCGGCGACGTCGGAGTGGAGGTCGACCTCCTCGACGGTCCAGGTGTTCTTGATGGCGTCCCGGTAGCGCTCGTAGAAGTCCGGGTAGCGCATGGGACGCAGGGTCAGTTCGAAGCCCGGGTCGAGCAGGTTCTTCTCGGAGTTGGTGGTGCTGGACATTACTGGCAGGCCTCGCAGGACTCGGGGTTTTCCAGGGAGCAGGCGACGGCGTCTTCGGCCGTGACCTGGGCGGGGACGGGAGCGGTGGCCGCGGCGTTCGAGCCGCCGGCGGCGCGGGCGATGCGCGTCGCGGGACGGGAGCGCAGGTAGTACGTGGTCTTCAGGCCGCGCTGCCAGGCGTACGCGTACATCGAGGAGAGCTTGCCGATGGTCGGCGTCTCCAGGAACAGGTTCAGCGACTGCGCCTGGTCGAGGAACGGGGTGCGGTCGGCGGCCATGTCGATCAGGCCGCGCTGCGGGATCTCCCACGCGGTGCGGTACAGCGCGCGGACGTCCGCGGGCACCCAGGCGAGATCCTGCACCGAGCCGTTGGCCTCGCGCAGCGCCTCACGGGTCTTGGCGTCCCACAGACCGAGCCGCTTCAGCTCGTCCACCAGGTAGGCGTTGACCTGGAGGAACTCGCCGGACAGCGTCTCGCGCTTGAACAGGTTGGAGACCTGCGGCTCGATGCACTCGTACACACCGGCGATGGAGGCGATGGTCGCGGTCGGCGCGATGGCGAGCAACAGCGAGTTGCGCATGCCGGTCGCGGCGATGCGCTCCCGCAGCGCCGCCCAGCGCTCCGGCCACGTCAGCTCGACGCCGTAGTGGTCGGGGTGCAGCACACCACGCGCGGTACGGGTCTTCTCCCAGGCCGGGAGCGGTCCGTGGCGCTCGGCGAGGTCGGCGGAGGCCTCGTACGACGCGAGCATGATGCGCTCGGCGATGCGCGTGGAGAGGGCGCGCGCCTCGGGGGAGTCGAAGGCCAGCTTGAGCTGGAAGAAGACGTCCTGCAGGCCCATCGCGCCGAGGCCCACCGGGCGCCACTTGGCGTTGGAGCGCCCGGCCTGCTCGGTCGGGTAGAAGTTGATGTCGACGACGCGGTCGAGGAAGGTGACGGCCGTGCGCACGGTCTCGTCCAGGCGCTCCCAGTCGATGTCGCCGTTCTCGACGAACGCGCCGAGGTTCACCGAGCCGAGGTTGCAGACGGCGGTCTCCCCGTCGTCCGTCACCTCCAGGATCTCCGTGCAGAGGTTGGAGGAGTGGACGGTGTGGCCGCGCTCCGCCGTCTGGTTGGCGGTGCGGTTGGCGGCGTCCTTGAAGGTCATCCAGCCGTTGCCGGTCTGCGCGAGGGTGCGCATCATGCGGCCGTACAGGTCCCGGGCCGACATCTTCTTCTTCGCGAGCCCCGCGGCCTCGGCCTCGCGGTAGGCGGCGTCGAACTCCTCGCCCCACAGGTCGACGAGCTCGGGCACGTCGGAGGGCGAGAACAGCGACCATTCCTGGTCGGCGGCGACCCGGCGCATGAACTCGTCGGGGATCCAGTGCGCCAGGTTCAGGTTGTGCGTGCGGCGCGCGTCCTCACCGGTGTTGTCGCGCAGCTCCAGGAACTCCTCGATGTCGGAGTGCCAGGTCTCCAGGTAGACCGCGGCCGCGCCCTTGCGGCGGCCGCCCTGGTTCACGGCGGCGACCGAGGCGTCCAGCGTCTTCAGGAACGGCACGATGCCGTTGGAGTGCCCGTTCGTGCCGCGGATCAGCGAGCCGCGGGAGCGGATGCGGGAGTACGAGAGTCCGATGCCGCCCGCGTGCTTGGAGAGCCGTGCGACCTGGTGGTAGCGGTCGTAGATGGAGTCGAGCTCGTCCTGCGGGGAGTCGAGGAGGTAGCAGGACGACATCTGCGGGTGGCGGGTGCCCGAGTTGAAGAGGGTCGGCGAGGACGGCAGGTAGTCCAGGCGGCTCATCAGGCCGTACAGCGCGGCGACCTCGTCGAGCGCGCGGGCGCTTCCGTCCTCCGCCAGGCCGGAAGCCACCCGCAGCATGAAGTGCTGCGGGGTCTCGATGACCCGGCGCGTGATCGGGTGGCGCAGCAGGTAGCGGCTGTGCAGGGTGCGCAGGCCGAAGTAGCCGAAGCGGAAGTCGGCGCCGTCGGCGAGCGCGGCGTCCACGAGCGCGTCGAGGCGGGCCGCGTGGGCGCCCACGAAGTCGGCGGTGCGGTCGGCGATCAGGCCTTCGCGGTGGCCGACGGCGATCGACTCGGTGAAGGAGCGCACGCCCTGCGAGGCGGCCTCGGCGGCGATGGAGAGGGTGAGCAGCCGGGCGGCGAGCCGGGAGTACTCCGGGTCCTCCGAGATGAGCCCCGCGGCCGCCTCGGTGGCGAGCTCCCGCAGCTCCGCCTCGTCGGCCCGGGCCGAACGGCCGCGCAGCGCGGCGGCGGCGACCCGGCCGGGGTCGGCGTCGGGGAGATCGGCGGTGAGGTCGGTCAGGGTGCGCAGCAGCGCGATCCCCGGCGCGTCGGTGCCCGCGGTGCTCTCGGCGGTCGGCGGTGACGGCGCTGTCGCAGGTTCGGCAGGCGCGATGGTCACGTGGAGCTCTCCCTCGCTCGGCTCTGGGCCTGGGGAGGGGATGGCACACACGGGCGCACCCGGGCAGGGCGGCGTACCGCGTCCACCGGCCCATTCCACGAGGCCCGGACGGTCGGCACCCGGGCCGGACGGCACGGGTGCACTGCCGGCAGGTCTTCGGACTCCGCGCACGACAAATGCGTACACGTCTACCGTTGCGGGACAGTTCCGGACTTGCACCGGATTCCCCTGCGGCGACAGCGAGCACGAGCATACATCTAGTGCTGGCTCTGAGTGGCAGCCCCATATCTTGTGTCTCTCGCGTCGTCTCTCGCGTCGGGGAGTACGAGAACGGGCCGCCGGATTCCTCCGGCGGCCCGCTCGTCGTACGCAGGGAAGGGTCAGTGCCCGCCCGGCGCCCCCGCCGTGGCCGGCGGCAGTTCCTCGATGACACCGGGGTCGCCGGCGTCCGCCGTGTAGTCCTCCGGAGACGTCTCGTCGATGCCCTCGGGGGCCTTCAGCGCCTTCAGGACGAAGGTCATGACCACGGTCACGACGACGTTCAGGACGAACGCGGTGAGGCCGATGTAGCCGATCTCGCCGATGCCGGGGATCTCGTCGGACGAGCCGCCGAAGTGCTTCTGCGTCGGCGACGCGACGCCGTACGCGGCGACCGTTCCGTAGACCATGCCGACCGCCCAGCCCGCGAGCAGCGCCCAGCGGTGGAACCACCGCGTGAACAGGCCGCCGACCAGGGCGGGCATCGTCTGCAGGATCCAGATGCCGCCGAGGAGCTGGAAGTTGATCGCGACCGTCTTGTCCATGGTCAGGACGAACGCGAGCGCACCCACCTTCACCAGGAGCGAGACCAGCTTGGAGATCCTGGTCTCCTGCGCGGGTGTCGCGTCCGGCTTGATGAAGTCCTTGTAGATGTTCCTCGTGAAGAGGTTCGCGGCCGCGATCGACATGATCGCCGCGGGCACGAGCGCGCCGATGCCGATGGCGGCGAAGGCGACGCCGGTGAACCAGTCGGGGAACATGTCCTCGAACAGCTGGGGGATGGCCAGCTGGCCGTTCTCGACCTTGACCCCGGCCGCGATCGCCATGAAGCCGAGCAGCGCGAGCAGCCCCAGCATCAGCGAGTAGAGGGGCAGGATCGTGGTGTTGCGGCGGATCACGTTGCGGCTCTTGGAGGAGAGCGTCGCCGTGATCGAGTGCGGGTACATGAACAGCGCGAGGGCGGAGCCGAGCGCGAGCGTGGCGTAGGTCCACTGCCCGGCCTCGCCGGGTGCGAGGCCGGCGACGGGCTTGCCCGCCGCCTCGTTCGCCGCGGAGAACTTCTCGTTCGCCGCCGAGAAGATCTCGTCGAATCCGCCGAGCTTGATCGGGATGTAGATGATCGCGACGGCGATGACGAGGTAGATCAGACCGTCCTTCACGAACGCGATCAGCGCGGGCGCGCGCAGCCCCGACGAGTAGGTGTACGCGGCGAGCACCGCGAAGGCGATCAGGAGCGGCAGGTCCTTGATGAACCAGTTGGTGTCCGGGCCGCCGCCGATCCCCATGACGTCGAGGACCGCCTGGATGCCGACCAGTTGGAGCGCGATGTACGGCATCGTGGCGAGGATGCCGGTGACGGCGACCGCCAGCGACAGCCCCTTGGAGCCGAAGCGTCCGCGCACGAAGTCCGAGGTGGTCACATAGCCGTGCTTGTGCGAGACCGACCACAGGCGCGGCAGGAAGGTGAAGATCAGCGGGTAGACGAGGATCGTGTACGGCACGGCGAAGAAGCCGGCCGCGCCCGCCGCGTAGATCGCCGCGGGGACGGCCACGAACGTGTAGGCGGTGTACAGGTCGCCGCCGAGCAGGAACCAGGTGACCCAGGTGCCGAACGAGCGGCCGCCGAGCCCCCATTCGTCGAGGCTCTGCTCGTTCTCGGCCTTGCGCCAGCGGGCCGCGAGGAAGCCCATGACGGTGACGGCGAGGAAGAAGAAGATGAAGACGCCGAGCGCGACGCCGTTGACGCCGCCCGATGCGAGTGTGGTCACTTTCCGGCACCCCCATGGGCCTGCTCGGCCTTGCGGGCGCGCTGGTCACGCTGCCACAGCTTGTACGCGATCATCGTGAGCGCCGTGGAGACGAGCACCCAGAGCATTTGGTACCAGTAGAAGAACGGGATGCCGATGAAGGTCGGGTCGATCTTCGCGTACGACCCCACCCAGAGCATTGCCACGAAGGGCGCGACAAGGCAGGCTGCGATGACCACACGGACCGGCGTCACCACCGGTCTGTTCACTTCAGGCGCATCTGACATATCGCGGCTCCGTTCCCTCACTTATCCCATGCTTAACGTGCGGGAAATCTAAGCCACAGTCTCGCTGTATGGAACCCCTGTCCGGATAACGGACGAGGCAAGTTACCTGCTCAGCAGCAGCGGAACCCCTGGCGCGGGTCCGCCTCCTCCCGTTCCGTCCGCATGCGTTCAAACGCGCGGCGGCTGGGGACGGTTGCCGCCGGATGCTCCTTCCGTACGTGGGCCACATACCGCTCGTACGCCGACTCGTCGGTCAGTTCCCGTACGTACCACCGCATCCAGCGCATGCCGCGCAGCAGCCACGTCACTGCGCCACCTCCCGCCTCTCCTCCCGGGTCGCGATGAGCCCGGCCGGAGCGGTCAACTTCGACTCCACGTACGGTGCTTCGCTCAGCCGCGAGGCCGCGGGGTCGCGGACGTGCTTGATGCACACCCGGGCCGCGTCCAGGATGACGACGACGATGAGCAGCGCGAGCGCCGCCGAAAGGACGCCGTCCACCGTGGAGTTGGTGACGACGGTGTGCATGTCGTCCATCGTCTTGGCGGGCGGCAGGATCCTTCCCTCGTCGATGGCGTCCCGGTAGTTCGCGCGCTGCTGGAAGAAGCCGACGCGCGGGTCGCTGGAGAACACCTTCTGCCAGCTCGCGGTGAGCGTCACCGTCGCGTCCCAGACGAGCGGAACCCCCGTGATCCAGGCCCACTTGAGCCGTCCGGACTTCACGAGCAGCGTGGTGCA
This sequence comes from Streptomyces venezuelae, assembly GCF_008642315.1. NCBI lineage: Bacteria > Bacillati > Actinomycetota > Actinomycetes > Kitasatosporales > Streptomycetaceae > Streptomyces > Streptomyces venezuelae. Next base: position 3,096,963 of record NZ_CP029192.1, on the reverse strand, counting down.
GACGGCGAGGGCGACGGCGGCGAGGAGCTGGTTGGCGATGCCGAAGATCGGGAAGAGCTGGTTGATCCCGCCGAGCGGCTCGTGCACGCCGACCCACAGGAAGTAGCCCCACAGACCCGTGACGACGGCGCTCGTGAACACGAGCCCAGGCTTCCAACTCATCCGCCGGAAGGGCTTGTAGAGGTTCCCGAGCATGTCCTGGAGCATGAAGCGGCCCACGCGCGTGCCCGCGTCGAGCGCGGTCAGGATGAACAGCGCCTCGAACATGATCGCGAAGTGGTACCAGAAGGCCCGCATCGAGCCGCCGGTGACCTTCGAGAAGATCTCCGAGACGCCGACCGCGAGCGTGGGCGCGCCGCCGGTGCGCGAGAGCAGCGAGGACTCCTCGACGTTCTTCGCGGCCTGCGCCAGGTCGGCCGGCGAGATCGAGTAGCCGAAGCCGGCGACGGCCTTCGACGCCTCCTGGACGGTGTCGCCGACGACTCCCGCCGGTGCGTTCATCGCGAAGTACAGGCCGGGGTCGATGATCGACGCCGCGACGAGCGCCATCACGGCGACCGACGACTCCATCAGCATGGAGCCGTAGCCGATCATCCGGACCTGCGTCTCCTTCTGGATCATCTTCGGCGTCGTGCCCGAGGAGATCAGCGCGTGGAAGCCGGAGAGGGCTCCGCAGGCGATGGTGATGAAGACGAAGGGGAAGAGCGAGCCCGCGAAGACGGGACCGTCGCCGCGCGAGGCGAAGTCGGTCACCGGGTCCATCTTCAGCGTCGGAAGCGTGACGACGACGCCGAGGGCGAGCAGCACGATCGTGCCGATCTTCATGAAGGTGGAGAGGTAGTCGCGGGGCGCGAGCAGCATCCACACCGGCAGGATCGAGGCGATGAACCCGTACGCCACCAGCCAGATGACCAGCGTCGACGGCGCCAGCGTGAAGGTGTCCGCGAGGGACGACTCGGCGACCCAGCGCCCGCCGACCAGCGCGAGCAGCAGCAGCGCGATGCCGATCAGTGAGACCTCGCTGACCCGCCCCGGTCGCAGTACCCGCAGGTAGAAGCCCATCAGGAGGGCGATCGGGACGGTCATCGCGATGGAGAAGGTGCCCCACGGCGACTCGGCGAGCGCGTTGACGACGACCAGCGCGAGCACCCCGAGCAGGATGATCATGATGGCGAAGGTGGCGAGCAGGGCCGCGGCCCCGCCGACCGGGCCGATCTCCTCGCGCGCCATCTGCCCGAGCGACTTGCCGTCGCGCCGCGTCGAGAAGAACAGCACGACCATGTCCTGCACGGCGCCCGCGAAGATCACGCCGGCGATGATCCAGATGGTGCCGGGCAGGTACCCCATCTGGGCCGCGAGCACCGGCCCCACCAGCGGCCCCGCCCCCGCGATCGCCGCGAAGTGGTGGCCGAGCAGCACCCGGCGGTCGGTCGGGTGGAAGTCGATGCCGTTGTCGAGCCGCTCGGCCGGGGTGGCCCGCTTCTTGTCGACCTTCAGGACCTTGTACGCGATGAACCTGGAGTAGAAGCGGTACGCGACGGCGTACGAGCCGAGGGCCGCCGCCACCATCCAGGCGGCCGACACCTCCTCGTCGCGCGCGAGGGCCAGGACGGTCCAGCCCGCGGCGCCGACCAGCGCGACGAGGGACCAGATGACGATGGATCGGGGGTTCGCTCTGCGCACCGGGTCGTCCTCCCGTTCACCATGCGATGAGGTTCATCGTGCGATGAGCTGCGTCGTGCGGTGACGGGAGGAACGTAGAGCAGCGCGGTGGCCCGCGCCAGACCTCGGACGGGTGTCAGTCCGTGGGTCGCTTGAGGCGCGCGACGAACTTGTAGCGGTCGCCGCGGTAGACCGAGCGCACCCACTCGACCGGCTGGCCGTCGCCGTCCAGCGAGTGGCGGGACAGGAGCAGCATCGGCAGGCCCACGTCGGTGCCGAGCAGGCCCGCCTCGCGCGGGGTCGCCAGGGAGGTCTCGATGGTCTCCTCGGCCTCCGCGAGATGCACGTCGTACACCTCGGCGAGCGCGGTGTAGAGCGAGGTGTACTTCACCAGGGAGCGGCGCAGCGCGGGGAAGCGCTTGGCCGACAGGTGCGTGGTCTCGATGGCCATCGCCTCGCCGTTGGCGAGCCGGAGCCGCTCGATGCGGAGCACGCGGCCGCCCGCGGTGATGTCGAGCAGGTCGGCGAGCCGGTCGTCGGCGGTGATGTACCCGATGTCGAGGAGCTGCGAGGTGGGCTCCAGGCCCTGGGCGCGCATGTCCTCCGTGTACGAGGTGAGTTGCAGCGCCTGCGACACCTTGGGCTTCGCGACGAACGTGCCCTTGCCCTGGATGCGCTCCAGACGGCCCTCGACGACCAGTTCCTGGAGGGCCTGGCGCACGGTGGTGCGGGAGGTGTCGAACTCGGCGGCGAGGGTGCGCTCCGGGGGGACCGGGGTGCCCGGGGGCAGAGTTTCGGTGATGTCCAGCAAATGCCGCTTCAGGCGGTAATACTTGGGCACGCGCGCGGTGCGCCCGACGCTCGGGCCCTCCGGGGACACGTCGATCTCGCCCGCGGTACTGCCCGCCTCACTGCCCATGATCGACCTTCCCGGCTCCTGTGCTGCTGCCGTCACCGGCTCCTCCGTCTGTCGCGGCTCACATCGTGGCACGTACCGGGCCATGGGGGCGCCCCCTGGTCGAGCGAAGTCGAGAGCTTGTGGGAAGACTCCGCCGGCTCAGGTGTCGGTCCGATAACGGACGCGACAGCCCTTCTTATACACCCTTGACACCCCTAAAGGTCTAGGCCAAGCTCCCCGTACTGGTCTACACCATTAAAGACCAGGTTCCAGTCCCACGGGCAGATCTCGGTCCATTTGGTCGCTGCGGGTGGGGGGTTGACTGGCATCCCTTGAGGAGGGTGAACGTGAAGCGCAAGCTCATAGCGGCCATCGGTGTCGCGGGCATGTTGGTCTCGGTCGCGGCCTGCGGCAGTGACGACGACGACAAGAAGGCCGGGGGAGCCGACAGCTTCAAGGGCGAGACCCTGACGCTCTGGGCGATGGACGGTTCGACGCCCGACAAGTGGCAGAAGGACGTCACGGCCGCCTTCGAGAAGAAGACCGGCGCGAAGCTGAAGTTCGAAGTCCAGCAGTGGAACGGTATCCAGCAGAAGCTGACCACGGCCCTCTCCGAGGAGAACCCGCCGGACGTCTTCGAGATCGGCAACACCCAGACCGCCGCGTACGCCAAGACCGGCGGCCTCGCCGAGCTCGGCGACCTCAAGGAGTCCATCGGCGCGGACTGGACCGAGTCGATGAACAAGGCCTCGGTCATCGACGGCAAGCAGTACGCCGCCCCGTGGTTCGTCCTCAACCGCGTCGTGATCTACAACAAGAAGATCTGGGCCGACGCCGGCATCAAGGACACCCCCAAGACGCGCGACGAGTTCCTCAAGGACCTGAAGCAGATCGGCGCCAAGACCGACGCCGAGCCGCTCTACATGCCCGGCCAGTTCTGGTACCACTTCGTCGGCCTGACCATCGGTGAGGGCGCCGAGCTGGTGAAGAAGGACGGCGACAAGTACGTCTCCAACCTGGGCGACCCGAAGGTCGCCAAGGCCATGAAGACGTACCAGGAGTTCCAGAAGCTCTCCAAGGCCCCCAAGAACAAGGACGAGGCCACGCCGCAGCAGGGCGAGGTCTTCGGCAAGGGCAAGACCGGCGCGATGATCGCCATGCCGTGGGAAGCCGCGCTGGCCATCAAGACCGACAAGAAGATCGAGAAGGACATCGGCTACTTCACGATCCCCGGCGCCACGGCGGACAAGCCCGAGGGTGTCTTCCTCGGCGGCTCCAACCTCGCCATCGCCGCGACCAGCAAGAAGCAGGAGCTCGCCAAGGAGTTCCTGAAGATCGCGCTGTCCGACAAGTTCGAGGGCCAGTTCGCCAAGGAAGGCGGCGTGATCCCGAACAAGCAGTCCCTCGAGTCCTCTCTCGCGGGCAACCCGGCCGCCAAGGCCATGACGCCCGCCACGCCCGGCGGCGGCATCACCCCGCTGATCCCGGAGTGGGGCGCGGTGGAGAACCCGCCGAACCCGATCAAGAACTACATGACCGCGGTGCTCAACGGTAAGTCTCCCGAGGCGGCCGCGAAGCAGGTCGAGGGCGAGCTCAACAAGCGCCTGGCGCAGAAGCAGTAAAGACGCGTCCTCTTGCCGGGGGCGGCGGGTGACGTTGACCCCGCTGCCCCCGGCGTACCCATGAGTTCTCCGCGTTCTCCGCGCCGATCCCGGCGCTCTCCGCGCTGACCCCGGCGTTCTCCGCGCCGACCCAGGCGCTCTCCGCGCTGCCCAGAGCGCTTCGCGTTGCCCACGAAAGAGATGGCGAGCATGACCGTGCAGAAGACCGAACGGCCGCCCTCCGGCCCGACGGAGGTGCAGACACCGGACGGCGGTCCACTGTCGGACGGCCCCAAGACATCCTCAAAACGTCTCGCCGGCCTGACGCCCTATCTGCTCCTGGCCCCCGCGATCATCGCCACCCTGCTGCTGCTCGGCTGGCCGTTGGTCAACAACGGGATGCTGTCGTTCCAGAACCTCAACATGAGGCAGTTCATTCTGCACCTCACGGAGTGGAACGGATTCGACAACTACAAGGAAGTCCTCACCGGCGAGGACTTCTGGCGGGTCACCGGCCGCTCGGTCGCCTTCACCGCCGTCAACGTCGTGCTGATCATGATCCTCGGCACGCTGGTGGGACTGCTGCTCGCGCGCCTCGGCCGACGGATGCGCACGTTCCTCCTGCTCGGCCTCGTGCTCGCCTGGGCCATGCCCGTCGTCGCGGCGAGCACGGTCTACCAGTGGCTGTTCGCGCAGCGCTTCGGCGTCATCAACTGGGTGCTCGCCAAGGTCGGCTTCGAGTCGATGGCCGACCACGACTGGCTCGCCACGCAGTACTCGACGTTCTTCGTCGTCCTGCTGCTGATCGTCTGGATGTCCATCCCCTTCGTGGCGATCAACCTGTACGCCGCCACGACCACCATTCCCAAGGAGCTGTACGAGGCCGCGGCCCTGGACGGCGCCGGTGCCTGGAAGCAGTTCACCCAGGTGACGCTCCCGTACCTGCGGCCCTTCCTCTACGCCACGACGTTCCTGGAGATCATCTGGGTCTTCAAGGCGTTCGTGCAGGTCTTCACGATCAACGAGGGCGGCCCCGACCGGCTCACCGAGATCCTTCCCGTCTACGCCTACATCGAGGGCATGGGCAACCAGCACTTCGGCATGGGTGCCGCGATCGCGCTGCTCACCATCGTCATCCTGCTCGCCATCACCTCGTTCTACCTGCGGATCGTGCTCAAGCAAGAGGAGGACGAGCTGTGAAGCGCTCGCTGATGGGCCGGCTGTGGCCCAACCTGGTCGCCGTCGTCATCTTTGTCTTCTGCGTCTTCCCCGTGTACTGGATGTTCGCGACGGCCTTCAAGCCGACCGGCGACATCATCGCCGAGGACCCGGTCTGGTTCCCGACCGACGCCACCCTCGAACACTTCAAGAAGGCGATCGACGCCGACCACTTCTGGACGATGGTCGGCAACTCCGTCACCGTCACGGTCCTCGCGGTGGTCTTCTCGCTCATCATCGGCGTGACCGCGGCGTTCGCCCTCGCCCGCATGCGGTTCAAGGGCCGGCGCGGCTTCATCATCGGCTTCATGCTGGCGCAGATGGCGCCCTGGGAAGTCATGGTCATCGCGATCTACATCATCGTGCGCGACGCGGACATGCTGAACAGCCTGATCCCGCTGACCCTCTTCTACATGGTGATGATCCTGCCCTTCACCCTCCTCACGCTCCGCGGCTTCGTCGCCGCCGTGCCCAAGGAGCTGGAGGAGTCCGCCATGGTCGACGGCTGCACCCGTATGCAGGCCTTCCGCCGGGTGATCCTGCCGCTGCTCGCGCCGGGCCTGATGTCGACCTCGCTCTTCGGCTTCATCACCGCCTGGAACGAGTTCCCGCTGGCCCTCGTGCTCAACAAGGAAGCGGACGCCAAGACCCTCCCGATCTGGCTGTCCAGCTTCCAGACCGCCTTCGGCGACGACTGGGGCGCCACCATGGCCGCCGCCTCCCTCTTCGCCATCCCGATCCTCATCCTCTTCGTCTTCCTGCAGCGCAGGGCCGTGAGCGGCCTGACCGACGGCGCAGTGAAGGGATAACTCCGCACATGACGACACTCACGCACGCCGGTGACACTCTCACCCGCAACGCCCTCGCCGTCCTCCAGCCCGGCTTCGACGGCACCACCACCGTGCCGGACTGGGTACGCCACCGGATCGACGAGGGCCTAGCCTCCGTCAGCCTGTTCGGCCGCAACGTGCAGACCGCGGAGCAGGTCACCGCGCTCACCGCACAGCTGCGCGCCGAACGCGACGACCTCCTGATCGCCATCGACGAGGAGAGCGGCGACGTCACCCGCCTGGAGGTCCGCACCGGCTCCTCCTACCCGGGCAACCACGCGCTCGGCGCCGTCGACGACACCGCGCTGACCCGCGCGGTCGCCGCCGACCTCGGCCGCCGCCTCGCCGCCTGCGGCATCAACTTCAACTGGGCGCCGTCGGCCGACGTCAACGCCAACCCCGACAACCCCGTCATCGGCGTACGCTCCTTCGGCTCGGACCCCGACCTCGTGGCCCGGCACACCGCCGCCTACGTCGAGGGCATGCAGTCGTCGGGCGTCGCCACCTCCGCCAAGCACTTCCCGGGGCACGGCGACACGGCGATCGACTCGCACCACTCCGTGCCGGTCATCGACGTCGACCGGGACGTCCTGAACTCCCGTGACCTCGCGCCGTTCCGCGCGGCCCTCGCCGCCGGCACGCGGGCCGTGATGAGCGCCCACGTCCTGGCCCCGGCCCTGGACCCGGACAACCCCGGCACGCTCTCCCGCCGCATCCTGACCGGGCTGCTCCGCGAGGAGTTCGGCTACGAGGGCCTCATCGTCACCGACGGCATGGACATGCAGGCCATCGCCGGCACGTACGGCTTCGAGCGCGGCTGTGTCCTCGCCATCGCCGCCGGAGCCGACGCGATCTGCACGGGCGGCGGCCCCTCGGACGAGGGGACCGTGCTGCGGCTGCGGGACGCGTTCGTCGCCGCCGTGCGCTCGGGTGAGCTGCCCGAGGAGCGGCTCGCCGACGCGGCCGACCGCGTCCGGGCCCTCGCGGGCTGGGCCGCGGCGTCGAAGGTGTCGGGCGCGGCCGAGCGTTCGGGGGGCGCGCCCGACACCGGCATCGGCCTGATCGGGGCCCGCCGCGCGCTGACGGTCACCCGCGGCGAGACGTACACGGCCCCGGTCACCGAGGCCCCCTACGTCGCCACGTTCTCCCCGCTCCCCAACATCGCCGTCGGCAACGAGACCCCCTGGGGCGTCACCGCCGAGCTGGAGCGCCGCTTCCCCGGCACCGAGTCCGCCACGTACTCCGGCGAAGGCTCGGGCAGCCAGGCCCTCGCGGCGGCGGGCACGCGCCGCATCGTGGCCGTCGTCCGCGACGCACACCGCCACGCCTGGATGGCCGACGCCCTCCAGACCCTCGTCGCGGCCCGGCCCGACACGGTCGTCGTCGAGATGGGCGTCCCCCAGTCCGCCCCGATCGGCGCCCTCCACATCGCGACGCGCGGCGCCGCCCGCGTGTGCGGCGAGGCGGCGGCCGAGGTCATCGTCGGGGGCTGACCACCCGCCGCACGACCGCGCGACACACGAAAGGGGCGCCCCCACCGGGGGCGCCCCTCTCGCGTATCCGCTGTTCCTACAGGCCCTGCCACTCCGGCTTGTTCGCGTACGTGTGCCGGAAGTAGTCCGCCAGCTTCAGCTTGGAGGCTGCGGCCTCGTCCACGACGACCGTGGCGTGCGGGTGCAGCTGCAGCGCGGAGGCGGGCACGACCGAGGCGACAGGCCCCTCCACCGTCGCGGCCACGGCGTCCGCCTTGCCCTCACCCGTGGCGAGCAGCACCAGGTGCCGCGCCTCCAGGATCGTCCCGATCCCCTGGGTGATGACGTGGTGCGGGACCTGCTCGATGTCCCCGTCGAAGAAGCGCGCGTTGTCCACCCGCGTCTGCTCCGTCAGCGTCTTGATGCGCGTACGGGACGCGAGCGACGAGCACGGCTCGTTGAACCCGATGTGCCCGTCCGTGCCGATGCCGAGCAGCTGGAGGTCGACACCGCCGGCCTCGGCGAGCGCCTTGTCGTACGCCACGCACGCCGCCTGCACGTCCTCGGCGCTGCCGTCGGGGCCCATGAAGGAGGTCTCGCTCAGTCCGAGCGGCTCGACGACCTCGCGCAGGACCACGGAGCGGTACGACTCGGGGTGCCCGGCGGGCAGCCCCACGTACTCGTCGAGCTGGCAGATGCGGGCCCGCGAGGCATCCACGGAACCGGCCGCGACCTTGGCCGCCAGGGCTTCGTAGATGGGCAGGGGAGTGGAGCCGGTGGCGACACCGAGCAGGGCGTCAGGCTTACGACGCACCAGGGCGGCCATGGCCTCCGCGATGAGCTCGCCGCCTGCCGTGGCGTCCGGGACGATGACAACTTCCACGCTGGGCCTGCCGATCTGGAGAGGGGCTCGAAAAGTACTGGTGGTATAGACCAATCTAGCAGAGCTGCGCTGCCGAAACAGCAGTGCTGCACAGCCAGAACAGTCGATTCCGCCGCTCTTCGATACATGCTCGACTCTCCGCCCCGCCTCCGCCCGTCGAACCGTGCCCGAGGGCCGGGAACGCCCGGTCACACGCCCAGCGCCGAACCTCCCGTCGCGTCGATGTACTGACCGGTGATCCACCGTGCGTCCTCCGAGGCCACGAAGGAGACGATGTCCGCCACGTCGGCGGGCTGGCCTATCCGGTCGAAGGTCGAATACCCCGCCATCTCCGCGCGCTGGGTCTCGGGGATCCCGTCCATCATCTCGGTCCGGATGATGCCTGGCGCGACCGCGTTCACCGTGATTCCGCGGGGGCCGAGCTCCTGCGCCAGCGTGTGCGTCAGTACGTTCACCGCGCCCTTCGTCATCGAGTACGCCACCGTGACCGGGAACGCGATGCGCGTGACGCCCGACGAGATGTTGATGATCCGGCCGCCGTCGCGCAGCCGGTCGAGCCCCTTCTGGACCACGAAGAACAGCGCCTTCGTGTTCACCGCGAACACGCGGTCGTAGTCCTCTTCCTGGACCTCTCCCACATGGCTGTACAGCCCGATGCCGGCATTGTTCACCAGGATGTCCAGGCCGTCCGCGTGCCGGTCGAACTCGGCCCAGAGTGCCTCGGCGTCGCCCGGCACCCCCAGCTCGGCGCCGAACGCGAAGGCGGAGCCGCCCGCCGCCTCGATCGCCGCCACCGTCTCCTTCGCGGCCACCTCATTGCTGCCGTAGTGCACGGCGACCCGCGCCCCGTCACGGCCCAGGCGCTCGGCGATGCCCCGCCCGATGCCCCGGCTGCCGCCCGTGACCAGCGCGGTCTTCCCCACAAGCCGGCTCGTGTTCGTGTGCACACCCATGACGGGCGCCCCCTCTTTCTCTAGTGGTCGCTACAGAAAGAACGCTACCCCACACCCGTCCCCTTTTTCTAGTGCCCGCTATACAATTCACTCCATGGCGACGAAACAGCGCGGACGCCCCCGCTCCTTCGACCGCGAGACGGCCCTGGAGCAGGCGATCCGCACGTTCTGGGAGAACGGGTACGAGGGGACGTCCGTCTCCGACCTCACCCGGGTCATGGGCATCGGCGCCCCGAGTCTCTACGCGGCCTTCGGCGACAAGCGCACTCTCTTCGACGAAGTCGTGGTGCGGTACGGGGCGACGCACGGAGCCTTCGGCACACGCGCCTTCGACGAGGAGCCGACCGCGCGCGCCGCGGTGTCGCGGATGCTGCACGAGGCCGCGGCCGAGTTCACCGACCCCGGCCACCCCCGCGGCTGCCTCGTCATCACCGCGGCCACCAACTGCACGACGCCGGAGGTGGAAAAGGCCCTGCGGGAGCGCCGGAACGCGAACGTGACGGAGATCGAGTCCCGCATCCGCGCATCCGTCGCCGCCGGGGAGCTGCCCGACCGCACCGACCCCCGGGCCCTCGCGCGTTATACGGCGGCGGTCTTCCAGGGGATGTCGCAACAGGCCAGGGACGGCGCCACCAGGGAAGATCTGGAGGCGGTGGCCGATCTCGCCATGGCGGCGTGGCCGCGGGCCCGGTCCGCCTCCGGTGAAGCCCCGGCGTCGGCTCCGACGATGTGAGAAAGTCGGCTCCGATTGTCGGAGAAAGAGACAACAACAAACATCTGCCGACGCATAGACATAGGAGAATGGTCTAGTCCACAATGCGTGGGTAAAGCCTCCGCCCTCCCCGCACAGGAGAGCGGATCGAGGAACCGGCACTCTCTGCCCTGACCGTGTCGGATCCTCAAGATCGGCTGTTCAGTACCGCACATTCTGGCGGCCGATGCACCTGAAGGGCTGCGGTGCCGTGGGCGGGCTGAGGGTCCCGCCCTGGCGCCGCGGCTCGACGGGAGCCGCCGGACGCGAAAGGTACGCTCCACACGTGCCCTCCATGAACGACCTCGTACGCCAGCACACCGCTCTCGGTGACTCCGATCTCGAGTGGCTGCACCTGCTGGTCTCGGAGTGGCAACTGCTCTCCGACCTCTCCTTCGCCGATCTGGTCCTCTGGGTCCCCACGCTCGACGGCACCCGCTATGTGTCCGTGGCGCAGATGCGGCCCAACACCGGGCCCACCTCCTACCAGGACGACATGGTCGGCCACCTCGTCCCACGCGGCCGCCGGCCCCTCCTGGACGCCGCCCTGGACGAGGGGCGCATCGTGCGCGAGGGCGACCCGGAGTGGCGCGAAGAGGTGCCGGTGCGCGTCGAGTCCATCCCCGTACGCAGGGAGGGGCGCGTCCTCGGCGTCATCGCCCGCAACACCAACCTGCTGACGGTCCGCACGCCGTCCCGGCTCGAGCTGACCTACCTCCAGTCGGCGTCCGACCTCGCGCAGATGATCGCGGCGGGGTCGTTCCCGTTCCCGGGGCAGCAGGTCGACATGGACGCCTCCCCGCGCGTGGGGGACGGTCTGCTGCGGCTCGACGCCGACGGCGTGGTGCAGTACGCGTCGCCGAACGCCCTCTCCGCGTACCACCGCCTCGGTCTGGCCTCCGACCTCGTCGGCCACCACCTGGGCACGGCGACGGCGGAACTCGCCCCGTCCCGCGGTCCGGTGGACGAGGCGCTCGCCAAGGTCGCCAGCGGCTGGGCGCCGCGCGAGTTCGAGATCGAGGGCGGCGACGGCGTGATCCAGCTGCGCGCGATCCCGCTCAAGCCCAAGGGGCCGCGCATCGGTTCGCTGGTCCTCCTCCGCGACGTGACCGAACTCCGCCGCCGGGAGCGGGAGTTGATCACCAAGGACGCGACCATCCGGGAGATCCACCACCGGGTGAAGAACAACCTCCAGACGGTCGCCGCGCTGCTGCGGCTTCAGGCCCGCCGCATCGACTCGGCCAAGGGCCGCGAGGCGCTCGAAGAGGCCGTACGGCGCGTGGGTTCCATCGCCATCGTCCACGAGACGCTCTCCCAGAACCTCGACGAGCGCGTGGAGTTCGACGAGATCGCCGACCGGGTGCTCGCGATGGTCGCCGAGATCTCGCCCGGCAAGGTCACGGGCCGGCGCACCGGCCGCTTCGGAATCCTCGACGCGGAGGTCGCGACGCCGCTGTCGATGGTGCTCACGGAGATCCTGCAGAACGCGCTGGAGCACGGCTTCCGCGAGGGGGACACCGGCACGGTCGAGGTGTCGGCGGTGCGCGGCGGCACCACCAAGGACGCGCGGCTGCTCATCACCGTCCAGGACGACGGGGTCGGTCTGCCCGAGGACTTCGACCCGCACCGCTCCGGAAATCTCGGTCTGCAGATCGTCCGCACCCTGGTCGAGGGGGAGCTGGGCGGCACGTTCGACATGGTCCGGGCGCCGGAGCGCGGCACCCAGGTGCTCCTGGACATCCCGGTCCGCGGCGACAAGTAGCGGGTACAGGCAGCGCGCAAAAGCAGTGAGCCCCGGACCCATGGGTCCGGGGCTCACTGCTCACGTTGCGTTGCGCATCGGGGGTACTGCGCGGCTGCGGCTCGGGGGCGGGAGTTGCGTACGCGCTGTACGCGCCGCCAAGCTCAGGCTCGTGGGGGGTGTGGGCGTCAGGCGCTGGCCTGGCGTGCACGGTTGCGAGCGGCGCGGCGCTTCATTGCGCGGCGCTCGTCCTCGCTGAGGCCACCCCAGACGCCGGAGTCCTGGCCGGACTCGAGCGCCCACTGCAGGCACTGCTCCATGACGGGGCAGCGGCGGCAGACGGCCTTGGCTTCCTCGATCTGCAGCAGCGCAGGACCGGTGTTGCCGATGGGGAAGAAGAGCTCGGGGTCTTCCTCGCGGCAAACGGCGTTGTGACGCCAGTCCATGGCTGCTACCTCTCCTTGGTATTACATGCAGGTTGCTTGTGAATGTGAACGCTTTCACGAATCCCCCCGCACGGGAAGGGCCGACGCCCAGTTGCCTGGTGTGGACCTGTGGTGGAGGAGGGGTTCTGGCTCTCTGTGGGGCCGATGTTGCGGGCCGTCCCGATCGCCATGTAGAGATTCGCAAACCTCGGCGGCGGATACAACCCCTTCAGGAAAGTTTTTTTTGATTCCTCAGTGTCGGCTGGGTCACAGCCGTACTTCCATGGGGTGGACCCTGGTTTAAACGTTCGAGTGAAAGGACTTTAGGCCCTTCTACTCACACAATCACACGCAGTGCACGGCGTACGCCTGTGAACGTCACGCTCGTCCGGAGCCCCAAGTGGTCACCGTCCATCTGAAGGGGCAGAGGAACCTTTGAATGCAAGGTGAAGTCTGTGAGGTCGTGGAGCGTAACCGCGTGCTTACCGTGCGGTCCCCGCTCCGGCGTCGACGTCAGAAGCTGAGTGCCGTACCGGGCCACTGCGGCCGTGGAGAGCTTCTTCAGACCCAGTACGTCCAAAGCCGTGTCGAAGGACGCCTGCGGGGATGCGTACAGAGGGCGATTGCCCAGGTAGGAGTACGGAGAGGTGTTGCAGACTATCGACATCACCAGGTCCGTCACCGGGTCCTCGCCGGGCCGCTCCAGCGTGATCATCCCGTGCCTGCGGTGGGGCTCGTCGATGAACTGGCGCAGCACCTGACGCACGTAGAGCGCATGGGTCGAGCGCCGGCCGAGCTCGCGCTGCTGTTCGACCCTGCCCACCACGCCGCCGTCGAAGCCGAGCCCCGCGCAGAACGTGAACCAGCGCGAGGGCACCGCCTCGTCCTCGGTGCCCGGTGTGCCGCCCGCGATCCCGAGACCCACCGTGCGCTCACTGCCCTCGCGCAAGGCGTCCAGAAGGGCGCCGGTGGCCTCCACGGCGTCGTTGGGCAGCCCGAGGGCGCGCGCGAAGACGTTGGTGGAGCCGCCGGGCACGACGGCAAGGCGGGGCAG